>JBEGMH010000155.1:0-10022 GCA_041183125.1 Bacteroidota bacterium | reverse complement strand
TGCTCCATGGGCGTATTAGGGCGCATCGCCTCCGGCATATCCACCGACCTGACGACCCGCGCCGCAGACGTCATCCTCAAAGAGCGGAGGCGGCTGATCCTGGCGCCCCGCGACACGCCGTACAGCTTGATCCACCTACAAAATATGGTGCTGATCACCCAGGCGGGCGGTATAATATGCCCGGCCAGCCCTTCGTTCTATTCCCGCCCTGCCTCCTTCGAGGCCCTGGCGGCTACGGTAGTGGACCGCATCCTCGACCTCGCTGGGTTCGATATTTCGACGTATCGCTGGGGGGAAGGGGACTGAGCGGAGGGAAGCGCTCCGTCCCCGTGGATTCCCACCTGCAAACGGGGGGGCGAATCAAAATTTATTCTTAATCTTGCAAAAAAAAAAGCAATGAGGATTGTAATCATTTTCGCAGGTCTATTTTTCATCACAGGCCTTCGGGCACAAAATTCAAAACAGCCCATGGACTCGGTCAGCTACAGCTTCGGTGTGTTGATTGCACAAAACCTCAAAAGCCAGGGCCTGGACAGCCTGGACCAGGCGCAGCTCGCCCAGGGTATCCAGGACGTGCTCAAAGGGGCCAAACTGAGGTACGACGTGCAGCAGTGCAACAATATCGTACAGCAGCACATGATGGCATTAGAGAGCAAAAAATATGCGGGCAACGTAGAGCAAGGCAAGAAGTTCCTCGCGGAAAACGGCAAGCGCCCCGGTGTGGTAACGCTGCCCAGCGGCCTCCAATACGAGGTGCTCACAGCGGGTTCCGGTCCCAAGCCGACCGCTGCCGACCGCGTGACAGTACACTATACGGGCACCCTGGTGGACGGAACTGTTTTTGACAGCTCGGTGGACCGCGGTGAGCCGGCTACTTTTGGCGTCACCCAGGTCATCCAGGGCTGGGTGGAAGGCTTGCAGCTCATGCCCCTGGGCGCTAAGTGGAAGTTCTTCATCCCCTACGACCTTGGCTATGGCGAGCGCGGCGCGGGCGGTGTGATAGGGCCTTTCGCGACGCTCATCTTCGAGGTAGAGCTTTTGAAGATCAACTAAAGCTGTACCTGTCGCAGGTTTGCGTATGCGCATTGATATCATCACTTTGATGCCCGAGTTGCTGGAAAGCCCTTTTGGCCATTCCATCCTGAAGCGGGCACAGCAGAAAGGGTTGTTGGAGGTCGTGGTGCACGACCTTCGACCCTTTGGCTTGGGCCGGCACCAGCAGCTCGACGACTACGCGTTTGGCGGCGGGGCGGGCATGGTCATGATGATCGAGCCCATCGCTGCCTGTATCGAGCAGTTGCAGGCACAGCGCCCGTACGACGAAGTCATCTATATGAGCCCGGACGGCCAATTGTTCGACCAGCCCATGGCCAACCGGCTGTCCATGAAAGAAAACTTGCTCATTCTCTGCGGGCATTACAAAGGCGTGGACGAGCGCGTGCGCGAGCACTTCATCACCATGGAAATCTCCATTGGGGATTTCGTCCTGTCGGGGGGCGAGTTAGCGGCGGCGGTAGTGGTGGACGCTATTGGCCGCCTCATTCCCGGCGTGTTGGGCGATGAGAGCTCGGCCCTGTTGGACTCCTTTCAAGACGGGCTTCTCGCACCGCCTGTTTATACCCGTCCGGCCGAGTTCCGCGGCTGGCAGGTGCCGGAGGTGCTGTTGTCCGGCAATTTTCCCAAAATCGAAGACTGGCGCTATGAAAAAGCCTTAGAGCGCACCCAGGCCCGCAGGCCGGATTTGTTGGAGGACTGACGTGCCGCATTTGGGCATTCCCTGAATTCTCCGTAAAATTGCGCCACAAAAAGCGCAAACCATGTTAAACCTTGCATTTTTCCCTGATTTCTCCAATCCTAGTGTTTGGGTGAGTTTATTGACCCTGACCTTTCTAGAGATTGTTTTGGGTATTGACAACATTATTTTCATCTCCATTGTCAGCAACAAGTTGCCGCAGAGCCAGCAGGGGCAGGCGCGCAACATCGGTTTGGTCTTGGCGATGGTGTTCCGTGTCGCCCTGTTGTTTGGCATCAGCTATTTGGTGGCGATGCAGGAGCCGCTGTTCACGCTGCACAACAGCCTGATGCACGGTGAGTTCACCGGGCAGAGCATCATTTTGGCTATTGGGGGTATGTTCCTCTTGTACAAAAGCACCTCGGAGATACACCACAAACTAGAAGGGAGCCATGTGGAGGATGCTGGGAAAGGATCCAAAGCAGGCACTACGCTGACCAACGTCATCGTCCAGATTACCCTGATCAACGTCGTTTTTTCTTTCGACTCCATCCTGACGGCTATCGGTTTGACGAAAGACTTGTCGGTGATGATCATCGCTATCATCGCCTCGGTGCTCATCATGATGCTGTTTGCCGGCCCGGTGGGGCAGTTTGTGAACCGGCACCCGACGATACAGATGCTGGGGTTGGCGTTTCTCATCCTGATCGGCTTCATGCTGATTGCCGAGGGGGCGCACCTGTCGCACTTGACGGTTGCCGGTACGGAAATAGGGGCGGTACCCAAAGGTTACCTGTATTTCGCCATTGCCTTCTCCCTGCTCGTAGAGATGCTGAATATGCGTCTGCGGCGCAAGCCTGATCCGGTGCAGTTGCACGGTATCCAGGAAGAAGCGGTGCAGGAGGGGGTGATCAAGCCATAAATGACTCTTTTTTCCCACCCTGCTGACCCCTCGCAACAAGTCTAAAATAAAACGACGAATGTGTCTTTGCTTTTTTGATTTTGCGAAGCAAAATCAAAAAAGCAAAGACACATTCAGAATGTTTTTTGGTAGCGTCGGGTAAAAAGGTCTTTCGACAACGCCTCAAAAAAAATTCCCCGCCTAGTCAGGCGAGGAATTTTTTTATGTCCCCTGTGCGGGGGCTTGTATGCAGGAAGGGGAGTGACTTTACTCCTCTTTACCTCCTTTGAGTTGGTCCTGGTATGCTTCCAGTGCTTCCCAGTCCCCGTTCACGGCCAACTGGGCCTGCTTGGGCCAGGTGCTGGGGTCGTGCATAGCGAATTTGCTGCCGCCTTGCTCCAGGATTTCCTTAAGGGCTTCCGGGGTGCTGGCGGCCAGCAGTGCCCAGGAGGTGATGCCGGCGTTGTGCAGGAGCTCTTCGATTTTCGGGCCGATGCCCTCGATCGCTTTGATTTCGTTGTCTTTGATTTTTTTGCCGGAGGGCAGCGTGTGGGTAACTGCTTTGGCTGCCGGGGCAGCCGTTGCAACGGGGGCGGCAGCGGTTAGCGGTGCGGCTTGCCGGGCTACCGGAGCAGCTGTTTCCAGGGGCAGGACGCTCACGAACGTGCGGTCATGCTTTTGGCGCTTGAAGGATATGCGTCCTTCTATGGCTGCATGGAGCGTGAAATCGCGGCCCATGTATACGTTCTCGCCCGGGTGGAACCTGGTGCCGCGTTGGCGGACGATGATATTGCCTGCTTGTGCGAGCTGGCCACCGAACAATTTTACGCCGAGACGTTTGCTTTTACTGTCCCGCCCGTTATCCGAACTACCTACGCCTTTCTTGTGTGCCATGGTATCGTGTTTTTTTTGATCGTGATGAAAAAAACCAAATCCGCGTGGCGGGATTAGGCGATAGCGTCAATTTTGATTTTGGTGAAGGCCTGGCGGTGTCCGTTCTTCACGCGGTAGCCCTTGCGGCGCTTTTTCTTGAAGACGATCACTTTGTCCCCTTTTTGATGGCCCAGGACCGTGGCCTTGACCTGGATGGGAAGCACCGGCTTGCCCACCTGGACGTTCCCGTCGCGGTCCACCAGGTGTACCTGGTCAAACGTTACGGCATCGCCCTCAGCAGCGGCTAGCTGGTGGACGAAGAGCTCCTGCCCTTCCTCGACTTTGAACTGCTGACCAGCTATCGTTACAATTGCGAACATGGTAAACTATTTTAGTATGAATAAATCGGCTGCAAAAATAATACTTTTTTGCTTTCCTAATGAGTGAAGCGCAAAAAAAAGCCCTGAGCCTTAAATCAATTGCTCCAACTGGAAACGCTTTTCCATGCGCACGCTGTTCCGCTCGACTTGTAAGCGGATTTTGGTACCGGGTTTGCGGCGGAACCGGGCGTTTACCTCGGCTAATGACATCAAGACGGCGGGAAAGCCGTTGATACGCCGCAGTTCGTCGCCCCGGCGCAGCCCGGCCCGTGCCGCCGGGCTGTTGGGAATGACGTCGAAGACGGTGAACTTCGTCAGGTTGGGGCCGGAAGCGATGATCACCAGGCCGCTGCGGTCGTACTCGAACTTGCTGCGGTAGCCGGGCACCGGGCTGAGGTACAAGCGCTCCCGCGGGTAGTCCAGCGTGAGGATGAAACGGCTCAGGAGGGGGTTTCCCAGGATTCCGTTGCGCCGTACCATGCTTGCCGTGTCCACTCCCGGCGGCAGTTCTTGAAAGTTTGTGACCACTTCGTGAAAGGCTATGTCCTGTATCTCCAGACGGGGGATGCGCCCTAGGTAGCCCTGCAGGAACCCGCCCAGCCCCATACCGATGTTGCTGGGGATGGTCTTTTCCGGCAGGTGCAGCCCCGGATGGGTATTGGTGTACAACAACAAGGACATACTCGCGCCCGTGTCGAGCAACAGCTTGGTCCGGATAATCGTATCCCCGGCCAAACGTATCGGCACCGAGATATACGGTTTGTTGCGCTGCATCTCCAGGGGGTACTCGAACGTGCTGCCCGTGCGCGAGGGGCGGAACGCATCGGGGTCTATCAGCGTGATGATACGCCGTTTGTAATTGATTCTGACCACAAAACGCTTGAACAAATCCGCTCCCAGAATCCCGTGCACCTGTATGCCGGAGAACTCCTCGAAACGGAAATAATCTTCTTCCAGGACCAGGATGGAGCGGTTGATGTGCCGCGTGTTGCCGATGTTCATGGTGATGCCCCGCGCCAGGTAGGCGTAGAGGTCTGTGCGCATATCGGCGCCTTGTAGCGTAAACCGCTTGTGGTAGTCCACCTGTAGCAAATCCGTGATCTCCCGTTTCGACAAGATCGTGTACTCCGCCCCTGTGTCGAAGATGAAGCGCAGGGGGAAGACATTGTTGAACACCACGTTGACGATGATGAAGTTGTTCTCGTACTCGAAAGGGATGTCAAATTGCCGCTGGCTCAGCGAACTGAACTTCGGGTCCTCGAATTTTTGGGCTTGGGCGGGAGAAGTCCAGAGCAGGCAAAGAAAACTCCAAAAAAAAGAATTATATTTGGCAAAAAAAGCCAAATTCAAATAATTCGGTTGTTTTTGTTTTTTTGCCATACAGAGGAAATTGTAAATAAAATACAGCACACCGGGGTAAAAGTTTTACACCGGGGCAAAAAACAGATATCGGGCATCTATTCCTCAAAATCATAGCCTTCAGGTATTCATTTCCCTAAAATCTGGTTTACTTTGCAGACCTGGATGTAGATAAATCTTACTGATATGCACCTAAAACGAATAGGGCTCCTGAGCGGCCCGCTGCTTTTCCTGCTCCTGCTCCTGCTTCCTTGTCCGTCGGGATTAAGTCCGGAAGGATGGAAAGTGATGGCATTGGCTGCCCTCATGCTTTCCTGGTGGGTTACGGAAGCGGTGCCGATGGCGGTCACTGCCTTGCTGCCCATGCTGTTGCTGCCCATGTTGGGGGTTGCCAAGCTCGACGAAGCGGCGGCGCCCTATGCCAACCCGGTGGTATACCTCTTCATGGGGGGCTTCGTCATTGCATTGGCCATGGAGCGCTGGAACCTACACCGCAGGATTGCTTTGAACATCATCCGCCTCACCGGCACCAACGCCGATGGGATTGTGTTGGGCTTTTTCCTGGCGACGGCGTTCATCAGCATGTGGATCAGCAATACGGCCACGGCGATCATGATGCTGCCCATCGCTTCCTCGGTCATTGACCTGTTGCGCAGGCGCGTCGGCGAGGGGAAGGAACAAGGCATGCAGCGTTTTGCGCTGACGATGATGTTGGCCGTGGCGTACGCTTCGAGCATTGGCGGCATGGCGACCATCATCGGCACGCCGCCCAACGTGGTTTTTGCTGCCTACATGCGCGAGGCGCACCAGATCGAAGTAAGCTTTGCGGAGTGGTTTGCGGTGGGTTTTCCATTTGCGTTGTTGTTGCTCCTGGCGTCCTACGTCATTCTCGTAAAATGGATGTACCCCAGCCATCTGGGGCGCTTTGCCGGGGCCCAAGAGCTGATACAAGCTGAACTGGATGAGTTGGGGCCGATGCAGAAAGGGGAGAAACGCACGCTGGCCGTGTTCGTCTTCGCTGCTTTTTGCTGGATTTTCCAAAGTCCTATCAAAGGCCTGTTGCCCTTCATCAGCCTATCCGATACGGCGGTAGCGCTGTTAGCAGCTATTCTCCTCTTCGTCATCCCCATCGAGTGGTCGAAGCACAAGTTCCTGCTCGACTGGAAAGACACCGAGCGCCTTCCCTGGGGTATCTTGCTGCTCTTCGGTGGTGGGCTCAGTTTAGCGGATGCGCTGGCCCGTACGGGCATCATAGACCTTATTGGCGACCAGTTCCGGGGGCTCGACGTATCGGGCTGGGTGGTCATCCTGGGGCTGGCCGCGGTGACGGTCTTCCTCTCGGAAGTCATGTCCAACGTCGCCCAGGTCACTATCTTCCTGCCCGTAGTCGGGGGTATTGCCGTCAGTATGGGTATTGCCCCGGAGGAGATGTGCATCCCCGTGACCCTGGCCGCCAGTGCGGGCTTCATGCTGCCCATGTCCACCCCGCCCAACGCCATCGTCTTCGCCCGCGGCCACCTGACGATGATGCAGATGGTCCGGGCCGGCGTGCTCCTCAACCTGACGGCTATCCTGCTGGTGGCCATCTTTGTGAAGACGATTTTCCCTTATCTGTATGAACCGTAGGGGGTTAGTAGCGCTCCATATCCTCCTCGGAGAGACCGAGTTTTTGGGCGATTTCGGATTTGGAAACGCCCAACTGCATCAGTAGGCGGATGGCTTCGCCTTGTTTATGCAGGGCTTCTTCTTTCTGCCGTTCTGCCTGCTCTTGTTTGTGTAGGGCCTCTGCCTTTTGGCGTTCGGCTGCTTCTTTATCATGCAGGGCCTCTGCCTTTTGCCGTTCCGCTGCTTCTTTATGCCGTTCCGCTACTGCCGTTTGCCGTTCGGCCTGCTCCTTTTTGAGCAGGGCTTCTTGCATGGCGTAAAAGGTATCGGCGAACAATTGTTCCTGCTGGTGGATTTCGGCCAAGAACTCGTCTTCTGCGGTCATGGCGCGGCGGAGTTCCCCTTCCTGGATGGCGATTTCCAAGCGGCGGGGGAGGGGCCAGTGCGCTTCGTGGATGGTGGTATTTTCTACGCTCATGATATTCGGATCTTTGGTTTGGTTTGCTTTGCTGAACACACAGAGGAGCTTTTCGGTCTCGTCGCGGCCCAGGCGCGGCAGTGCCGGTGTGTTGATCAATATCCCTTTGTGGAACAACGCATCTATGAAGCGGTTAGTTCCTTCAAGGGGCTCCAAGGTGTAGTGGTCTCGAGCCTGGCGGTCCACCAGGATGATGGGAACGTCTTCGAAGCCCTCCGGGGACTCACCCAGGAAATAGATGGGCAGGATGGGGATACCGACGGGGTCTCGCCGCGGGTGAAAAGCGGTGTTTTTCTTTGCGGCTTTGCGGCTTTGCGAGAAAAAAATGCCTCGCCTCCTTTATCTGAACACGATTTTAAGGATTTAAAGGATGGACAGGATGGTATTGCATCCTGTAAATCGTTTAATCCTCAAAATCGTGTTCAAGATGAAGGGAAGGGCATGCGGGGTGCTTCGCGCAAGCGACGTTTTTCTTTGCGGCTTTGCGGCTTTGCGAGCGAAAAAATAGCACGCGAAGGCCGCCATACTTCCCCCCTCGTACCTTCGCATCTTTACACGACACTTTGCCCCCGCACCAGCCAGTGAGGGGCAGCCAAGCAGCCTGCACACCCCTGTTTTCCTCCAAACTACCCTCATTTTGCAGTTTTCTTGGTAGTTTTTGCAGTTTTCTTCAAAATATGTGGGGCATCTTTGTCAGCGTACAAAGGCTTGTGGTAGAAGCGCATCGAGTAGGGGAAAGGAGACTCTTACCCCCCTCGAGGATGCCCGGTGCCACGGGTCTATTTTTTCACTTTTTCAATTTTCTTGCGATGACGAGAGAAGAATTATTAGCCAGCTATGCCGCTGGAGAGCGGGAGTTTTCGGGAGCTGACCTGAGCGGAGCGAACTTAGAAGGAGCTGAACTGGGCTCGGCCAACTTAGAAGGGGCGAACCTGGAAGGAGCTAAACTGTGCGGTGCCGACCTGAGCGAGGCCGACCTGGGCTGGGCACATTTGCCAAAAGCCGACCTGAGCGAGGCCGACCTGGAGGGTGCCGACCTGCGTGAGGCTGACTTGGATAATGTCAACCTGAACGGGGCTGACCTACGCGAGGCTAATCTGAAAGGAGTCGACTTGACCGGGGCCAACCTGAGCGAGGCCGACCTGGAGGGTGCCGACCTAACCGACGCCATGGGCCTTTAGGCAGTCAGATCGAACAGGCAGGATACCAACCCCCAACCAACGCCCCACTCCCGCACGCATGGCGAAGCCGAACGGGCTGAAGCCTACCGTTCCGGAGTTATGGTCACGCGAAGATGCGAAGGCCGCCATACTTCCCCCTTCGTGTCTTCGCGGGACACTTTGCCCTTTTCACCTATCCAAACCAGCTATGTGCGGGGGTCGGGGAGGAGGGCATCGCGCCAGGGGATCAGCGCGCCCTGGCCGGTCTGGAATGCCTGCTCGCCGAGATACACCACGGAGCAGGCCTCCGGCTTGGTACCGGACACCTTCTGCCACCAGGCCAAGCCTGAAAAATGACGGGAGTTGAAGGTCTGGGACGCCTTGAACTCTATGGCCCGGAGACCCCCTGCTTCTTCGATGAGCAGGTCTATCTCGTTGCCGTTGCTGTCGCGCCAAAACCAGAACCGGGGGCGCTGCCCTCGGTGGGTACTCTTTTTGTACCATTCCATCAGGAGCATGGTCTCCATGATGTTGCCGTAGAAATAATGGGTGCGCAGTTCATCGGGCGAGGTAATGTTGAGCAGGTAGCACAACAACCCGGTATCGGTGAAGTACAGCTTCGGCGATTTGATCAGCCTCTTGTTGTACCGCTCAAAGTAGGGCTGGAGGAAGATGACGAGGTAAGAAGCTTCCAGTACCGATAGCCAGGACTTGACGGTATTTACGGAAACGTCCGCGTCCCTCGCCAGCGACGACAACTCCAAAAGCTGTCCCGAGCGCCCTGCCGCCAAGCGAACGAAACGGTTGAACCGATTGAGGTCCCCCACGTTTTGCAAGAGCCGCACGTCACGCTGCAAGTAGGTCTCCACATAATTGGGGAACACCAGGTGTGGTGGGCTCCCCCGATCGTACAACACCGGGAATCCCCCCTGCCAGGCCCATTGCAAAGCGGATAGTCCCCCGCTGGTTTCTACGGGAAGCTCCTCGAAGCCCAAAGGCAGAAGGTTCAAAATCCCCACCCGCCCGGCAAGCGATTGGGTAATCTTTTCCATCAACAAAAAATTCTGCGAACCAGAGAGCACAAAGCGAAGCTGCGGGTTGCTGTCCAGTACGTGCTGCAAATAGGAGAACAAGTGCGGCACCCGCTGGGCTTCGTCGAGAACGGCCCCCGCCGGAAAGGAAGCCAAAAAACCCCTCGGATCGGTCTCTGCAAACATCCGCACATCGGGATCCTCTAAATTGGCGTATGGAAGGGTAGGAAAAGTCCCCCGCAACAGGGTCGTTTTCCCTGATTGCCTCGGACCTCCTACATAAATAGCAGGAAAGTACCGAATGCATTCTCTTAGGCTGTCACCGAGCAAGCGTGGAATCATACGAGTATTTTTTATGTAAATTTGCATTTGAAATGCAAATTTACATAAAAATGAACACCGGGCTTGCTGCAATGAGAGGAAAGAGCGCTCTTTTCCCTTTCCTAGACTGCTCCATTGACGAACTGTTCCAATTAGAAGCCTCCGATTTACCAGAGGAGGAG
>JBEGMH010000154.1:0-6832 GCA_041183125.1 Bacteroidota bacterium | reverse complement strand
GGGATCTCCCAGTACGTTTTTGCGGTCTGGATTGCCCTGCTGTTCATGGGCGTAATGTTATTTTTTATCCAAAAACAAGTGCGGCCCCATTCCTGAGCCGCATACAAAACGTGTCACGATGGGTACTCTCAAGTCGCTTTTCTATGTCCTCGGCTTAGCGTTGGTCTTTGTGGCCGGTGCGTTTACCGGCCCCTGGTTGGCCGATCTGCTCCAAGCAGACGATATCCGCAGCGCAGCGAAGGTCATGAACCTGGAATTTAGCGCCCAGGAAATTGATTCCCTGCTGCCCGACCTGGAAGACAACCGCAAATCGTACGACGCCCTGCGAAAACAAGCGCTCGACAACGCGGTTTCCCCGGCGCTGGTCTTCAACCCCATGCCCATGGGCTATTCGCCCCCCCTCGAACAGCTTCCCCGGGTGTTCTCCGGCGCTGCCAAAACCACCCTGCCCACCAACCGGGACGAGTTGGCCTGGTACTCGGTGCAGCAACTCGCCGAACTGATCCGCACCCACCAAATCAGCTCCGAAGAGCTGACCCGCTTTTTCATAGAACGCCTTAAAAAACACGACCCCACCCTGCAGTGCGTCATCACCCTGACCGAAGACCTGGCCCTGGAGCAGGCCCGCCGCGCCGACAGCGAGATCAAAGCGGGTAAGTACAAAGGGCCGCTGCACGGCATCCCCTACGGCGCAAAAGACCTCCTGGCGAAAAAAGGCTACCGCACGACCTGGGGCGCTATGCCCTACAAAGACCAGGTGCTGGACTACGACGCCACGGTGGTTCAGAAACTGGAAGCGGCCGGCGCCGTCCTCGTAGCCAAGCTGACCCTCGGCGCCCTCGCCTGGGGCGACGTCTGGTACGGTGGCACCACCAAAAACCCCTGGGACCTGAAAACGGGCTCCAGCGGCTCCTCTGCAGGCTCGGCCTCCGCCGTCGCCGCAGGGCTGCTCCCCTTCGCCATCGGCACCGAAACGCTGGGCTCCATCGTTTCCCCTTCCACGACCTGCGGGGCGACCGGCCTGCGCCCCACCTTCGGGCGCGTCAGCCGCCACGGGGCGATGGCCCTGGCCTGGTCCATGGACAAAATCGGGCCCATCTGCCGCTATGTGGAGGATTGCGCCCTGGTGTTCCAGGCCATCTATGGATACGACGGCAAAGACCTCGCCGTCGTGTCGGCCCCGTTCAACTTCAACGCCAAATCCGGTCCGAAAGACCTCAAAATCGGCTACCTCAAATCCGATTTCGAACGCCCGTACCCTTTCCGCGCCCAAGACAGCGCCGCCCTGGCTACCTTGCAATCCCTCGGCTTCGAGCTGACCCCCATCCGCCTCCCCGAGCTGCCCGATATCCGCATCATCCTCGAAGCAGAAGCCGCAGCGGCCTTCGACGAGCTCACGCGCAGCAACCGCGACGACCTCATGGTGCGCCAAATCCGAAACGCCTGGCCCAACGTGTTCCGGGGCGCCCGCTTCATCCCAGCCGTGGAATACCTTCAAGCCAACCGCAAGCGCAGCGAACTGATCGAAGCCATGCACCGGGAGGTGTTCTCTAAAGTGGATGTGTATGTACACCCATCCTTCGGCAGCAGCAGCCTCACCATTACGAACTACACCGGCCACCCCTGCGTCGTCGTGCCCAACGGCTTCCAACGCAACGGCCGCCCCACCAGCATCTCGTTCACGTCCAAACTGTACGAGGAAGGCATGGCCCTCGAAGTAGCCCTCGCCTTCCAGCAGGCGACCGAACACCATAAAAAGCACCCGGCAGGGTTCTGAGCGGGGGTGTGAAAAGCCCACGGTTTCAACCGTGGGTTTCATGTAGACGTAGACGGGAATTTCCGGTGTCCACGATTCAAAAAACATCATCCCATCACATAGCCCACGGTTTCAACCGTGGGTTTAGGGTTATGCAATATGGTTGTGAAATGGCGACCGGGGTATGCGAACACGATTCCCAAAAATATCGCCCCCACCACATAGGCCCCACGGTTGAAACCGTGGGCTATATGATCTATATGGCCCCACGGTTGAAACCGTGGGCTATATGATCTATATGGCCCCACGGTTGAAACCGTGGGCTATATGATCTATATGGCTGTATAAAAACACCTTTTTACACAATCCCGCATTCACAATATTTTTTATAGCGCGAAAAAGGCCTTTATACCCAGCCCTTTCATCCGAGTGTATAGTTCATTAGTAGAGTTTTTTGCATAAATAAGCCGACAGGCCTTATTTTCGCGCAAATTCTTCCCATGCGCGCCTTTTTTGTGTTGTTTTTACTCAGTTTATCTTTCCAAGCCCTTGTAGCCCAGGTACTTGAAGTAGAAGTGCGGAACAAGGGGAAAGAAACCCTCCCCGGGGCTACCGTGCAAATCCAGCATTTCCCCGACACCAACCGGCAGATAGCCGGCGTGTGTGACCTGGACGGGGTCGCCCAGCTCCCCGGCGTGGAACCGGGCAACTGGCGCCTGCGCATCAGCTATGTCGGCTATCAGACGCGGGAGGAGCAGATCGCGGTCAAAGCCGGCATGAAACGCCTCTCCTTCGTCCTGGAAGAAGCATCCCTGAACCTGGAAGAAGTCACCGTGACCGCCAGCAGGCCCCTCGTCCGACAGGAAGACGACAAGACCATCATTGATCCCGAACCCCTGGCCAGCCTGAGCATCAATACCCTGGAAGTGTTAGAGAAAACGCCCGGCCTCTTTGTGGACCAGGACGGGAACATATTCCTCAACAGTACCACCCCGGCCGTGGTGTACATCAATGGCCGCGAACAACGCATGGGCGCACAGGACATCGCCGCCATCCTGCGCAGCCTGCCCCCGGGGAACATCCAGCGCATAGAAGTGCTGCGCACCCCCTCCTCCAAATTCGATGCGGCCAGCTCGGGCGGGATCGTCAACGTGGTACTGAAAAAAGGCGTCAAAATCGGCCGCACCGGCTCGGTCAACTTCGGTATGAACCAGGGACGATACGGCAACCAAAACATAGGCTTCAACCTCAACGACAGCGGGGAAAAAGGCGCGTACTACCTCAGCGGCAATGCCAGCCGACGCGACTTATTAGAAGAGCTCCACTCCGTCCGCTACCTGACCCCGGATACCACGATCAACCAGGACGCCCTCTCGCGCCAGCCCGGCCAACAAGGCTTTTTGGGCTTCGGAGCCAATTACGACCTCCGACCCACCCTCAACCTCAGCTACGACGGCCGCATCAACCTGAACAGCGCAGAGGTCAGCTCCACCAACCTCAACCGCATCCAGACGCTCGAGCGCGTCATCCTCTCCGAAAACGACAACCGCATCGCCAACACATCGTCCTTTTTGAGCTTCCAACACGACCTGGGCCTCAACCTAAAACTCGACAGTACCGGCTCCGAGTGGGACACCAAACTCAGCTATACCTACAACACCAACGAAAACGACCAGGAGTACCGAACCGCCTACTCCTTGCCCCGACCCTTCGACATCGTCGGGGAAGGCAACAACCAGCAACAGCGCCGCTTTCTCCTGCTCCAGTCCGACCTGACCTTGTCCCTGCCCGCTGCGTTCAAAATAGAAACGGGACTCAAGGGTACCTTTCAAAGCTATAGCAGCGCCGCGGATTATTTTTTTATAAAAAACCAGGGCCTGGTCCCCGACCCCTTGCGCACCAACGCCTTCGATTACCGGGAAAACCTGTACGCCGCCTATTTTCAGGCCTCCAAGCGCCTGCCAGGTGGGTTTTTGCTCAAAACCGGCGTCCGCATGGAATACACCCTCATGGACGGCAGACAGCGCGTACCCGTAGATACCAACTTCCTCATCCGACGCGCCGATTTCTTCCCCTACGCCTACCTGAGCCGCAAAGTGGTGAGCATCGCCAAATACGAACTCCGCGCGTTCCTCATCTACCGCCGCACCATCAACCGGCCCGGATACCAAAACCTGAACCCCTACATCCGCTACATAGACCAGTACCTGTACGAGACGGGCAACCCGGCCCTGCAGCCCCAGTTTACCGAAAACATCGAGGCCAACATCAGCTTCGACGAACGCCCGATCCTGGCGGTAGGCAGAAACTACACGACCGATATTTTTTCCAACGTCGTCTATCAGGACGCCGCAGATAGCCGCGTCGCCGTGCGGACCGTGGACAACGTAGGGAAAAATACCGAAACCTACTTCCGGGTCATCGGCGCTATACCGCCGGGCAAAAAATACTTTTTCGTGGTCGGCGCCCAATACAACTTCAACGAATACGAAGGGATCTACGAAAACCAACCCCTGACCTTCCGCCGGGGGAGCTGGCGCTTGTTCACTTTCCAACAACTCAAACTCGCGCCCCAGACCAAGCTCAACCTCAGCGGTTTTATGCTGTTGGGCGGGCAGCAAAACTTCTACGAACTGGGCCGCTTTGGCCAGCTCAACCTGGGCCTGAACCAGAACCTGCTGAACAACAAACTGATCCTGACCCTCAACGCCAACGATATCTTCCGCACCATGCGCACCCGCTTTACCCTGGCACAGGGCAGCATCCGCAGCGTCGGCGACCGCTACAGCGATACCCAACGCGTGGGCCTAAACCTGCGCTACCAGTTTGGCATCAATAAAAAACCCAAGCGAGAGGAGGGCATGCTGGACTTCGAAGGCTAAGGCTTGTTGCTCAGCCGCCGGATAGGCTGCATGGTCAGTTTCCGGATCTCCACCTCCGAGCCCTCGGATTGCAGGGCTATCTGGCCGCGCTCCGCTGTGCACTGGTTGCCGTAGTTGACCAGGTCGCCGTTTACCCAGACCTTGATCTCGCGGCCCAGGCACTCTACGATTAGGGTGTTCCATTCGCCCAGGGGCTTTTCCGAGTGTTCGGTGAGGTTCTGGATGCGGCGCGCTTTGCCCTCTGTCGTGCCCCATTCCTCCCGGGGGCCCCGGCGGCGCTCCATATCCGGCACGGTGATGTCTTCGAGGATGCACCAGAACTCGCCGGCGTTGCCGTGTTCCATCTGCACCTCCAGCGACTGGGGGAACATCTTGTACAGGGCGCGGGGTTTGGAGGCGTGTACCAGCACCCCGCAGTTGCCCGGTCCTTTCGGGAAGCGGTACTCCACGACGACGCGGTAGTTGCTGTACGGCGCATCCGTGATCAGATGCCCCCTCGGGCTGCCCAGGCTGACGAGCACGCCATCCCGCAGCACAAAAGGGGAAGGAGCAGCAGGGTTCGTGTCCCGGTCGGGTACATCCAAGTGCCAGCCGGCTAAGTCGGCACCGGGGAGCATGGAAACCGCCTTCTTGGCGTTCCCGCCCTGCGCCTGGGCGGTTACTGATATTCCAAATAAAAATAAAATAAATGCGTATTTCATAAAATTTTATGTTTTTTACAACATTTTTTCAATCATTTGGAATAAAAGCCTCGGCTTTTGAGGCCGCCAGTTGATTTGGTCGAAAGGGCTTCCGAAATGGATGTAGGGATGCAAGCGGGTGAGGCGCATTTCTTCTTCGACATGTTGGAGGGTATTCACGAAACAGATCCAGCCCTCTTCGTCGCGGATTTCCTCGTACCATTCCTCGTAGTAGCAGTCGTCGCTGCCGTGGAAGTTGAGGACATTCTCGCAGATGAGCACAAAGCGGAACACCCCTTCTTCGATCATCGGCTCGAGCACCTCCCGTTTGAGGTACATGATATCGTTGTGTAAGCAATCGTTCCACTCGCCGATCAGTTCCAGGATGGCGTAGCCGTCGTCGTAGTCTACGTAGAGCACTTTGAGGTAGAGCGTGGCGGAGCCAAACTCATCCCACTGAGGATGAATAAAATAGTTATAGACCTTATTGGTGAAAAAGAACTCGTCGTAGGTCTTTCCGTAGAAAGGCGAGCGCTCGTCCTCTTCGGCTGCGTAGTCATCCCTCCAGTTGAAATAAGGCTCGATATCGTGCATGGCGAAAGAGAGTCTGTAGTCCGAAAAAACAGGTTCCTTTGACCGGGACAAGATATGGTTTTTTGAAAACAGGCAAAACAAAGGCGCAGAACTTTGCCCGTAGAAACGCAGGAAGGGAGGGTGAAACCGTTAGCGGGGTGGCTTTGGACCGTTTTGGCGTGTGTGTTTTTCGTAGTAAGAAGGCATGGGCAGGGGCAAATCCCCGCAAAATATCCCCGCACCTGATAGGTTTTGCCAAAACCACTCCGACAATACGGCTTTCGGGCGCTTCCCCGCGAGGAGCAGGCGCCGGTGGTGACAGAGGATATTGCCTAAATACCCTGCAAGGATACGGAATCTACTGGTAATTTCCATGTTATGTTAAAAAAAATGTAATGCGTGCCGATTTTTCCAGAAAATCCTTTTTGACCCCTTGATGATTCCCCTCGCAACAAGTCTATTGAAACACAAGCCTTTACCCCCTTTCGGAGGAAGCCTGGGGTGAGCGGCCAAAAAAAATGCCGTTTCCCTTTTAAAAATGGCGCACAAGTCCTATCTTTGCACTCGCTCAAGAAAAAGCAGGTGGTACAAACACTTTGCTTTTCAGAAAGGGGTGATTAGCTCAGTTGGTTTAGAGCGCTGCTTTGACAGAGCAGAGGTCACTGGTTCGAATCCTGTATCACCCACGGCGCGCGCGAGCGCGATTCGGGATGTAGCTCAGCCCGGTAGAGTACACGTCTGGGGGGCGTGTGGCCGCAGGTTCAAATCCTGTCATCCCGACCTTGTCATTACCCAAGTATCTGGTTATCAGGTGCTTGGGTTTTTTTATTTAAATCGTGGGGGGTTGTGCAAAAACGCATCCCGAATCCCCCGGAAATGGGCACTCGTCACGAATCACCAAAAGGGTACTACCCCCCCCGTATTATTTCAAAAAATAAGAT
>JBEGMH010000153.1:0-14275 GCA_041183125.1 Bacteroidota bacterium | reverse complement strand
CACATACTTCTTTTATATAAGCCATTGTAAAAATTTTATGTTGTAAAAATGATTTTTTTAAAAATATATTTTTCAAAAAATAAAAATTTTATATTGGACTTTGATAAAAAATATCGCCCCGGCGGCACAAAATAGCGAACCGCTGCTAACCTTTGGCACCTATCCTGCGTTTTTAGATATGTTTACTCCATACCTATGAAAGCCTTTTTGCTCGTTCTCCGCCTCACTGCCCTTGCCCTTGCTATTTACATCAAAGCCCGCTATGCGGAATGGCTGCCGGGCGTGGTCCCGTATAAAAGCGAAGCCGATCTATTGCTCGGTTTTTTGGTCTTCTTTTTATCGGCCAATAGCATGGTCGCGCTGTTGTCGCTGATTTACCGGCGGCGCAGGCACTACAAAGACAACCAGGGCGACAACGTAGTGCTGGGCCTCAAAAACATCTACTATATCCTGATGTCGGGGGCGGTGGTGACGACCATCATCGGGCTGTTTGGGGTGGAGCCCCGGGCGTTGTTCACCACGTTGAGCATCCTTGCAGCGGCTATTGCCATCGTGTCCAAGGAATACATTTCGGAAATCATCAGCGGTATCATCATCAGCTTTTCCAGCAATGAGATTTCCGTAGGCGACTACTTGAAAATCGGCTCGCACAAGGGCAAGATCACAGACTTGGGGCTCACCAAAATTGCTTTTTTAGACGAAGACGACGACATCATATTCATCCCGAATACCAAGGTTTTTGCCAGTGAAATCGTCAACTATACCAAAAAGCAGATCCGCCGGGTGAGCATTGAGTTTGAGGTAGCGCTGACCGTCGTGCCCTCTGTGGAGGCGTTGGAAACCTACTTGACGGAATCGCTGAAAGACTACCACGACTTCATCGAGCCGGGCAGTTTCTGGTTGCGCGTAGTGGACATTCGCAAAGAGAGCCTTTCGCTCAAGTTCCAGTATGTGCTCAAGCAAATCAACCGCGAGCTGGAAATTGATATCCGCCGTCGCACGGTGCGCCGTATCGTGGATTTTGTCAAGGAGCGGGAGCAGAAAAAATAGAGTGATAAAAAGACGTTGGCCACCCATTTTTGCACGGCAAAAATGGGTGGCCAACGTCTTTTTATCCTATTCGGAGCGGTATTTTATCGCGTGCTCCTATTTGCGGTACGTT
Organism: Bacteroidota bacterium; assembly: GCA_041183125.1. GTDB lineage: Bacteria > Bacteroidota > Bacteroidia > Chitinophagales > Saprospiraceae > JADJPL01. Next base: position 13,113 of record JBEGMH010000153.1, on the reverse strand, counting down.
ATTTAGCGGTTCACTTCCACCACGAAATAAATCCCTTCTGCCGGCTCCTTGGCGTTGGCGTTGGCATTGAGTTCGTTTTGCGGATAGATGATGCGTTCCGGGTAGCGCGTTGCCGTGGTCGTGTTCAGCGGGATTTTGACGGCGACATCGCCATCGCTTTTGCGCAGGCGGCGGGCATCGTTGAACACCAACCAGGAGTTGAAGAACGAGATGTAGCGCTCTTCCACGATTTCGCGCAGCAGGGCGCGTGCGGGGGCGATTTTATCGGCGTTTTCCATTCCCCCCGCATCGAAATCAGCAGCGACGTAGGCATCGTATTTGAGCGGGTCGGCGGCGACGATTTTTTTGAACGCTTTTCCGGAGGCCAGTACGGCGCGGTAGGCATTCAGGTGTTGAAGGCCTTCCGTCAAGCCCTGGGTGCGGGCGGCGCACTCGGCGAGCGTGAGCTGGTTTTCCGCGTAAGAAATCAGGGGCATGGGCTCCAGGGCGTTGGCTACCCCCTGGTTGGCGCTACCGGTCCTTTCGTCTACCAACAAATAGGTACGGCGGGCATTTTCCTGTGTTTTGGCGTTGTTGCGGGAAGTCGCCACTGCTGGGTTGATCAGGGTGGTGATGAGGTAGCTGGTGCGGTTGCCCAAATCGCCGGCGCGGCTACCTGAGAAGAGCGTGTACAACAGGTTCTTGTCGCTCAGGTTGGTCGAGCTGATCGGCTTGAACACCATGTTGTTCTCCACTTTTGAGATTCCCTTTTGTGCTGCGGCGAGTGCTTTGTCGTATTCTTTGGTGAGCGTAAAGTAGCGTGCTTTCAAGGTATTGGCTGCTTCCAGCCACTTGGCGTTGTCGCCGGCGTAGTAGAGGTCCTCGGGCAAGCTGCGCTTGGTAGCGGCGGTTAGGTCGGCAATGGCACCGTCGAGCAGGGTTTGGAGCGCGTTGAACACCGAGCGCTGGCTGTCGAATTTTGGATCGGAAATAGCCGGGTTGATAGCTTCGGAATAGGGGATATCCCCATACGCAGCAGCTAATGTACCGATGGCATGGGCTTCCATGACCTTAGTGATGCCCACGAGCAGTTTATCGTCAGGAGCGATATTGCGGATATGGCGCACCTGGTTGACCACGCCCTGATAGGTGAACGACCAGAACCCGTTCGATTCGCCGGAGGTGAGGTTGTACTCGTACAGCGATTTATACAAACTCTGGTACCCCACGAAATGCCCTGACCAGGAAGAAGCGATGCGCTGTTCGTGGCCCAACTGCACCTGGATATTGGCCAATTGGGCACCCCTCAGAAAGCTCGATGCCGCTAAGGCGTCGATAGGGATGTTGTTGGGGTCGTCATTGATGCCCTCTACCAAGCTTTCGCAGGCGGTGAGGGAAAGCCCGATGAGAAAGAAGAAGAATATTTTGAATGGTTTCATGTATTGGATGTTTTATAGTGAATGGTACAAACACGCTAAGAACCCAACGATGGGTTCGTTTTAGTAGGTGATTTGCAGGGAGAAGAGCAAAGAGCGCGTGCCCGGGTTGGTGAAATAATCAATGCCGAAGCCATTGTCCACACCAAACTGGTTGGTATCGGGGTCAATGCCTACGATATCGGTTTTGAGCCACAGGTTGCGACCGGTAACGGTGAATACGACGGAGCTGAGCTTGGTCGTTTTGCGGAACCCGGCGCTGTTGAGGTTATAGCTGAGCGAGAGTTCGCGCAGGCGGGTCCAGGTGAAATCGCCGATGGCCAGTTCGTTGATGACCGCGTCGCCCAAGCCCCCCCCGCGGCCGGTGTACCAGGCCTGGTCGAGCAGGACGGGGCCTGCGCCAAAATCGCCGATATTGCCCCGGATGACGGTACCTGCCGGGAATTCTTTCCCGGTCACGTTCTTGAGCGCTTGGGTAAGGGTTACTTCGTTGCCTACGTCGGCGTGGGTACCGAAGTTGCGCAGGATGAAGCGGGTGCGCTCGGCATAATCGCCGCCTTGGGAGTGTTCGAACAAGACATTAAAGGTGATTCCTTTCCAGCTGGCGCGTGTGCCCAGGCCGCCGCGCCAGTCGGGGTTGGGGTTTCCGATGACGCCCTGGGTACCGGCGATTTGCGGGAAGCCATTGGCATCGAAATTAATGCTGCCGTCTGCTTTGCGCAGGATACGCGTGCCCCAAAGTACGCCGAGGGGCTGGCCCTGTACGGCGCGGGAGCTGATGGACTGGGTCGTCAGGTCAATGGATTCGACGCCGAGGATATCCAGTACTTTGTTGCGGTTGTTGTTCCAGTTGGCATAGACGTTGAGGTTGAACGCTTTGTTTTTGATGACGTCCACATCCAGTTCCAGTTCGAGGCCGCGGTTTTCCATCTTGCCACCGTTGGTGTAGATACTGGTATACCCCGTGGAAGCCGAGGTAGCGACGTCAAAGAGCAGGTTTTCGATTTTGTTTTTGTAGTAGGTGGTGGTCAGGCCGATGCGGTCGCTGAGGAAGCGAAGGTCTGCACCAAGTTCCCATTCCGTTTTGATTTCCGGTTTCAGGCCGGGGTTGCCCTGGTTGTTGTTGATGCGGTAGCCGCCGCCAAACTGGGCGCTGGCGAGCGGGTCGCTGTAGGAAGAGTAGGAGAAGCCGGCTTCTCCCAGGGTCTGGAAGCGGTGGGGGGCCGGCTGTACGCCCACCTGTCCCCAGGAAGCGCGCAGTTTACCGAAGCTGAGGGCCTTGTTTCCGGAAAGCCCTTTGAGTTTGGTAAACTGCCAGGCCAGGTCGAAAGAGGGGTAGAAGAAACTTCCGCTCACGGTAGAAGCGGCCTCCATGGTACCACTCATGTTGACGAAGAGTTGTTGGTACAGGTCGAACGACAATACGCCGTAGCCCCGGTTAGAACGGACATAGCGCTTGCCGCGCTCGACGGACGATGCGTCGTTGCTGCTGTTGAGCGCGGTGATGGGCTGGCGGTAGTCCACCTGAAAGCCGACCAGGCTGGTATAGACCAGTGTGCGCTCGCGGTCGTTGTAGTTCCAGCCCAAGGTCGCCAGGAGGTTGATGTCGCGGTTTAGTTTGAACGAGCCCTTTGCGATAGCGTCGAAATTGACTTCTCGCTCTGAAATGTCGTCCTGGAACAACTCCCCGTTGGGCGCGCCGGCGCTGAGGATGGGGAAGAAGTATACCCGCTGATCGGTGTAGGCGTCTATACCGCCGCGGAGGGTGAACTTGAGCCAGGACAGGGGGTCAATATTCAGTTCAGAATTGAGGATGAAACGGTTGACCTCGGTGGTGCCTTTTTGTTCGTCGGTGATCCAGATGGGGTTGCCGTAGGCCGGGTTGGGGTAGCCCAGGTGTCGGCGGTAGGCGCGGTGTGCGTTGGGGAACGCCTGCCCGGTGAGGTTGTAGTAAGTGCCGACATAGTCGCGGATATCAAAATCGGGGGAGTTGCGCAGCAGGGCGAGGTAGAGGCCGTCAATATTGGAGCTCTGTTGCACCCGGTTGGAGCTCGTATAGGTATAGGCTGCGCGGGTGGACATACTCAGCCAGTTCGTGAAGAACGTCTGGTTGTTCAGGCGTAGGTTGGTGCGGCTGTAGTCGCTGCCGCGGATAATCCCCTCCTGGGTAAGGTTTCCAAAGCTGAAAAAGAAGGTGGATTTATCCGTGCCCCCGCTGATGGACATATCGTTCTGCCAGTACTGCCCATTGCCGAAAACGGCATCAAAATTGGATTCGTTGAAGGTTTCGGTCGAGTTTTTCTTGGAGACCGGGTAGTAGATCGTGCCGTCGGCAGCTACGAAGCGGTCGCGGTTGGTGACCACTTCGTCGGGGGCACCGGAGCGCGCAGAAATCTTATCGCCCCAGGACTGGCTGGCCGTTGCGCTCCATACGCCGTTGAGGCCCTGTCCGAACTGGTCCTGTAAGGGGTGCCGTACGTTGATCTGGTCGAACGAATAGGCGCTGGAGTAGGTGATGGTCGGTTTGCCGGATTTCCCTTTCTTCGTAGTGATGACGATTACGCCGTTCGCGGCCCTGGAACCCCAGAGCGAAGCGGCCGATGCGCCTTTCAGGATTTGGATAGACTCTATATCGTTGGGGTTTAGGTCGTTGAGGCGGCTTTGCTGCGATACGCCCGCATCCTGGCCCCCGTTTCCGTTTCCGTAGATCGTAGAGTTGCTGATCGGTACCCCGTCCACGATGATGAGCGGATCAGAGGAGCCCGTGATGGTGTTGGCCCCCCGGATTTGAATGACGGAACCTGCACCTGGGTCACCATTCGAGCGCGCGATGCGCACCCCGGCTGCTTTGCCTCCCAGACCGTTGATGACCCCCGTTTCGCCGGAGCGCACCACATCTTGTGAGTTCACGGTAGAGTAGGTCGCGCCCATCTGGTCTTTCTTTTGGGTAAATCCCAGGGCGCTGACTACGACCTCGTCCAGCACTTCGGCGTCTTCCTCCAGGGTCACGTCAATGACGTTGCGTGCCCCTACCGTTTCGCGGATGGTGATGTACCCTACGAAGGTAAACTCGAGCACGGCGTCTGCCCCGCCTACCTGGATGCTGTACTTGCCATCCACATCGGTCACGGTGCCGGTCGTCGTTCCTTGTACTACCACGTTCACCGCGATCAGCGGCTCCCCGGCCTTATCCATTACCGTACCGGAGACGGTGCGCTGCCCCCAGGCACTGAGCCCGGTAAACAAGCACATGAACAGTAGAAATGTAAATTTTTTGAACATAAATAAAAATTTAATATAAAAATTAAAAAAATATTTTAAAAATTGGAATAGAAGAATGGAGAGGTAGTGCCCAGGTACTTTCCGCCATAGATGTGAACAAAAGAAAGCCCGGGCTTTTTCCTGACTAGATCGGGAGAAGGAGGTTTACAGACTTATGTTGCGAAAGGAAACAGGTCTAATTGAGCCCTAAACGGGATAAAAAGCGGATAAATACCTCAAAAATCACATTTTTTTGTAAAAAAAACATAAAAAGGGTGATTTTGTTGAAGCCTGTCATACTTGCCGTGGAGCTCTGGCATACGGTAGCCGTGCGATGGGTTCAGCCCGGTAGTAGGTGTCCAGGCCGACCACGGCGAGGGTATCGCAGGCTTCCGGGTTGAGTTGGCCGCTTTCCGAGAGGGCTTCTTCCGGGGCGTACATATCCTGGACGCGCCCTACGACGAAGATATTGCCGTTGGCGCGGATGAGGTGTTCTTCCTCGAACAACAAGCTCATTTTGACTTTGGCTTCCCCGACAAAGGGGGCGGCGAAGCCATTTTTGTATTCGGGACTCAAGCCACATGCCTCGAACTCCGATTGCCGCCAGGGATAATCAGCGGAGGTCTGGTGTGCCTGTTCGAGGATACCTTCGTGGACTAAATTTATCGTAAAGCAGCCGCGCGATTTGATGTTGTGGTAGGTGTGCCGCGGCACCGTCAGCGGGCGTATCATGAAGCCCAGCATAGGAGGGAAGGAGGATACATGCACCACAGAGTTGAAAATAGCCAGGTTGGTATGCCCTCTTTCGTCTATGGTTCCAATCAGGACCGGGCATTTGAAGCCCGAAAGGGAATTGAAGAAATTGAGGCGCGGCACCCGCGGCATGGCCGCCAGGTCGTCAACGGTTCTATGTATTTCCATGAGTGGGTTACATTTCCTTGAGCAAAGTTTCGATATCTTGCATGAAGCGGTCTACGCTCTCGGGGTCGGTTCCATCGCAGAAAGCCCGTACGCGGCGGTTTTTATCCACCAGGATGAGGCGGCCACTGTGATCGAAGCCTCCCGGCGCATCTGTATTTTCCACCGCTATGCTGAAATAGTCGTTGGCGATGCTGTAGATAGAATCTTTAGCACCGGTGACGAACTTCCATTTTTCGGAGGATACCCCGAGGTTTTCGGCGTATTTTTTGAGTCGGGGCACGGAGTCGTGTTTTGTATCTATAGTGTGTGCGAGCAGCAGTAGGCGGTCTTCATCTTTAAAGCGCTCATAGACGCGCAGCATCTGCTTGGTCACCATAGGGCAGATGGTGGGGCAGGAGATGAAGAAAAAGTCTACGACGTAGGCTTTTCCTGCGAAGGTCTCCTGGGTGACCGGCAGGCTGTCCTGGTCAATGAACGAAAAATCGCGTACTTCATGGTAGATTGTATCGCCGTTGACGATCTCGCGATTGCCTAAGATGGGCAGGGGACCCGGCTCGTGCTTGCCCTGGCAGGCCATCAGGAACCCCAGGCCTAAGAGAAATAGAGAGCGGTGCATGGTAAAGAAGTTACTGGTGTGTGGAGATCAATTTTTTACCGGACTCAATCCCGCTGCGGATTTGGACGGAGACCTCCTGTATGTTTTGTTTTTCGGTTTCGAGGTATTGCAGGATAGCCTCGTTTTTCATTTTACCGCGCAGCGCTTCCGGTTGCCGGAAAGTAGCCATCCAGTCCATCATGCCTTCTTCCGCGAGGGCCATGCGGGTGATGGCCGATTCGATTTCGGTGCGCTCCGTTTCCGTAAGGGTGGAGTCTGTGGCGACGACCTGCTTGAGCTGTCCTGCCAGGGTGCTGAGTTCCCCCATTTTCGGCATCACGTCGTCGTGGATGGCCATGAGTTCATCGCGGAGGGCGTCCTGTTTCTGTTGGGCACAAGAGGAGCTGAAGCAAAGCAGGGAAACCCCTGCCAGGAAAAAGATGGTCCGGTTCATATTTCGTGTTTCCATAGATGGGCTGTTTACCCTACCTGAATGAGGTATATCGTGTAGCCGATATACGCTAACAGGAGTAAAGCGCCTTCTGTACGGCTGATTTTTAGATCGTAAGAATGAATAAGAAGCACCATACTGGCGCTGATGCACACCAGGAAATCCACGTTGGTGATGGTACCTACTCCCAGGGGATTGGTCAATGCGCTTGCACCCAGGATAAAAAATATGTTGAATATATTGCTGCCCACTACGTTGCCCACGGCGATATCCGCATTTTTTTTGTAGGCGGCTACCACGGAAGTAGCTAATTCAGGGATAGAGGTGCCGGCGGCTACTATGGTCAGGCCGATGATGGATTTGCTGATGCCGAACGCCTCTGCGATGGATACCGCCCCGCCCACGATGAGCCGGCCACCTATAACGAGCAGGACTAAGCCTCCCAATACCATAAGGACCGACAGGTACAGCGGGTATTTATGCACCTCGTTGTGCAACTCGGTGGCGGCTGCCTTTTTGGCCATGTCAAAGGTGTAATACATAAAGACGATAAAAAAGCCCAACAAGGCGATGCCATCCACCCTGCTGATACTCGACCCCGCTGCCCCGTCGAGGAGCGCATCGTTGGCCATGACCATGATGATGACGGCTGCCAGGAGGCTGAGCGGGATTTCCTTCCACACAGTGTTGCTCTGTACCGCCAGGGGGAAGATCAGGGCAGAGATGCCCAGAATAAAGAACACATTGAACGTATTGCTCCCGATGATGTTACCCAGCGCAATATCTGTCTCGCCCTGTAGGGCGGAGAAAAAACTGACGACAAATTCCGGGGCGGAAGTACCGAAAGCCACTACGGTCAATCCGATGACCAGATCGGAGATGCGCATGCGTTTGGCTAAGGAGGAAGCACCTTCCACCAGGAGGTTGGCGCCCAACATCACAGCGACAACACCGCCCAGGAGGGAAAAGATAGCGATCATAGTACGGAATGGTTATGTTAGAGCCTATTCGGAGTGCCGCATCGGACGGCATTTATGCGATTTTTAGACGTGTTACACTATTTTGAACAGCGAAAAATTATGTGGTATTTTTTTTCTTCCGTTCGTATTCCAGGATGAAGCCGGCCACGATATCATCAATGATGTCCCGAAGGACCGTCTTTTCCATGCGGGCGATCTCCTTTAGTTTGGAGAGTTTTTTTTCGTCAAAAACGATGGTGAGCCTTCGGGTGGGAAGTTCCTCATAGCGCGTCTGGCTGGGGTCCACGGTGGTGCGGATCAAGCTATCGAGGCCGCTCATAGGGCGGTGGCTCCGCTTTTGGAGGGTTGCTTCTTCCAGCTCGGAGAGTCCCTTGCCTTTCTGTCGGTCAAACGAATCCTCGAAGGCCATTTGGAGCAGGGACTCCAGGTCGTCGGCGAATTTTTTACCGGTAGAACGCCGTTCCGCTTCCGGTTGATAATCCCTTGCCGGCGAAGCGGGTTCTTTTTTGTCCCTTGCCACCACGCCTTGTGGCAGGGGAGTGGATTCCAATACCTCCTGCCCCAGTTCGGCGAACAAGCTTTCCAGACCTTCCGTTAACTTCTTTTTACTCATAGCATTATTTAGCGCCGAGGGCGGCGGGGCTGGTTCGTTCCAGGATTTCCTTGCACAATTCGACGTAGTCTTCTGCCCCAGGGCTATTGGGGCTGTAGGTAAAAATATCCATTCGCTTGGAGGGTGCTTCTGCTAACGCTACGTTGTCGCGGATCATCGTTTTGAACACGATGTCGCCGAAATATTTGAGAATAGTAGCTACCACCTCGCGGTTGAGCACCTTGCGGGAATCGTACATCGTAGCGATGACCCCTCCGATGTGCAGGTCTTTGTTCAGGCGCAGTTTGACTTTGTCAATGACCTGTTTTATTTTGGCCAGCCCTTGCAGGGCCAGGAACTCGGTTTGCAGGGGTATATAGACGATATCACTAGCGGTCAACGCATTGAGGGTGAGTAAGCCCAGGGAAGGCGGGCAATCAATGAAGATATAGTCGTAGTGGTCGCGCAAGGGTTCTATCAGTTCGCGCAACACTTGTTCCCGACCGGCCTCGTTGATGAGTTCCATTTCGGCCCCTGACAAATCGAGCGTGGAGATGACGACATCCAGGCCTTCCTTAGCGGTGTACGGCACCAGCGGGGCTTCGGCGCGCATGGCTTCGTAGATCGTATTGGGATGCCGCGGAATCCCTAAGGAAAGCGTGAGGTTGGCTTGCGGATCGAGGTCTATGAGCAATACTTTTTTACCCATTTCCACCATACCGGCGCCGATATTTATGGTGCAGGTTGTTTTACCTACTCCGCCTTTATGGTTTAACAAAGCGATTACTAGTCCCATGCTTCGAACAATCTGTGTTTCGGCCCTTTGCGGCTGTTATTTGAAAAACTGCTAAAAAACAGTTGTATATAAGACTTAGTGTTAGGGCTCGGCTGGGTGGGAAAACAACGCTTTTTGTCCCTCGATGATTCCCCTTTCACCAGGTCTATAATTTATGAACATAAAACAGCGTAAAGATACCCTTATTTTTACTATTTTACTCCCTTAAAACACCTTTAGCCATGCAATGGGTTACCGTAAGGCACATTTTTCTGTTCGTCCTCTTTTTCCCGCAACTCCTTTCGGCCCAGGAAGCGGGGACGCTCTTTATCATCGGCGGCGGTGCGCGCCCGGAGGCCATGCGTCGGGAGATGATTCGACTGAGCGGGCTTGACCGGGGAAGCTATGCTGTCGTGCTTCCCATGTCGAGTGCGGAGCCGGACAGTTCTATTTTTTATGGCCGTCGCCAATTTCTTGAATTAGGGGTACCGGAGTCCAGGCTTGCGGGTTTCCATGTGTCGCGCGACCACTGCCCTCCGCACCTGCTGGACTCCATTAAAAAGGCGGGCCTGATTTACATCAGCGGAGGCGTACAGGCGCGCTTTATGGAAGCAGTGAACGGCAGTCCTATACCCGACGCCATACGGGAAGCCTACCGCAACGGTGCCGTCATTGCCGGTACCAGTGCCGGGGCTGCGGTCATGAGCCAGGTGATGATTACCGGCGAACAACTGCGCTACCCCGACGATGGCGGTTCTTTCCGGCATGTGGAGGAAGGCAACGTCGAGTTGTCCACTGGGCTTGGTTTTTTGACCAATGCTGTGGTGGACCAGCACTTTGTATATCGCATGCGGCTCAACCGCCTGATCAACGTCGTGCTTGAGCACCCGGAGCTGTTGGGTATCGGCATTGATGAGGCCACCGCCATCGTCGTGCAGGGGCGTTCTGCGCGGGTGGTTGGCGACAGCCAGGTGGTGCTGGTGCGCCACAAAGGCCCTCAACACCGGGCAGGGCGGCTTTTGGGCAGCAGGGACCTGCGCGTACAAATTCTTTTGCCCGGAGACTCTTTCAACCTGAAGTAACATGGAATCTTTCGACTACATCATCGTCGGCGCCGGGGCTGCCGGCTGCCTCTTGGCGAACCGCTTGTCTCAAAACCCCGCTCATAGGGTTCTCCTGTTGGAAGCAGGGGGAGAAGACAAGAACCCGTTTATCCACATCCCGGCGGCTTTCAATAAACTTTTTCGACAAAAAGAAGACTGGAACTACGAGACAGCGCCGCAGGAACAGATGCACGGCCGTGCCATGTTCCAGCCGCGCGGCAAAGTATTGGGCGGGTGCAGCAGCATCAACGCAATGATCTATATCCGCGGGCACCGCGAGGACTACGACCATTGGGCTGCCCTGGGCAATACGGGCTGGGGCTATGCCGATACCCTGCCTTTTTTCAAAAAATCGGAAGCGAACCTGCGCTTGCAGGATGAATACCACGGCACGGAGGGGGAAATGAGCATTTCAGACCCTCAAGACCCTAATCCGCTGAGCCGTGTTTTTTTACAGGCAGCCCAACAGGCCGGCTATCCTGCCAATCCTGATTTCAACGGTGCGGACCAGGACGGTTTTGGCTTTTTTCAGGTCAATATCCGCCAGGGGAAGCGGCATAGTGCGGCATCTGCGTTCCTCCACCCCGTCCGGCAGCGGCCCAATCTCAAGGTACAGAGCGATGCGGTGGTAGAACGGGTCCTGGTAGAGAACCACCATGCCAGAGGGGTGGCTTTTTCCTGCAAAGGGCAATCTTTCCAAGCACAGGCCAGGCGGGAAGTCATCCTCTGCGCCGGGGCATTTGGAAGCCCGCAAATCCTCATGCTTTCTGGTATAGGCGATGGGGCACAGCTCCAGAAAATGGGGATTCCCGTGGTACACCACCTCCCCGGGGTGGGCCAAAACCTGCAGGACCACCTCCTGTCGGGAATAGCGGTTCGCTCCCCCTACCCGGCCACTCTCGACCGCGAGGGGAAATTCCCGCGCCTACTCCTCAACCTGCTGCGCTTCAGCTTCGCCCGCTCGGGCCCTCTCACCAGCAATGTCGCTGAGTGTGGCGGCTTTGTGCGCTCCCTGCCGGGGCTCAGCGCGCCCGATTTACAGTTCCACTTTGCTCCGGCGTATTTTCTACGCCATGGATTTGACAACCCGCCTGGGGCGGGGTATAGCTTTGGTCCTACCCTCATTTGCCCGGAGAGCAAAGGGCAGGTCTTCCTGACTTCCCCCGACCCTCGTGCGAAAATCGGGGTTGACCCCCGCTATTTTTCCAACCCTGCCGACCTGGAGACCTTGTACCGGGGCATACAGATCACCGCTAAACTCTTTAGTCAGCGCGCTTTTGATCCCTATCGGGGGCCTGTATTCCTCCCTGATTGCCCTTTAGACGATTACGGGCGCATCTCCGAGTTCCTGCGCGAGCACTGTGAAACCCTGTATCACCCCGTCGGTACCTGCAAAATGGGCAGCGACCCGCTTGCGGTGGTGGATGCCGAGCTGCGCGTACACGGCATGGGTGGTCTGCGCGTAGCCGATGCGGCTATTATGCCCCGTATTGTGCGCGGGAACACCCATGCCCCGACGCTCATGATTGCAGAAAAAGCTGCCGCATTGGTTCATTCTTAAACACTTTTTGTATGCTCAACTTATCTGTTCTGCTTGAAAACAGCGCCCGCCGCTATCCGGGCAAAGACGCCTTCGTGTTCATGGATACCCACCTGACGTACGCACAGGTCAACGGTGCCGCTAATCAGGTTGCCAATGGACTGAGGGCCAAAGGGATACAGCCAGGCGATAAGGTCGCGCTTACCTGTCTGAACCTACCGTATTTTCCCATCCTCTACTTCGGTATTTTGAAGGCGGGAGCGGTGGTCGTACCCCTCAGCGTACTGCTCAAGCGGCAGGAAGTAGCGTATCACCTGCAGGATTCCGATGCGAAAGCGTATTTTGCGTTTGTCGGAACGCCGGAGTTGCCCATGGGGCAGGAGGCCTACGCCGGCTTTCAGGAAGCTCCCGATTGCGCACACTTCTTTCTGGTTATGCCCAAACCGACGGATCCATCTGCTATAGAGGGCGCTCCGACCATGGGGATGTTGATGGCCGGGCAATCACCTGTTTTTGCGACGGCTCCTACCCAGGCAGAAGATACTGCGGTGATTATTTACACTTCGGGCACGACCGGTAAGCCCAAAGGAGCGGAACTGAGCCATTCCAACCTGCTGCTCAACGCCATCTTGTCGGCTGATCTGGTCCAGTCGGGCCCGGGGGATACGCAGTTGATCGTGTTGCCCTTGTTCCATATTTTCGCTATGACAGTACTGATGAACGCCGGGATCTACCGCGGGGTGTGCAGCGTGTTGCTTCCCCGCTTTGACGCGGCTGCGGTTGCCGGGCTTATGGTACAGCACAAAGTGACCATCTTTGCCGGGGTGCCGACGATGTATTGGGGCATGTTGCACGGTGGGGTGGACGAAGCGACGATTGAAAAGATCCGCGAACACCTTCGGGTGTGTGCATCCGGTGGGGCATCCCTGCCCGTGGAGGTGCTGCGCGGTTTTGAGGCCATGTACAAAGTGCCCATCATCGAAGGATACGGTATGTCGGAAGGCTCACCAGTCGTCACCTTCAATCATTTGGGGCAGGAGCGCAAGCCCGGCAGTATCGGCACCCCGGTGTGGGGGGTCGAAGTGATGGTTGTAGATGAAAATGACCAGCCCTTGCCCCCCGGCGAAAAGGGGCAGTTGCTCTATCGGGGCCATAACGTCATGAAAGGCTATTACAAACGCCCTGATGCCAACGAGGAAACGTTAAAAGGCGGATGGATGCACTCCGGCGATGTCGCGGTAATGGACCCCGACGGGTATTTCTATATCGTGGACCGCACCAAGGATATGATTATCCGCGGGGGGTTCAACGTCTACCCCCGCGAGGTAGAGGAGCTGATGATGCAGCACCCCGCCGTCTCTATGGTGGCCGTCATCGGCGTACCGAACGAAGAGTACGGCGAAGAAATCAAAGCCTGTGTCGTGCGCAAGGCGAATGTTGAGGTGGGTGCCGAGGAACTCATGGACTGGACCAAGGAGCG
>JBEGMH010000152.1:0-21388 GCA_041183125.1 Bacteroidota bacterium | reverse complement strand
TACAACGTGCGCCTTATCGGGGTGGACCTCGAGGCAATCGAACTGACCGAAAACCGCGAGGCATTCCGCCAGCACATGATCCATATTGGCCTAAAGGTAGCCCCTTCCCAGATCGCCAACTCCTTTCTGGAAGGCAAAGAAGCTGCCCAAAAAATTGGTTTTCCCCTGGTTATCCGCCCGTCCTATACGTTGGGCGGCACCGGTGGGGGCTTCGTACACCAGGAAGAAGAATTTGACGCAGCCCTGCGCCGCGGCCTGGCCGCCTCCCCTACCCACGAGGTATTGGTGGAAAAAGCCGTATTGGGCTGGAAAGAGTACGAGCTGGAATTGCTACGGGACTCCAACGATAACGTCGTCATCATTTGCGTGGTCGAAAACCTCGACCCCATGGGTATCCACACCGGCGACAGCATCACGGTCGCCCCGGCCATGACCCTTTCCGATACGGCCTACCAGCGCATGCGCAACGAGGCCATACAGGCCATGCGCTCCCTGGGTAACTTCTCGGGCGGCTGCAACATCCAGTTTGCCCAGCAGCCCGAAACGGAAGAACTGATTGTCATCGAAATCAACCCCCGCGTTTCGCGCTCTTCGGCATTGGCCAGCAAAGCAACGGGCTATCCGATAGCCAAAATCGCCGCAAAATTATCCATCGGGTTTTCCCTGGACGAACTCAAAAACCAAATCACCAAGACGACCTCCGCTTATTTTGAACCCACCCTGGACTACGTCATCGTGAAAATGCCCCGCTGGAACTTTGATAAGTTCCCCGGTGCTGAACATACCCTGGGCCTCCAGATGAAATCGGTCGGCGAAGTGATGGCCATCGGGCGCAATTTCCTGGAAGCCCTCCAAAAAGCCTGCCAGTCTCAGGAAAATGGTAGGAAAGGCCTCGGTGCCGACTCCAAAGATTGGGTCAATACGGAAGATGTACTGGGCCGCCTGGAAAAAGCGGAGGATGACCGCATTTTCCGCATCAAGGACGCAATCCGCTTGGGCGTACCTATGCAGACCATCCAAAAGCTCACGCACATTGACCCCTGGTTCCTCAAACAAATGCGCCGGTTGGTAGAGATGGAAAAGCAGGTCTCTGAATATACTTCCCCCCACGATATTCCGGCAAGTTTCTTCCGCGAACTCAAAGAGGTTGGGTATTCCGATGGCCAAATCGCATTCCTCATCCGGGGGAAAGAAGAAGAGGTAACCCGGCGCAGAAAAGAACTCGGGATCCGTAGGACCTATAAAATGGTGGATACTTGCGCCGCTGAATTCGAAGCTAAAACGCCCTATTTTTACTCCACATTTGACACGGAAAACGAGAGCCGGGTCACGGACAGAAAGAAAGTCATCGTATTAGGCTCCGGTCCCAACCGGATTGGCCAAGGGATAGAATTCGACTACTGCTGCGTCCACGGTCTACTGGCCCTCAAGGAAATGGGTTACGAAGCCATCATGGTCAACTGCAACCCGGAAACGGTATCCACCGATTTCGATATAGCGGATAAACTGTACTTTGAACCGGTGTTTTGGGAACACCTTGAAGAAATCCTGGAGCACGAGAAACCGGAAGGGGTCATTGTTCAATTAGGCGGCCAAACAGCACTCAAATTAGCAGAAACCCTGCATAAAAAAGGGGTGCCTATCATCGGAACCTCCTTCGAACACATGAACCTGGCAGAGGACCGCGGTGCGTTCTCGGATTTGCTCAAGAGCCTGGACATCCCCTACCCCGATTATGGGGTAGCCGACGATGTGGACGAAGCTATCCGCATCGCCCATCAAGTAGGGTATCCCGTATTGGTGCGGCCTTCTTATGTGCTCGGCGGGCAAGGGATGCGCATCGTCATAAACGACAAGGAACTCGAGCGCCATGTGCTCAGCCTTTTCAAGCACCTGCCCGATAACCGTATCCTCATAGACCACTTCCTCGATCGGGCCAAAGAAGCGGAAATTGATGCCATTTTCGACGGCGAACAAATCCACATCATGGGCATTATGGAACACATCGAACCGGCCGGCATCCACTCCGGCGATAGTTCTGCCGTACTGCCCACCTACAGTTTATCGGTCGAGGCTGTCGCCACCATGGCGGAATACGCTGAAAAGTTGGCCCGCGCCCTTGAAATCCGGGGGCTGTTGAACGTACAGTTTGCCATAAAAGGCAACAAGGTCTACGTCATTGAAGCCAACCCCCGCGCTTCCCGCACGACGCCTTTCATCGCAAAAGCCTACAAAGTGCCTTATCTGCAAATCGCTACCAAGGTCATGCTGGGCACCCACAAGCTCAAGGACTTCGATATCAAACCGCAGCCTTCCGGGTTTGCTATCAAAGTGCCGGTATTTTCTTTTGAAAAGTTCCCGAATGTAGACAAGAACCTAGGGCCAGAGATGAAGTCCACAGGAGAGGAAATACGCTTTATCCGGGACTTGAGCGACCCCTTCTTCCGGGAGTTGGATCGCCAGCGGAATATGTATTTGTCGCGGTAATCCCAGACTACCGCCCCCCGGGGGTTCACTTCCGGGTGCTCATTTCGTAGATATGCAACCCTACCTCGCGGATGCCGGGTAGGGAGTCTGTACGCATATACTGTTCCAGGACAAAGCGATGGGTTCCGGTGGCATTGAAAAAGGCATTTTCCTGTATGGGGATGACGATTTCACAGCCTTTGCCGCGGCATTTGCCCAGCCAGTTACCTGCTTTTCCCGCTAATTCCAGTGAAATCGGCTGCGAAAGGCGTTGCCCATTGGGAAAACGGGTGTGGATGCGCAGGTACAGGTTTTGGAAGGCATAGCCGGTCGTATGCTGCAATGCTATCGCGATGGCGTAGCGTTTCGAGGTATCTACCACCTCTAGCGCAAACACTGCGCTGTCTGCGTACGTCCATACGCCGTCTTTGACTTCCTCACTTTCCCGTAAGACATAGCGCGGGCCACAACTACTGGTCATTGCCCAGATAACAAGACTTATCGCTAAAAACAAGAAGTGCTTCATAATGGCGGTTATCTCAAAAGCCTTTTGCTGCTTTCACCTGAAAAAACGGGTACTGGTTTGAAATATTTTTTGGCGGTGTCAGGTAAAAGAAGAAAACATTAGACTTGTTGCGAGGGGTCAGCGAGGTGGGAAAAAAGAGCCATTTTTTATCCACACGAAGGCTTTTTGAGGGAGTATAGCGGCCTTAGATGACCGAAAAAAGGCACAGTGTGGGAAAAAAAGGGCCTTTTTGACCCCTCGATGTTTCCCCTCGCAACAAGTCTATTTTTAGACAGCCCCATTCTTTTATGTCCCGGCTGGGAGAAAAAAGCTATCGTCCCTGGAAGTAGTCTTTCATTTTCTCGAAAAAGGTCTTCTCCGAATGCCCGGCTTGTGGTTGGAAATTGGGCAGCGATTTGATTTTTTCGAGCAGTTCCCTTTCTTCGTTGCTCAACTTTTTCGGGGTCCAGATATTGACATGAATCAACTGGTCACCCCGGTCGTAGCTTTGGACAGAGGGAAGCCCTTTATCCCGTAAACGCAGGATTTTTCCGGCCTGTGTACCCGGGGGAATTTTTATTTTGACTTTTCCATCTAAGGTAGGAATATCGTAGGATGAGCCTAATGCTGCATCGGCGAAGTTGAGGTACAGCTCGTAGATGACATTTTGTCCGTCGCGTTGCAGGTGCTCGTGTGGTTTTTCCTCTACGGTGATGAGCAGGTCGCCAGGCTGGCCTCCACGCTGGCCGGCATTGCCTTTATTGCGGAGGGACAGTTGCATCCCCTCCTCTACCCCTGCCGGGATTTCGATATCGAGGGTTTCCTCTCCCTGTACGTTGCCTTCGCCCCGGCATTTGGAGCAATGGGAAGTGAGGGTTTGACCGTTTCCATCGCAAGTCGGGCAGGCTACCGTAGTCTGCATTTGCCCTAAGAACGT
This sequence comes from Bacteroidota bacterium, assembly GCA_041183125.1. GTDB lineage: Bacteria > Bacteroidota > Bacteroidia > Chitinophagales > Saprospiraceae > JADJPL01. The sequence continues at coordinate 17,480 of JBEGMH010000152.1, read as the reverse complement.
ATTGCGCACCTGGCGCACAAAGCCGGCGCCATTGCACGTATTACAAGTTTTGACCGCATTTTTGTCTTTTGCCCCACTACCGGCACACTCATGGCAGGTTACCTGCTTTTTGACCTTTATTTTTTTGGACACCCCCGTAGAGATCTCTTCAAGGGTGAGCGCGACCTTGATGCGGAGATTAGTCCCTTTTCGGCCCCGGCCCCGGGTACGCTGCCCGCCGGACTGGCTAAAGAAACCCTGGAAGCCCGAATCGTTGAAAATATCGCCGAACTGGGAAAAGATATCGTCCATCGTCATGCCATGGCCGGAGAAGCCACCCCCGCCCATACCCTGATCATGGCCAAAGCGATCGTAGCGGGCGCGTTTATCCGCATCGCTGAGTACTTCATACGCTTCCGCTGCCTCCTTGAATTTTTCTTCAGCCTCTTTGTTACCTGGGTTCTTGTCCGGGTGGAACAGGACGGCTTTCTCGCGGTAGGCTTTTTTTATCGCGGCTTGGTCTGCATCGCGGCTAACGCCCAATATTTCGTAATAATCTCTCTTTGCCATATTGCCAGAGGGCGGGAGCCCCGTTTATTTACCTACGACCACCTTGGCGTAGCGGATGATTTTATCGCCTAACTTATATCCTTTTTCCACGGTATCCACGATTTTTCCTTTCAGGGCTGCATCGGGAACAGGCACCTCGGTAATCGCCTCATGGAATTCAGGGTCGAAGGGCTGGTTGTAGGTCTCCATTGCCTCCAGCCCCATATTGCGCAGGGTACTAAACAATTTATTGTAAACCAATTGTATACCTTCGGTCATCACCTCGGAGCTGCCTTCTTTTTCCGCATTCGCCTTGGCGCGGTCGAAATCATCCAGTACTGGTAAGAGAGCAAACAAGGTGTCCTGCGCGGCCGTGCGTATCAGATCGGCCTTCTCCTTGAGGGCACGCTTTCGGAAATTATCGAAATCTGCGTAAATACGCATATACTTATCGCGCAATTCTTCGTGTTCCCTCAACAGTTGTCCATAGACATCAGGACTCTCCACGGACTCGGAGCCGGGCTCCTCCTGAATAGGCTCCCTGCCTTGCTGTTCGTCCATCTGTAGGGGTTGTTCTTGCTCCATCACGGTGATTGAGATTTAAGCGGGTAAAATAGACCTATTGTATTGCTTTTTGCGCCACAATTTCTTTGCCAGACCCTTTTTTGCGCCACTTTGTCATAAAAAAGCGAAATGTTCTGCCACCTTTACCATACGGCTATTGCTTGGAAAACTGCTTATCTATCTCTTCTGGAGACAGGTTGACCCCCATGATATACCCATCTGGGTTGATCAGAAAGGTCGTGGGTATCTGGCGCACCTTATACAAGGTAGCGATGGGACCATTTAAAAAACGCAGGCTGCTGCTCTGGTCCAGGATGTGAGTAGGCCAGGAAAGGCCATCCTGGGCGATTGCTGTTTCCCAATTGGCGGCATCCCGTTCCACCCCTATGCTCAATATTTGGAAGCCTGCGCCATTGCGCAGGTTTTTACCCCCGTATTTGCGATACAACGCTACTAATCCTGGCGACTGGGCCCGGCAGGGGCCACACCAGCTCCCCCAGAAATCGAGCAACACATAATTCCCCCGCAAGTCGGAAAGCCGGAGGGATTGGCCATCCTTGCGCACGGCCGAAAAATCGGGGGCCCGCTCCCCTTGTACGAAGCGGGGCTTGGTGTATATATACCTACCGACAAGCAACAGCGCCAGGGCGATCAACAGGATAGTAGAAAAAGCGGGAAAGGTTATTTTCATGCCTACGTACGCGAATTAGCCCGGTGAACTGAAATCTATTTCTGTGTTGTCGCCAATATTGAGGCTTTGACGAAGCCCTGTGATGGACGCATCGTTGCCCACCACCGACTTTTGGAGTATGATCTCCCGGATAGAGGTGTAGTTCCCTATGATGGAGTTGCGGATAATGGAATGCGAGATGTCCACATGGTCGCCGATCGTCACGTGAGGTCCGATAATCGAATTTGCGATATCGCAGTTTTTGCCAATACTCACCGGATGGATGATGATGGAATTGTCAAAAGGCGGCAAATTGGAAGAGGCGTACCCTTCGCGGTCCAGGAAAGTGGCGTTGGTTTCCAGCAGTACTTCTTTTTTGCCGCAGTTGAACCAGTTGTCCACTTCCAGGGTACTGAATTTCACCCCTTTTTCAATCATTCGCATCAGCGCGTCCGTCAGCGGGAATTCCCCGCTTTCGCTGTGGATATTGTGCGTGATATTAAACTCCAGGGCTTCTAACAAAACATCTACTTCCCTGATACGGTAAAGCCCCACCATGGCCAGGTTGGACATAGGGATACGGGGTTTCTCCGTAACCCGGCCCACCCAGCCGTCGCTTGCGAACTCTACGACGCCATACTCACGGGGATCCTGTACTTTTTTGACGCAGAGGCAGGAGGCAGGAGCCTGCAGCAAGCGTTTGAAATCCATATCAATAATGGCATCCCCAAAGAAAATGAGGAGTTCGTCGGCCGGGCGCAGCGCTTCCCTGGCCATCCATAAGGCGTGTGCAGACCCAATATGTTCTTCCTGGGATACGAACTCTTTTTGGATGCCGGGGTACTTTTCCTCCACATACCCCCGGATTTTTTCCCCCAGGTACCCGATGATGAACACGAATTCCCGGACGCCCAGCTCGACGAGCTGCTCTATGATAAACGAAAGGATAGGCTTTCCAGCAACTGGAATAAGCGGCTTGGGCTGGGTGTACGTCAGGGGTCTAAGGCGAGCCCCGGCACCCGCAACGGGGATGACAGCTTTCATACCTGCAAGTTAAAGACAAGCGGAAAGATATAGCAGAATCCTCAGAGTTTTACCGAAAATGGGTGCGATAGGCCATAGATTGTAGAAAAAGCCCTTTTGCCCAACATGACACATCTAACTACAGCGGGGATGGGGTCCTATTTCATGGACACCATCCCCGCGACGAACCACCTATACCCGGAGGGCGATCAATCCCCGCTGGAAAGAGCGGCGGCACCGCCGACAATTTCGAGGATTTCCTTCGTAATAGACTCCTGGCGTGCTTTATTGTACGAGATGCGCAAGTCGCGCAGCAAATCGCTGGCATTTTCCGTCGCTTTGTCCATGGCCGTCATACGGGCGCCGTGTTCAGAAGCGTGCGTGTCTAGGTTGTATTTGAAAAACTGCGCTTTCAGGATACTGGGAATCAGGTATTCCAGCAGCGCGTTTTTGTCTGGTTCGAAAATATAATCCGCCCGCAGGTTGCTCTTTTTGTCTTTGGCCATCTTTGGTACCGGCAGGAACTGCTCCGTTTCGGCAAACTGCATTGCTGCGTTCTTAAACCGCCCATACGCCACTTCGACGTGGTCGTACTCTTTGTTGGCGAAAGCCCGCATGAGGGATTCGGCAACTTGGGACACAGGTTCGAACGAAAGATCGCCGAACAGCGCCACATGGTCAGAGATAACCCGGCAATCCGGATAGCGCTTGCGGAAGAACTCATAGCCACGCTTGCCAATACAAAGGATATCGAGTTGGCCTTTAGCGCGCACAGCAGCATACTTTCCCTGGATGAGCGCTACGGCGGCCTTTTGAACATTGGAGTTGAATGCCCCGCAAAGGCCCCGGTTGGAGGTAATCACCACTAAGCAGGCGCGCTCGACGGGGCGCTCCACGCTGTATACAGAGGAGGAATCGCCGTCGAGGTTGGACAGGATATTTGCGAGCATGCCTTGTTGCTTCTCTGCATAGGGGCGCATTTGCTGGATAGCCTGTTGAGCCCTGCGCAATTTTGCAGCAGACACCATTTTCATAGCTTTGGTGATCTGCTGCGTGTTTACGACAGAACGTATGCGTTCGCGTACCTCTTTTAGGTTTGCTGCCATTGCTGTGCGGTATAAAAATTATTTGTATTGAAGCGCAATTTCAGAGGAGATGACCTTTAAGCGGTCGGTATCTTCCTTTTCGAATTTGCCCTTCTTGAAGTTTTCCAGAATCTCCGGGTGGCGCGTTTCGAGCGTAGTGAGGAACAAGTGTTCGAACTCGTAGATTTTATTCACTGGTACATTGCGGAGTAGGCCGCTAGTACCCAGGAAGATGATGGCCACCTGTTTTTCGACGGATACCGGCGAGTATTGTGGCTGCTTCAGGATTTCCACGTTGCGCTTGCCCTTTTCGAGGACGGCCATGGTAGCAGCATCCAGGTCGGAGCCAAACTTGGAGAAGGCCTCGAGTTCGCGGTACTGTGCCTGGTCGAGTTTGAGGGTACCGGCGACCTTCTTCATGGACTTGATCTGAGCAGAGCCCCCTACGCGGGAAACCGAGATACCCACGTTGATAGCCGGGCGGATACCTGCGTTGAAGAGGTTGGATTCGAGGAATATCTGCCCGTCCGTGATCGAGATGACGTTGGTAGGGATGTACGCAGAGACATCGCCGGCCTGGGTCTCGATAATCGGGAGGGCAGTCAGGGAACCGCCTCCTTTTACCAGGGGTTGGCCACTCGCGTCCTTGGCGTTGGCCAGGGAGGGTGGGAGATCGTTCATGTTGCGGGCGATTTCGTCGTTAGAAATCACCTTCGCCGCGCGCTCGAGCAGGCGGGAGTGCAGGTAGAATACGTCGCCGGGATAGGCTTCGCGGCCGGGAGGGCGGCGCAGCAACAGAGACACCTCGCGATAGGCGACTGCCTGCTTGGAGAGATCATCGTACACAATCAAGGCCGGGCGACCTGTGTCGCGGAAAAATTCACCGATGGCAGCACCCGCGAAGGGGGCGAAGAACTGGAGCGGTGCCGGATCAGAAGCCGATGCGGAGACGATGACCGTATAGTTCATGGCCCCGTACTCTTCGAGGATTTTGGCTACTTGCGCCACAGTGGACGCTTTTTGGCCACATGCCACGTAGATGCAGTACACCGGGTTGCCCGCTTCGAAGAATTCGCGCTGGTTGATGATGGTATCGAGGGCGATAGCCGTCTTTCCTGTTTGGCGGTCGCCGATGATCAGCTCGCGCTGGCCCCGGCCGACGGGAATCATAGCATCAATTGCCTTGATACCCGTTTGCAGCGGTTCGGATACCGGCTGACGGAAGATTACGCCAGGGGCTTTGCGCTCCAGGGGCATTTCGTATTTGGCACCCTGAATAGGGCCACGACCGTCGATTGGCTGGCCCAGCGGGTTTACGACACGGCCTACGAAACCCTCGCCGACCTCGATAGATGCGATGCGGCCTGTGCGATGTACACGGGAACCTTCGCGGATATTATCACTGGAGCCCATGAGTACGACACCCACGTTATCCTCTTCCAGGTTGAGGACGATGGCTTGTACGCCGGTTTCGAACTCCACCAATTCACCCGACTGGGCGTTGTTGAGGCCATACACGCGCGCAATACCGTCGCCCACCTGAAGGACGGTACCGTACTCTTCCAATTCTGCAGTATTGCTGAAACCGGAGATCTGCTGCTTGAGTATTTGTGATATCTCTTCAGGTCTTACATCAATCATAGCGCGAAAATTTGATTTCCCCCGAAGGGGCAGGTTTAAACTATGAAATTAAATCGTATTTGTCTTGCGGCCTTTCGTTAGCGGGCCATGATTTTCGATTCGTACAAGTTGGTTTTGAACTCTTTGCGCAGCCCTTCCAGGTGGTGTCGGACACTGGCGTCCAGCACTTTGTCGTCCAGTTCCACTATGAAGCCCCCGATCAGGGACGGATCTATCCGGGTGTGGATTTCGACGTTTTCGAAGCCGACGGGGCTCGCCTCTATCTTACTCTTGAGCACCTGGATTTGTTCGGGGCTCAATTCGGAAGCGGAGACTACATGTACCACGGAAATATGCTTCAAGGTGCGATACTGATCCATGAACTGGGTGACGATTTCCGGGAGCAGCGACTCGCGCTGCTTGCCGGCCAGCAGCAGGATGAACTTCAAGGTGAGCTCATCGACCTTGCCCGCGAACAAGCCCTCCAGGATGGCCTGTTTGCGGGCAAACTGGATGACAGGGCTCTTCAGGAAAGCAGCGAGGTCTTTGCTGTTTTCGATCAGGGCCTGGAGCGACTGCATATCGCCTTTGACATTTTCTAAGCGGTTGCTTTCAATGGCGAGATCCAGCACGGATTTCGCATATCGGGAAGCGACTCTCTTTACGGACATAGCGCGTTGGTTTTATCGGATGGCGAAGCCCCGGGGACTTAATTCAACTTGAAGTCATCCACCAGTTTCTGGGCGAGGGCTTGTTGGCCGGCCTTATCCTGGAGTTCGCGGTGTATCAATTTTTCAGCAATGGCGATGGCCATGGAACCGACTTCGTTTTTAATATTGGTCGTGACCTCGAGTTTCATGTGCTCGATATCCGCTTTGGCTGCCATGACGATGTTTCGGGCTTCCTCCTTTGCTTTTTCACGGGCTTCCTTGATAATGGATTCCTTGGCTTCTTTGGCCTCTTTCAGGATTAGGGTACGCTCCTCCTGGGCCTGCTTGAGCAGTTGTTCGTTATTGGACTGGAGGCGGGAGATTTCTTCCCGGGCGCGTTTGGCTTCATCCAGGGAATCCTGGATGCCCTGCTCGCGTTTTTTGAGCGCTTCCTGGATAGGTTTGAAAGCAATTTTTCCCAGACCGAGCCAGACGATAAGGAAGATCAGGGTCGTCCAGAAGAATATACCGAATTCCGGTTGGATGGGCGAGAACTCAGAGACCAGAAAAATCATGGTGGTTTTCTGTTTTATGGGCAGTGATAAAATTTTTTTTCATGGGGTTCGCCTGGCCAACCGCCAGGCGATTCCCATTTCGGTTCTTGCCGTGCAGGCGCTTCTTAGAAGAAGAACGCACCGACGATGGCGAACAGGGCGGCACCCTCGATGAGGGCTGCTGCGATGATCATCGTCGTACGGATGTCGCCAATCACTTCTGGCTGGCGTGCGATGGCTTCCATAGCGCGGCCGCCAATCTGGCCGATGCCAATACCTGCGCCTAATACGGCGAGGCCTGCGCCTACAGCTGCTAATGTTCCGGTCATGATACGTATATTATATAAGTAAAAAAATACTCGTTTTTAACGCGCTGCCAATTAATGGTGCGCTTCTTCGTGGTGGTGCTCTTCTATGGCCGAGCCGATATACAGCGAGGTCAGAAGTGCGAAAATGAAGGCCTGAAGGAAAGCCACGAAAAGCTCTAACAGGTTCATTACGACTACGAAAAGTACCGCTAATACCCCACCGCTGGCTGCGCCCACTAAATTCCGTCCGTTGTCGCCAAGAATGAAGACCAGGCCAACCAGACAAAGGATGATCACGTGGCCGGCCGCTACGTTGGCAAACAATCGGATGAACAATGTGAACGGCTTGATAAATACACTGGCAAACTCAATCGGCGCCAGAATGAAGCGAATCGGGATTGGAATACCCGGCATCCAGAAAATATGCTGCCAGTAGTGGCGGTTCCCGTTCAGGTTCACTACCAGCATCGTGAAGACCGCCAAGGCCATAGAGGTCGCCAGGTTGCCCGTGATGTTGGCACTTCCAGGGAAGAAGGGAATCAGGCCCAACAGGTTGCAGAACAAGACAAAGAAAAACAACGACATCACAAAGGGCATGTAGCGCTCGTACTTCGGACCGATATTCGGCTTGACCACCTCATCGCGCATGAACGTGAATATCGGCTCCATAAACGATTGCAGGCCGCTGGGCGCCATACCCTCCCGGCGCTCGTACGAACGGCGGATGCTGATGAACAGCACGAACAGCAACACTACTGCCAACAACATGGAAAAGACATTCTTCGAAATTGAGAAATCAATCCAGGAAGTAGCCTTCAACAAGGTAGAGGGCTTTTCCAGGGAATACTTCTCCCCATGGCTCCACGCAAAATACGACACCCCGGCATCCGTTTTCTCAGCCGTGGTGGAGTCAATATGCTCGACGTGCATCGAATGGTTCCAGCCTTTTATGCGCTTGACATCGCCGTGGTCGAGCACATAGCCATTGAGCGACTTGTGCCCGTGCTCGAACGCGCTGGACATAAATACATCCAAGCCTTTATCCTTAGCATATAAAATGCAGGGCAAAGGGATGTGGACGCTCCCGAAAACGTGGAATTCGTTGGCGTCCGCAATATGCTCCATGACGTAATCTACGTATTCTTTTTCCTTTTCCGGCCCGCTGGCAAGCGCTTTCCACGGCAAACAAGCCAAAATCAAGGCTGAAAAAACATAAAGCAGACGTCTCATAATGCAATGCTGTATTAGTCCTGAAAAACCGCGGCAAAGGTAAACACTTTCACGTGTTTAAAAAAATGATTTTCATTTTTTTAAACACGTGAAAGTTGTCTTGAAAATATTGAAAATCATTTTATTGCAAAAAAGTAGCGAAACACAGGTCCGATATCTTAGCGAAAAGTGCTTTTTTTTCAAAAAAACAGGGTGACCTACGGCTATATTGTAGACTGGTAGCCAGGGAAATTCCAAAAATCAAAAAAAGATTAGACTTGTTGCGAGGGGTCAGCGAGGTGGGAAAAAAGAGTCATTTTTTGTCCACACGAAGGCTTTTTGAGGGAGTATAACCGCGTTATATGACCGAAAAAAGGCACAGTGTGGGAAAAAAAGGGCCTTTTTGACCCCTCGATGATTCCCCTCGCAACAAGTCTATTCTTTTTGACCCCTGGAGGATCTCCCCCTGCAAGCCGTCGGATTTTATTTTGAGCCCTTTTACAAACCAGTCTTTTTTATTGTATGTTGTATGATGGTCAAAAGCCGGGCAACAGGTTTTTTATCCATAGGCTTGTTGCGAGGGGAAATCCCCGGGGGGAAACTTTTTGCCCCCGGCACCTTTAGACCGGGTATTTTTGCACATCCAAACCGCGATATGATACAAACAGACATCCTCATTATCGGTTCCGGTATCGGTGGACTGACCACAGCGATCAAAATTGCCGAAGCACGCCCCGACCTGGAGGTAACCGTTTTGACGAAAACGATTGAAGGGGAAAGCAATACCCGGTACGCCCAAGGGGGCGTGGCCGCAGTCTGGAACGAGCAATCGGATTCCTATAGCAAACACCGGGAAGATACCCTCGATGCCGGCGACGGCCTGTGCGATACCAATATCGTGGATATTGTCGTGACAGAAGGCCCTGAACGCGTGCGGGATATCATCCATTGGGGCGCACGCTTTGACAAAAAAGACGACAACGCATACGACCTGGGCCGGGAAGGCGGGCATTCCGAGAACCGCATCCTGCACTATAAAGACCTTACGGGTTGGGAAATCCAGCGCACCCTCATCGAAAAAGCTGCCCAGGTACCGAATATTAAGGTCTATGAGCACTATTTTGCCGTTGACCTCATCACCCAGCACCACCTCGGCTATGCCGTCACCCGGTTAATGCCCGATATTGCATGCTTCGGTGCGTACGTCCTCAACAAGCGCAGCGGGGCGATTGAAGCTTATCTCGCGCGCAATACCATCCTAGCCACCGGTGGCGCAGGGCAGGTTTACCGCAATACGACCAACCCCATCATCGCGTCCGGAGACGGCATCGCCATGGTTTACCGGGCCAAGGGCTGGACAGAGAACATGGAGTTCGTGCAGTTCCATCCGACCGCCCTGTTCAACCCCGCCGGGGAAAATCCCGTCTTTCTGGTTTCGGAAGCCGTCAGGGGGCATGGCGGTATCCTCAAGACCCGCGACGGCCAGGAATTTATGGGCAAATACGACCGGCGCGAATCCCTGGCGCCCCGCGATATCGTGGCACGCGCCATTGACAACGAAATGAAACAGCGCGGCGAGGAATGTATGTTCCTGGATTGCCGGCATATCCCTACCGACGATTTCGTCCGGCACTTCCCCACCATACATGAAAAATGCCTGAGTATCGGCGTCAACCCGGCACACGACATGATCCCCGTCGTACCCGCTTGCCACTACCAGTGCGGCGGTATCCGCTCCGATGTACATGGGCGCACCTCCATCCACCAGCTCTATGCAGTGGGGGAATGTACCAGTACAGGGCTCCATGGCGCCAACCGACTGGCTTCCAACTCTTTGCTCGAAGCCCTGGTCTTTGCCAAGCGGATCGCCGAACACTGCCTGCAACACATAGACCAGTTCTCCATCCAGCCCGGCATCCCCGAATGGAATGCCAGCGGGACTACCGATCCCAAAGAAATGGTACTCATCACGCAGAGCATGAAGGAACTCAAGGAAATTATGAGCAGCTATGTGGGCATCGTACGCTCAAACGTACGGCTCAAACGTGCGCTCGACCGGCTCTCGCTGCTGTATCGGGAGACCGAAGAACTCTACAACACGACAACCATCAGCCCACAACTCTGCGAACTGCGCAATTTGCTCACCATCGCCTACCTGATAACGCGGTCCGCCCGCATGCGCAAGGAGAGCCGCGGCTTGCACTATACCACCGATTATCCTCACAAACAAAGCTTTATCCAGACCATCATCCTTTGACCTCCGCTTTTTTATACATCGCATAACGCGCAAGCCCCATACGCTGTAGAAAATGCTTGGCAGAGACGCGCAACACCCCCATCCCGTATGTCACGCTGCGACGGAAGTTGATAGAGGATGCTTCTTCAAAGTACTTCGTAGGGCAGGTCACCTCTGCGATATGAAAACCTGCGTAGATAATCTGCGACAGCATCTCGTTGTCGAACACAAAATCATCCGAGTTGTCCTCAAAGCGGATCGCCTCCAATACCTCGCGGCTAAATGCCCGGTACCCGGTGTGGTATTCGGATAGCTTGTAGTTTACGAGCAGGTTTTGAACCAGGGTGAGCAGGCGGTTCGATATATACTTGTAAATAGGCATCCCTCCCGAAAGCGCGCCTTTGCCTAAGATACGAGAACCCAACACTACCGGGTATAGGCCCTCGGCGATAATATGCGCCATGGGAAGGATCAGCTTGGGCGTGTACTGATAGTCGGGATGCAGCATGATGATGATATCTGCTCCCATGTCCAATGCCTTTTGATACAGGGACTTTTGGTTTCCTCCATAGCCCTTGTTTTGAGGGTGGGTGATGACGTGGCGGATACCGATTTGCCGGGCTAATGCACTGGTGTTGTCCCGGCTGGCGTCGTCGCACAAAACCACGTCGTCCACGATATCGAGCGGGATTTCCCGATAGGTTTTTTCAAGGGTGAGCGAGGCGTTATAGGCAGGTAGGACGACGACTACCCTCTTACCATTGATCATACTTTTTTTTGCAAAAGTACGATATTAGACGGGTTGTACCGGTTGTATTTGCCCCATTAGATCGCGGATTTCCCGCCGGACAAAACCGGCGAGTTCGCTGATATACGCCCGGTCGAAGCGGAACTCAATCCCTGCTGCGCGGTAAATTTCGCCGATTTTTCGGGTGTTGCCAATCCGAAGGGCACGCACATAGTCTTCTATGGTAGCTTCCGGGTTTTCACAGTAGCGCTTCCAGATCGCAATAGCGCCCAACTGGGCAATACCGTATTCAATGTAGTAGAATGGTATTTCAAAAATATGCAACTGTTTGTGCCACAGGTACTCTGAATAGCGTTCCAAGCCTGAATAATCCACTACCTCCGAGGAAAAATGCCGCATAATCCGGAGCCACTCGGCTTTGCGCGCTTCCCGGCTGTGGCCCGGGTGCGTATAGGCCCAATGCTGGAACTGGTCAATGGTAGCGATCCAGGGCAATACTTTGAGTACGTTTTCCAACTGGTTGACCTTAGCCCGGATGAGTTCTTCCCGCTTTGGGAAAAACAGTTCCCAGTGCTCCATGGAGAGGAGTTCCATCGTCATCGCTGCCAGCTCCGATACTTCGGAGGGAAATCGGCGGGCCGACATCAAAGGCAGGTCCCGCGTGAGATAGAAGTGGATGGCATGGCCACATTCATGCATCAGCGTGCGCAGGTCGCTGAGCGAACGCGTAGCGTTCATGAAAATGAACGGCAGGCGCGACTTCTGCAACGGCATGTTATAGCCACCCGGTTTTTTGCCCGGGCGGGACTCCAAATCCAACAAGTTCCGGCCTCGGATCAGATGGACGATCTCGCCAAAGGCAGGATTTATCTTGGCCAAACAAGCGATGCCTTTCTCTAAGAGGTCTTCTGCATTGGAGAACGGCAATAGAGCACCCTTGCCACAAAACTCCATATTCATGTCCCAGGGCCTGAGTTGTTCCAACTGAAGCTGCGACCGGCGCACGAGGTTCAGCTCGTCCAGGATAGGAAGGATTTCGAGGGCAATGGATTCATGTAGCTCCAAGCAATCCTCTGGTGTGTAATCGAAGCGGTTCAGGTTGCGGAAAGAGTAGTCCCTGAAATTTTCAAAGCCTGCATTTTGCGCGATCTTTAGCCGGCGGGACAAGAGCTGGTCAAAAAGGGTTTCTATAGCTTCTGTATCCTGAAGGATGCGCTCGTTGATTTTTTGATATACCTGCTGGCGGCGTTCCCGGTCCATTTCTTCCAGTAGGGTATACGCTTTTTGCAACGTCATCTGCTTGCCGTCCACCCCAATGGTCATTTGGGAAAAAATACGGCCATACTCCTTGGTTTGCAACTGGATATCCGTAGTGACCGGCACGTTGGAATCCCGAAAGAGCGCCACCGCATTTTTTGCCAGGCGAAGGTGTACCGCATACCGCTCTGGATCCATTTGATGGATAAAAGGGGAACCCACCAGCTTTTGGTTCAGCTTCTGCTCAAAAGAAGATACTTGGGGGAAAATATGGGCTACCGCATGGTGGTACCTCTCCTCTGCCGATTTATCCGAACTATTTTGGGAAAGACGGATGTAATACCAAGAGAATGTCTCACTGATAAATGCATCTAATTCACTCTTGTCCGACACCCACTGTTCCAAATCCGGAAGGTTTGAAATAGGGCGCTCATAGAGGCTCTGAAAGTAAGGGAGTACATCCTCCCACACCTCTAAACGGAGATTTACAGGGAGGAATGGCGGCCTTCCCGTCGGCACTACGTCTTCGATAGTCATAGCACTGGTTGTGTTATCTATATACGCTAGACTGGCTGCCGGGAAAAATCCGGAGGTGAGAAGTTTTTTTCACCTTTTATAATTTCCCTTGCAACAAGTCTTTATACGCAAGACTATTTCATAAAGTTACGCACAAGAACCGGAAAACCATTTTTTTCCGGGCAGCGGGCCTTACAAAAAAGCCTTTATCGGCAAACCGTCCGAGTGGGGGGAGATACCGGAATATTATTAGGCTTGTTGCGATGGGGTTCTCATAGGGTAAAAATGGCTATTTTTCACCACAACGATTACCCATCGCAACAAGTCTATTCTTCTTCCCCGCCCGACTCCGTAGGTTGTAAAAGGTGATGGCTGTGTAAAAAACCGAACCACTTGATCACCTTTTTGATATCCCCTGTGCTTACGCGGTCGCGGTCGTAGTCCGGCAGCACCAATGCAAAGTACTGATGGAGTTCTTCCACGGGAGCCCCTGGTTCTACAGGAGGCAGGGTGTCCAACTTATCCAGCATGCTCTGGAACACGTTTTTCAGTTCCGTAGAGTCCCCGTCATTGGTGTAAATACCGATGGAGGCCAACGGCGTGAACTGGTGGCCACGCGCAGCAACGAAGCGGCGCTTCCCTGTGGAAAGGTCTTCGACAATCAATCCGTTGTTCCGGTTGGCGACGAGCTTGAGCAGCCCGGAAACGCCACTCACCGCGACGTACTTTTCTAAATCCATGTGTAAAGGAGTGTATGTTTGCCGCAAAGGTAGCAACAAAAATGCATTTGAACATTAGACTTGCTGCGAATCTAATACCGCATCAGATATTGGATTTTGCTCTTCAGTCGGTGGGGGGGAAGAAACTGTTCTTCCAGGGCTTTGGCGAAGGGCACGGGGGTGTCCAGCGAAGCTACGCGGACGACGGGTGCATCGAGGTACTCGAACAAATGCTCGGACACATACGCTGCGATATCGGCACCGATACCCCCGGTGAGCGTATCTTCGTGCAATACCAATGCCCGGTTGGTTTTTCGAACCGTCGCCGAGATGGCCTCGTAGTCCAAGGGCTGCAGGGAGCGCAAGTCCAGGATTTCGATGTCCACGCCGAGCTCGTCGGCAGCTTTCAAGGCCCAGTGTACGCCCATTCCGTAGGTGATAATGGAGAGCGCTTCGCCCTCCCGAACGACCTTTGCCTTGCCGATTTCCACGGTGTAGTACTCGTCGGGAACCCAGGCGGACACGCTTCGGTACAGCGCTTTATGCTCGAAGAATAGTACGGGGTTAGGGTCTTCAAACGCGGCAGCAATCATCCCTTTGGCATCCATAGGGTTAGAGGGATAGAGTACCTTCAGTCCTGGCGTATGGAAAAACCAAGCTTCATTGCTCTGGGAGTGAAAAGGGCCCGCCCCTGTACCTGCTCCTGTCGGCATACGCACCACCACATCTGCGTTGGCTCCCCAGCGATAATGCAGTTTTGCCAAATTATTGACAATCTGGTTGAACCCGCTGCTTACAAAATCTGCGAACTGCATCTCTACCATGGCCTTGAAGCCTTTCAAACTGAGGCCTAATGCGGTGCCTACGATGGCACTTTCGCACAGAGGGGTATTGCGGACCCGCTCCTTGCCAAAAAGGGATACGAACCCATCCGTCACTTTGAACACCCCTCCATAATCCCCGATATCCTGCCCCATGAGGATGAGGTTATCGTGTTTTTCCATCGCCTGGCGCAACCCGTCTGACAGAGCGTCTACAAAGCGCTTTTCCGTGGTACTTCCCCCGGAGGACGGCAACACTACCTTCTGTTCCCAGGGGGCATATACATCTTCCAGTTCCGCCTGTTCAGAACTTTCCGGTTCAGGGTAAGCCGAACCTTGCTCTACCCCTGCGTCAATCTTCTTTTTCAGCGATTTACGGATATCTGATATTTTAGCTGCATCCAGTACCCCGGCTTCGAGCAGGTAGCGCTCAAAGTTTGCGATCGGGTCCCGCAGGGCCCAGGTTTCCAGTAGTTCCTTCGGCACATATTTAGTCCCGGAGGCCTCTTCGTGGCCCCTCATGCGGAAGGTCATACATTCCAGGAGAACAGGATGGGGGTTCTCCCGCATCTCTGCGACCAGGCTGGAAATCGTTTGATATACTTCGAGGATATTATTCCCATCAATGGTCAGGGCGCGCATGCCATACCCGACGCCGCGATCGGCCAGTTGGGTACAACGGTATTGCTCCCCTACGGGTGTGGACAGCCCATATCCATTGTTTTCTATCAGGAAAATGACGGGTAAATCCCATACGGCTGCGACGTTCAGCGCTTCGTGAAAATCGCCTTCGCTCGTACCCCCATCCCCGGTGAAGGCCAGGGCTACCTTTTTTTCCTTTCTCAAAGAATGGGCCAGCGCCACCCCATCTGCCAGGGCCAACTGCGGGCCGAGGTGTGAGATCATCCCGACGATATGGTGTTCTAATGCGCCGAAGTGAAAAGAGCGCTCCCTCCCTTTGGAATACCCGTTGGCTTTGCCCTGCCACTGCGCGAACAAGCGGTCGAACGGCATGTTCCGCGCGGTGAAAACCCCCAAGTTGCGGTGTAAGGTGAATACCATCTCATCCGGGTCCAGCGCCAGGGTAGCCCCGACGGAGATTGCCTCCTGGCCGATACCGGAAAACCATTTGCTCACCTTGCCCTGGCGGAGCAAAATCAACATTTTTTCCTCGATCATCCGCGGATAGAGCATTTCGCGGTACAATTCGAGCAAGCGCTCGTCGGAAAGAGTACCCCGGTCGTAAGCTAGAGGAGCAGTAACAGCCATGTAGCGTATATTTTGGTCTGGTGGCGCGAAAAATAGGGGATTTTGGCCATACAAAACCTAATTTCCCTCTTTTTCCTTTCCAAACAAAATCCGGCTCCACTTTGCTTTCAGCTCTTCGCGGTTTTGTACCTTTTCATTGTAGCGTATCATGCGGTTGATGTAGCTGCTGTCCGGTTCATTGGCCCTTTGCGAGCGCACGCGCACAGGGGCGTTTTCTCCATTTTCACCCAGTTCCTCCTGCAATTTTTGAAAAAAAGTAACATCGCCCACGTCTTGGAGCAGCGGTTCAAAGCCGGTGGAATCGGGGTGTACAAAAGGTGGGCAGTCCATCATAGTCAGCACACTATCCGATAGTGGGTTGAACTGCGCGTTGCGCAACCCGGAAAACCCGCGGTTGCGGTAAGTACGCCGAAGGAAATCGCCGAAAATAGGGAGTGCGGTATTCGCCCCCTGCCCCATGGCCAGGGAGCGGAAATGTACGGAAGGGCTCTCCGCCCCCACCCAGGCCCCTGCTACCAGGTGCGGGGTGATTCCGATGAACCAGCCGTCGGATTGGTTCTGGGTAGTCCCTGTTTTACCCGCCAGGGCCACATCGCTCAGGCCATAGCGCCAGCGCAGGCGGCTGGCGGTACCGTCATTGACGACGCTGCGCAGCATCTGCACCATTTTGTCCGCACTCTCCTGGGATAGTGCGCGCAGATAGCCCCGGGGCCGCTGGAAGCGGACCAATACTTTGCCGTCTGCTGTTTCGATGTGGTCCAGGTAGTGTAGCTCCGGGCGTACCCCACCATTGGCAAGGGTCGCAAAGACCTGGACCATTTCCTGCAGGCTTGCCTCTGCTGTACCCAAGGCGAGGGAAGGCACATTGGGCAGGCGGCTGTCTATGCCCATGTCCCGGGCCAGGTCGCGCACCACATCCGTACCCGTTTCCATGATCAACTGTACGGAAACGGTGTTCACCGACTTCGTCAAAGCCCCTTCCATTGAATAATACCCTCCGTATTCCCCATCGGAGTTTTCAGGCGTCCAGTCTTCGTACTCCGGATAGGTGCGCAACTCGTTTGGGAACAACTGACAGGGGTCTATCCCCGACTCTAACGCGGCAGCATACACGATGGGCTTGAACGTAGATCCCACCTGCCGCCTCGATTTGATGTGGTCGTACTGGATATGGCGAAAATCAATGCCCCCTACCCAGGTTTGGACCGCGCCGGTAAGGGGGTTAATGGCTAGGAAACCCATGTTCAGCAAGCGTAGGTAGTGCTTGACAGAGTCCAGCGGACTGATGGTCACTTCCTCGGGGTCTTCCTCTTTCCAACTGAACAATTTCATGGGTACAGGCTTTCGGAATTCCTCCAGGATCTCCTTTTCGGAGTAGCCTTCTTCCTTCATTTCCTTGTAGCGCGGGGTGTTGCGTACCGCGGCGAGCAATACCCGTTCGCTGCCCCAGGGGGTGCCGCGACGCCATTCGCGGTCAAACGCCGCCTGAAGCTGGGGCATGTGGCCCCGCATGGCCTGTTCGGCATAGCGCTGAAGACGGGAATCTATGGTCGTGAAGATGCGAAGGCCGTCCTGGTAGAGATTGTAAGGTGTCCCGTCCGGCTTGCGGTACTTGGCTACAATCGCTTCCAACTCCTGGCGCAGATGTTCGCGAAAATGCGTGGCAAGGCCCTCCGACTGGCTATCTACCGAGTAGTTGAGCC
>JBEGMH010000151.1:0-16827 GCA_041183125.1 Bacteroidota bacterium | reverse complement strand
TTTGTCCACACGAAGGCTTTTTGAGGGAGTCTAACTGCCTTAGATGACCGAAAAAAGGCACAGTGTGGGAAAAAAAGGGCCTTTTTGACCCCTTGATGATCCCCCTCGCAACAAGTCTATTGTAAGACCACAAATAGATGTGCGACCGGGGTGATATAATCGACTTGTTGCGAGGGGCGGCCTTAGGCAAAAAAGATCTTTTTACGCAACCCCGTCGTCGTCAGAAAAACACTGCTGGTCGGAAAGCCAATGCTTCACCGAACCATTGCCCCATAAAAGCAGTCCATGCTAAGAAGCTTTTTTTAAACAAAACAGCCACCCTTGATGAACCCATATCTGTACTTCCGGCCTTTCCGTACGGCCCTCGCCTTCTGCTGCTTAGTTGCCTTCTTCCCCGTCCTGCACGCCTCCGGAGTCCGCGGAAAAGTACAGGACGAAAAAGGGGCAGCCCTACCCAATGCAACGATTTTTGTCCGGGAAACAGGTAGTGGGGCGGTGAGCAACCCACAAGGGGAGTATGAAATCCGGCTGGAACCCGGCACATACGAGCTGAGTTTCCAATTCCTGGGCTACCGCACGGAAACCCGAACGGTACAGGTGCGGTCGGAATGGGTGCCGCTCGATATCCAGTTAGCGCTCCAACCCATCGAACTGCGCATGAGCGGAATCAACCTGAATGGCGAAGATCCCGCTTACACCGTTATGCGAAAAGCTATTGCCAAAGCAGGCTATCACCGCCAGCAAGTGGATCGCTATGAGGCCCGGATTTACATAAAAGGCTCGGGCAGAATCATGGACGTGCCGTTTTTTTTGAGAAAAGAAATGAAAAAATCAGGACTGGACTCCAACATGGCCTTCACCCTCGAATCGGTGAGCCAGGTGTCCTTTCAGCGGCCCAACACGTTTAAAGAAAACGTCATCTCCATCCGATCGCAGGGCCAGGACAACTCGACCAGCCCCATGCCCTATATCCAGAGCAGCTTCTATGAACCCAAAGTGCAGGAGGCCATTTCCCCGCTCTCGCCCCAGGCGTTCGCAACCTACCGATTCAAGCTGGAGTCGTTTTTTATAGACCGCGGCTACGGGGTCAATAAAATCAAAGTCACTCCGAGAAGTACCGGGGATAACGTATTTGATGGCTATCTCTACATCGTGGAAGATGCCTGGTCCATCTACAGCTTGTCGCTGACCACGATCCAACAGGGGATCCAATTCCAAATCGAACAGGTCTATTCGCCGATGGAAGAAAAGGTGTGGCTGCCTCTCACGCAAACCTTCCATGTCAGCGGCTCTATTTTTGGGGTGCGCTTAGAATATAATTACCTGGCTACGGCCAGTAACTACAAAGTAACCCTCAACCCGGAGCTCAAGGGAGCTTTTGAGGTACTGGACGAAAAGGCAGAGGATGTAACCGAACCTGTTCAAAAGCAAAGCCCGGCAGCTGCCTCGCCCTCTGACCGGTTGGCCTCGGGGGGCGAAATTTCCCGAAAGGAACTTCGGAAAATCCTCAGCGAATACGAAAAGGAAGAGCGCAAAGCGTCCGAGGCGCCGGAAGTAGATATAAACCGGGTGGTCGAGATTGATTCCCAAGCCTATAAAAAGGATTCTACCTACTGGGAACGCATACGCCCGGTACCGCTGTCCGAGCAGGAGGTGAAGGGATACCGTTTCCAGGACAGCATCTCGGTAACCATGGCCGCCGATACCTCCGATGCAGGGGACCCGGCAGACTCCACCCGCTTCAACCCGGCCATGGGCCTGCTCCTTGGGCAAACGTTCACCTTTTCAGGGCGGCACCGGCTCAGCTATGACCCCTTGCTGACCCGGTACAACTTCAACCCGGTAGACGGAACCAGCCTCAATACCAATCTCAAGTACGATTATTTAGGCGAAAAACGGTTTGGACTGGTGTTCAACCCGCGGTATGCCTTCATCCGGCAGCGGTTTAATGCGCAGGGCGAGGTGTATTTCAACCCACAGCACAGCTACCAGCGCAATGCCAGATGGACGGTAAAAGGTGGCCGCTACATCGCACAGTTCAACCCCGACGATGCCATTTCTCCCTGGATAAACACCTACCAAACCCTAGTGAAAGCACGCAATTTCATGCGCATCTATGAAAAAGACTATCTCTCAGGTGCTTTCGCATACAAACAGGCAAACGACTGGGGCGTTCGCATTGCCTTCGAATGGGCAAACCGACTTCGCCTCGAAAACCAGACGACCCAGACTTTCTACCCGCCCGATGGCTATGTGTCCTACGGAACCAATACCCCCGACGCGGTAGAACTCGTAGAACCCATCCCGCTCCGCCAGACAGCAGGGGTGCTGTCCTTGTCTTTTGAGATCAGCCCCTGGCAGCGCTACCAACTGCGGAATGGGCGTAAAACCCCCATCCCGGGCAGCTCCCCACGCTTTGTCCTGAACTACCGAAAAGGGATGGACAGACTGCTGGGAAGCGAGGTTGACTACGATTTTCTGGAAATGGAGTTCGAACAAGATATTGCCGTTGGGGCAGCCGGCCAGCTAGACCTGCGCCTACATGCCGGATGGTTCCCTAACAACGCCCGGATGGGGTTTGCCGATTTCAAGCATTTCCCAGGGAACCAAATCCGTGTCACAGGGGCCGACCCGGTGGCGTCGTACCGCATGTTGCCCTATTATGCCTTCAGTACCCGGGAAGCCTACGTCGGTACGTTCGCTCATTACCAGTTCCGAAAATTCCTGCTGACCCGCTTCCCTGCCGTCTGGATGTTGGGAATAAAGGAAAACTTGTTCTTCAATACCCTCGTCACGCCGCAGACTAACTACCTGGAGTTGGGCTACGGAGTGGACAACCTGCTGCGCTTCTTCCGCGTGGAAGCCGTCGCGTCGTTTGAATCCGGTGTCTTCAAGGGGCCTCGCCTAATGCTCGGGGTATCCTCAAGCCTCGACAATTTGGGCGATCTGTTTGAATAGACTTGTTGTAAGGGTTCAGCGAAGTGGTAAAAAAATCGTGTTATCTTTGCAGCTCATCAACCTCATGGCATGAGCGACGTTATTCAACACGAATGTGGCATAGCCCTCATTCGTCTATTGCGGCCATTGACGTATTACCAAAATAAATACGGCACCGCTTTTTATGGCCTGGAAAAACTCAGGCTCCTGATGCAAAAACAGCGCAACCGCGGGCAGGACGGGGCCGGGATGGCTACCATCAAACTCGATCCCGACCCGGGAACCCGCTACATCAGCCGAAAACGCAGCGTCGCCCCCAATTACCTCGACGACTTGTTTGATCAAATATGGAAGCATTTCGACGGCCTGCCCAAAGATAAAATCCAGGACGCCAGCTGGCTGAAAGCCCATAAACCCTACGTCGGGGAGCTTCTGCTCGGCCACCTGCGCTACGGTACCCACGGCGATAACTCCATCGAAACCTGCCACCCTTTCCTGCGCCAAAACAACTGGATCAGCCGAAACCTCATCCTGGCCGGCAATTTCAACCTCACCAATGTGGATGAACTCTTCCAGGAACTCCTGGAACTGGGCCAATACCCCAAAGAGAAATCCGATACCGTCACGGTGATGGAAAAAATCGGGCACTTCCTCGACGATGAAGTACAGCGCCTCCACACCTGGTTCAAACCGGAAGGGTACTCCAATATCGAAATCAACGATCTGATCTACGACAACCTCGACGTGCAGCGCCTCCTGACCCGCGCCAGTAAAAAATTCGACGGCGGGTATGTCATGTGCGGCCTCATCGGCCATGGGGACGCCTTTGTTATGCGCGACCCCAACGGGATACGCCCCGCTTACTACTACCAGGATGACGAGGTCGCCGTAGTCGCCTCCGAACGGCCCGCCATACAGTCCGTGTTCAACGTTCACTACCAAAAAGTAAAGGAGCTAACCCCAGGCCATGCCCTGATCATCAAGAAAAAAGGCAGCGTTGAAGAAAAACCCTTCATCGAACCGGGCCGGCGCAATGCCTGCTCGTTCGAGCGCATCTATTTTTCACGCGGGAATGACCGGGATATCTATCTGGAACGCAAACAGTTGGGAGAACAACTCGTCGAACCGATCCTGAAATCGGTGGACTTTGATTTCGAACATACAGTGTTCTCCTTCGTGCCCAATACGGCGGAAACGGCTTTCTTCGGCATGATCGAAGGAATCCACAAACGATTGGACGAAATCAAGGAAGAACGCATCCTGCGCCTGCTGGAAAAGGATAAGCTGAAGCCTAAAAAGCTGCGCAAGATCATGGCCTTGCAGCCGCGTATCGAGAAACTCATCCTAAAAGACGCCAAGGTCCGCACCTTTATCGCAGATACCACTGCCCGCGGCAAACTCGTCTCGCATGTGTACGATATCACCTACGGGCTAGTCAAAAACCACGAGGATACCCTGGTGCTGCTCGACGACTCCATCGTGCGCGGAACTACCCTGCGCGATAGCATCATCCAAATCGCCGCCCGGCTCAAGCCAAAGAAAATCATCATCGTGTCGTCCGCCCCCCAAATCCGCTATCCGGATTGCTACGGGATAGATATGTCCAAAATGGGGGAATTCGTCGCTTTCAAAGCTCTGGTAGAGCTGCTGGAAAAGCACGGTAAATCGCATCGCCTACAGGAGACCTACCAGCGTTGCAAAGAACAGGAACACCTGCCCACCGAGCAAGTGCGCAACGAAATCCAGGCGCTGTACGACGAATTTTCATACGAAGAAATTTCCCGACAGATCGCCGCCATCGTCACGCCCAAGGGTATAAAACCGGAAATTGAGGTCATCTACCAAACGATAGAAGGCCTGCACGCCGCTTGCCCAGACCACAATGGGGATTGGTACTTCTCCGGAAACTACCCGACTCCGGGGGGCAACCGCATCGTCAACCGGGCTTTTGTCAATTATATGGAAAAAAAAGACGTCCGGGCATATTAGGAATCAGATCAACCCCTCGAGCGGGTTCTCCCCGCTGCCCTCGAAGCGGTATGGCCGGAAACGGGCAAACAACTCCTCCGAGTACCAGCCTAACTCCCGGGTTTTTTTTACCACGCCTCTATGTTCCGGGCTCTGATAGGCATACGCCATCATCTGCCTGGGGTCGCGCCAAAGGCTGAACGTGGCTTGCTGTACGAGCGGCAACTCGCCAATGCCCACCGCTAACAGCAGGTGGGCGCGGAATTTTTCGATGGATTTGCTCACCGGGGGCACATAGGCCCAAAAGCGCCAAAGCTGCCGGGGGGCTATCGTGGCCCGGGTGAGCACAGCAATAGGCCTGGAATCATCTGCCTCAGCACCCGTCCGGAAAGGGCTTTTACCGTCCCAGGATCCATGTGATTTGACGGTGTGCAGGAAAAAGGTCTGGTAAAGGCCCCTGTGCTTAAATTCCTGAAAAACAGGGTCGCCCTCGAAAAATCGCTGCGCCGCTGCTTCCGTCGTCCAAACCCCCAACAGCCCGTACACCCCGAGGTTGGGCAGTATGCTGAACCCAGTGCCGGCACCGCTACCGACCATTTTGGCAAACTCCAGCCCTGCCACCTGCTCCAACAGCGGCGGGTATAGGCCCATGTGCCGGAAAGCCCACCAGCGGTTTTTTCGGCCGTGGAGATGGAAAAGGGTGAAGGTCACTACTTGTCGGGTGTCCGTATCCATATATCTTTTCGTTTGCTATGTGCAACCGCTCAGGGGGTATTCCTGTTCATTAGGCGGGTGGCGAGGGGTCAGTGAAGTAGGAAAAAATCTTTTTTAGCCCATCGGCTCCTGCTAACCCCGCCGGTTCTTTTTGCCCGCATTATATTCCTGGCTATACCAACTGTTGTATGGAATTCAAAATCAACGCGCATTTCAAACCCACCGGCGACCAGCCCCAGGCCATCGCGCAATTGGTATCGGGCCTCGAAGCAGGCGAACCGGCCCAGGTATTGTTGGGGGTTACCGGGTCGGGGAAAACGTTTACCATCGCCAATGTCATTGAGCGCGTGCAACGGCCCACCCTGGTGCTCACCCACAACAAAACCCTGACGGCACAACTGTACAGCGAGTTCCGGGAATTCTTCCCCGATAATGCCGTGGAATACTTTGTGTCCTACTACGACTACTATCAGCCCGAAGCCTACATAGCCGTAACCGATACCTACATCGAAAAAGACCTCGCCATCAACGAAGAAGTGGACAAGCTCCGCCTGCGCGCCACCTCTTCGTTGCTCTCCGGACGGAGGGACGTCATCATCGTGGCTTCCGTGTCCTGTATCTACGGTATGGGCAACCCGGAAGACTACAAAACCGGGATCATCCGGATCCACAAAGGACAGGTCGTCTCGCGCAATACTTTCCTCTACCAACTGGTCGGCAGCCTCTATTCCCGTACGGAAACGGACTTCCGGCGCGCTACCTTCCGCGTGCGCGGCGATACGGTGGACATCAACCTCCCCTACGTGGACTATGGGTACCGCGTCACTTTCTTCGGGGATGAAATCGAGGATATTGAGCAAATTGAGATCGAAAGCGGAAAACGCATCGAACGCATGGACGTAGCCGCTATTTTTCCCGCTAACCTCTATATCGCCCCCAAGGAGCGCATGGCCCAGATCCTCAACGATATTATGGGGGAGCTCTACGAACAGGAAAAATACTTCGAGCGCGAAGGCAAGCTCATCGAAGCCCGCCGTATCCACGAGCGCACCAATTTTGACCTCGAAATGATGAAAGAGCTCGGCTATTGCAGCGGTGTGGAAAACTACTCCCGCTTCTTCGACGGCCGTGCCCCGGGTACCCGCCCGTTCTGCCTGCTCGATTATTTCCCGGACGACTACCTCATGGTCATTGATGAAAGCCATGTCACCATCCCCCAAGTGCGGGGTATGTACGGCGGCGACCGCGCCCGCAAACAAAGCCTGGTAGGCTATGGCTTCCGCCTACCCTCTGCCATGGACAACCGCCCGCTGAACTTTGCCGAGTTCGAGGGATTGATCCATCAAGTCGTCTTTGTAAGCGCTACTCCCGGCAACTATGAGCTGGAAAAGACGGAGGGTGAATTTGTCGAACAGCTCATCCGCCCTACCGGACTGCTCGACCCTCCTATCGAAGTGCGCCCCAGCCTGAACCAAATAGACGACCTGCTCCACGAAATCAACGAGCGCGTCAAACGCCAGGAGCGCGTCCTGGCCACTACCCTGACCAAGCGCATGGCGGAAGAGCTGACCAAGTACCTGGCAAAACTGGATATCAAAGTGCGCTATATCCACTCCGAAGTGGATACTATGGAGCGCGTGGAAATCATACGCGACCTGCGCCTCGGCGGCTTCGATGTGCTCGTAGGGGTGAACCTGCTGCGCGAAGGGCTGGACTTGCCCGAAGTCTCCCTGGTGGCCATCCTCGATGCCGATAAAGAAGGCTTCCTGCGCAACGACCGCTCCCTGACCCAAACTGCAGGCCGGGCAGCCCGAAACGCCAATGGCCTGGTCATCTTCTACGCAGATACTATCACGGACTCTATGCGGCGCACCATCGAAGAAACCAATCGCCGCCGTATCGTGCAAATCGCGTACAACGAGAAGCACGGTATCACCCCCCGCACGGTCTTCAAGTCCCGGGAAGAAATCCTGAACCAAAAATCCATCCTCGATATCCGCGGCAAACAGGCACAGGAATACCTCGAACCCGAGACGGTTACCATGGCCGCCGACCCGCTCGTCGCGTACCTGTCGCGCGAACAACTCGAAAAGCTGATCGCTGAAACAGAACGCAAGATGAAAGCCGCCGCCAAAGACCTCGACTTCATCGCCGCCGCCCAATACCGGGACGAACTATTGGCCCTGAAAGAAAAATGGAAACTGTCGTTGTAGCCTGTTTTTTTATCCCCCATGTTTTGCAAGTATAAAAAATATATTAACTTTGTTCCACAAAGTACTTTTTTATGTCTTCATTTACTCCACAGGATGATTTGGCCCAGATACGCTCCATGATGGAGCGCTCCGTCAAGTTCCTGTCGCTGAGCCCTTGGGCTGCTGTTATGGCGGGCGTGTATGCCTTGCTGGGTGCGCTTTTTGCGAAGCAGTACCTGTATGATCTAAGCCGTATGCCCTTGGAGGACGAGTATAGCTTTGCGGTGCTCCTTCCGGTGGCGGGCATCGCGCTGGCGGTCCTGGTCCTGGCGGCCGCTACGGCGTTTGGGTTGAGCCATCGCAAAGCGCGATTTGCCGGGCAGCCTTTCTGGACGCCGGCGGCGCGGCGGGTATTGGCCAATTTCACGGTTCCTATGTTGATGGGCGGGGCGTTCGTGGTTATCTTATACCTAAAAGGCCACTACCCGCTTTTAGCGGCGGTGATGCTGCTCTTCTATGGGGTGTCCCTGTTTTGTGCGGGCAATTTTACGTTCAGCGATGTGCGTATGTTAGGGGTGCTGGAGATGCTCACGGGCCTGATGGCGGCGTTCCTGCCGGAGAAAGGCCTTCTTTTGTGGGCTTTTGGTTTTGGGGTGCTGCACCTGGTGTATGGGGGGATATTGTATTGGAAATACGAACGAAACCAGGCGGCGTCAAGGTGAAAAATTATTTCCAGGAACTGAACAAAGCCTTCGAGAGCCGGGTCCGGCTCGGCATCATGTCCTCGTTGATGGTCAACGAGCACATGGATTTCAATACCCTCAAAGAACTGCTGGACTTGAGCGACGGCAACCTGGCCGGGCATACCCGTGCCTTGGAGCAAGCTGGCTACCTGCTCGTCGAGAAGTCTTTCGTCGGGAGAAAGCCGAATACCCGCTTCTCTATCACCGAGGAGGGGAGGAAGGCTTTTGAACAACATTTGGAGTTGTTGGATAAAATCATAAAAACAATATGATTAAAATAGCATACAAAATTTCATTTTTTTGTATTTTTTAAAATAAAATTTTTTAAACACATACTTTAAAAAACAAAGTACTTTTAAATATGGAAAATCAACAAAACGCTTCGGGGAGTCGCGTGGGGAACTGGCTGCGCACCTCCTTATTGGTCAAATTATTGGCCATTGGCTTTATCGCTTTGCTGCTGCTGATACCGGCGGCGCTGATCCAGTCGGTGATCGGGGAGCGCCAGAACCGAAAGGCGGCGGTCGTGCAGGAAATCAGTGCTTCCTGGGGTGGGGAACAAACGGTCAGCGGGCCTATCCTCAGTATTCCGTACGAAGAAACCGTTGAGACAGAGCAGGGAGAGCAAAAATCGGTCGTCCACAAGCTGTACTTCTTGCCACAGGAGCTCCACATCCGGGGCGATGCGCAGCACGAGGTGCGCCGCCGGGGCTTGTTTGATGCTATCCTCTATACCTCAAAACTCACGCTGGAAGGCAAATTTGAAGCGCTTGCCCTGGAGGCACTGAACGTTCCGGCCGATAAAATCCGCTGGCAAGAGGCGCGGCTTTGCATCGGCATCAGCAGCATGACCGGTATCAAAAACGATATCGAGCTGGAGTGGAACGGGCAGGAAAAGCGCATGGAGCCCGGAGCGGCCAACCCGGAGCTGCTGGCTTCCGGCATTAGTGTAGGCGTTCCCGTTTCAGAAGGGGAAGCGGGCTATACCTTTTCCATCCCGCTCGAGCTTAACGGGGCAGATGCGTTGTACTTTGAGCCGGTGGGCAGGGTCACTACGGCAACCCTGAGCGCTTCCTGGCCTTCCCCCAGCTTTTCCGGTAACCTATTGCCCACCCGGCACCGATTGGGGGCAGACGGCTTTGAAGCAGATTGGCGGGTACTGGATTTCAACCGCAACTATCCTCAGCAATGGAAAGGGATGGCGTACAACTTCAGCAATAATTCCTACTTCGGCGTGCGCCTCATCCGCCCGGTGGACGAGTACCTCAAAAGCTCCCGGGCCTCGAAGTACGCCATCCTGGTCATCGGGTTGACCTTCCTGATCTACTTTTTCTTTGAGACGCTTCGCCGCTTCAACATCCATCCCTTTCAGTACCTGCTGGTGGGGTTGGCCCTGGTCGTCTTTTACCTTTTGTTGCTTTCCCTGTCGGAACAAATCGGCTTTAACGCGGCGTATGGGTTAGCTTCGGTGGCAACTATCGGGTTGATCAGTTTTTACAGCGCCTCGGTGTTGCGCATCCGGCGTTTGGTCGTACAGTTGACCTCCTTGTTGGCCATCATCTATGGCTTTATCTTCGTCGTGCTGCAATTAGAGGATTACGCGCTGTTAGCGGGCAGCATCGGCATCTTCATCGCCCTGGCTTCCGTGATGTACTATTCCCGAAAAGTGGATTGGGATAATCTACAGGCCTAACGGCACCAAAAAATATTTTAAACGAGCACCTGTTTTTTTGATTTTACTTCGCAAAACCAAAAAAACAGGTGCTCGTTTATTAGACTTGTTGCGAGGGGAATCGCGAGGTGGGAAAAAAGGGCCTTTCTGACCCCTCGATGGTTCCCCTCGCAACAAGTCTATTATTAATTTTCAAACTCTGAGGCGATGTATTCTACGTCGTCTAGTTCGGGGCCTTGCCTCAGCGCCTTCCAGTCGAAGCGTTTATCCAGGGGATCGAGGGCTTTTTTGGGGTCAAACAGCCGCGGGTCCGGTAAAATAGCGGAATAAGGGCGGAAGTCGGGACGGGTTCCGAAGAGGTCGGAGAGATCGGTGGCACCGGCGTCATACTGATTGAGGTAGGGTATATCGAGGATGTTCCAGAAGGTTTTGAAAATGCTGCCAAAACTGGCGTGTACGTTGCTGATATGCCCGGTTTTGGCATAGGGTGAAATGACCATGAGGATGCTCCGATGGGCGTCCACGTGGTCCACCCCTCCCTGGGCGTCGTCCTCGGTTACGACGATAGCCATATTTTTCCAATAAGGGGTACGGGATAAAAAGTCCACCAAGCGGCCCAGGGCCAGGTCGTTATCGGCCATATAGCTCTCCAGGAAAGGATACCCTGCTTCCGGCCGGTCCCCTGCGCCGTGGTCGTTGCCGAGGAATACGGTGAGTACGGAGGGCAGGTCTCCTTTCCCCTTTCCCCAGCGCTGGTTGAACTCCGCGACGAACCGGTCTATGCGGTATTGCTCGGGTATAGCGGTGTTGTACGTGGGGTATTCCCGCGAGGTCTGCCGCAACAATGCGGGTGTGACGGGGTAGTTGATGGCGTATGCATATCCTTTGGGATAATCCAAATGGTCGCTGAGGTGCGGGGAAAACATGGTGCCGAACCCGAAATTCCAGAATTTTTTCCCGTGCCGGTCGAGATGGTCCCACATCGAACCTGCTTCGTTGTAGTCTTCCGGGTAAATGGCGCCTGAAGCACCGGTGAACGCCAGTATCCCCGGGGCCTTGGACGCGTATATTCCCGTCTGGTTGCCTCCGTAATTCGCGCTCACGCTCGTTTCAACCCATTCGTTGGGGTAGGTACAGGCCAACCAGCGGTGCCCGTCGGCAGAGACATCGGAGTCCACGTAAAAATTGTCTGAGATAGCATAGCGCTTCGCCAATGCCAAATGGTTGGGCATGACGTCCACGCCTTCCAAGGCGCGTTTCCCATCGCGGCTGCGGAAGCTGCGCGCTGCGCCAAAGCGGGCGAGGGCTGCATCGCCCCGACCTGTCGGCAACTGGCCAAAGACCTCGTCGTAGGTGCGGTTTTCCTTTGCCACAAACACGATGTACCGGATCGGGCTTTTTTCGTCCTGCCCCTTCAAAAGTGGTATCGGATGACCTTTGCGTGTGAGGAGTTGTCGTCTTTGGGGCTTCTCAAAGCGGAAATTGTTGGAGATGACCTCCTGGGTCAGGGCGGTGAGCTGTTCATCGGACGGGATGTCCAGGATGGTTACGGAACCCTTCATGAGGTTACCGATGTAGCTGCCTTCTTTGCCGGGCCTGAAGTTGGCCCCGCCGTTTGGACCGCTCCCATACCCTTTGGCATTGGCTACGACCAATCGCTTTCCGTCCGGACTGACCCGGAGCTTGGAGGGGAACCAACCCACCGGGATATGGCCAAGTACCTTTAGTTTTTCCGCATCTATGACTGCGACGGCGTTAATCCCCGATTCCGCGACGTACAGCCGCTTCTTGTCTGGCGAAAGGGCTACGCCAAAGGGGATGACGCCCCGCCAATTCTTCAACCTGGGATCGGGCTGTAGAGGGATGCTGGCCACTACGCTGCCTTTGCGGACATCTATGACGGATATGTTGTCGTTGTTGCCATTGCTGACAAAGACGAAGCGCTCGGTGGCGGCCAGTGAATTGGGACTTGACCCGCCTACTGCGGGAACGCCTTCGAGCAGGGCTCCGATGGGGATGCCCGTCTTCGTTTTGGCGCGGACCTTCCGTTTTTCGAGGTCAATGGTCCATACGGAGAAGGATTCGGGCGCGTCGGGGGCACCTACTCCGGGCACGTTCCGCTTGCCGTCTTTTATCCCTGTTTCGGATTCCGGGCTCAGGTAGGCAAAGGGGAGTTCCTGGTCAGCGGTTTGTGCCGGCCGTTTGGGGTCGAAGCCGGGCAGCCAGGAATAGGCATACATCCCGACGTTGGCTACGTAGGCTTCCCGCCCGTCGGGCGACAGGGCCACGCCGAAGGGGTAGCGGCCCGTGGGCACCTGATACCGCACGCTCCGGGCAGAGGGGTCTATGCACAGCAGTTGGAAGTTGATCTGATCTACGGCGTACAACAGCCCGCGCTGCTCATCCCAGGCCATGTCGCCGATATAGCCGGGCTCTTCGCCCCGGGCTTTGCAGGGGATAGAGTCCAGGCGCTGCCCTGTTCGCAAGTCAAACACATACACGCAGTCGGCTTTTCCACCTGCCACATAGACCCGGTCGTTGGAGGAGGGGATGGCGAGCCCCATGAACACAGACTCCAGTACGCCAGCGTCGCTGCGCGCACCTTCTGGAACCTGAATCATCCGGGGCGTGGAGCCTCCAATCCCCTGGAGGATGGATATGGAAATAGGCGATATGCCTGAATTGGCTGTAACTGCGGTCAACCCGTCGGGGCTTAACGCCAACCCAAAGGGGTGGGGGGCGACGCGCCAGGTGGTACCATACGGCTTGATCAGCCTGCCGTTGGGAAGGACGCTTGTGCCTTGTGTATCCACGCTGGTGTAGCGCTGGCCGGCGGGTACTTCGATGAGCCAGACATCTTTTGGCGCGCGCGGACAGGCGGCCGCTAAAGTGATCAGTGCAAAAAAAACCGCTACGGGCATTCTGGAGGCAAAGAGAGGGATTGTCATGTACGTGCATTGTTTTGAAACGGCTTGTTGCGGGGGAAGGACTGGCTCCCAACCTTCATCCCCCTTCGCAATACGTCGGTTATCCATCCAGGCAGGAAGATAGGTAAAGTTTTATCGCTTTGGCATTGTCATTTTGTCAGTCTGCCCTGTCATTTTGCTCATAAAAGCAGTTTGGCACTGCAATTGCTCTTGCAAGGGCGAATTAGCGCGCTCCTCGGGAAGCGTCGAAATAAAATTTTTCATATCCAAACAAAACCTAAAAAAATGGCTGAGATTTCATTGCGTCCCATCAGCGACCGCGTGGTCATCAAACCAGCAGAAGCTGAAGAAAAAACCAAGGGCGGGATTATTATCCCGGACACGGCCAAGGAGCAGCCCCAACGCGGCGAGGTCGTAGCGGTTGGCCCGGGCAAAGACGGCAACCTCATGACGGTCAAAGTAGGGGATATCGTGCTGTACGGCAAATACGCCGGGCAAAAAGTCGAATTCGACGGGCAGGAGTACCTGATCATGCGCGAAGACGACGTATTGGTCATCCTGTAAGGGGATATGACGCTATTTTTTAAACATCTTTAAAAAATAAGACAATGGCAGCTAAAGAAATCACCCTGTCCGGCCAGGCACAGGAAAAACTAAAGCGCGGCATAGACAAACTGGCGAATGCCGTCCGCGTGACCCTCGGCCCCAAAGGCCGCAATGTAGTCATAGAGAAGAAGTTCGGCGCACCCCAGGTGACGAAGGACGGCGTGTCCGTAGCCAAGGAAATCGAACTGGAAGATACGCTGGAGAACATGGGCGCACAGCTCGTCAAGCAGGTAGCCTCCAAAACCTCCGATCTGGCAGGCGATGGCACTACGACGGCCACGGTGCTGGCGCAGGCCATGATCCACGCCGGTATCAAGAACCTCACTGCCGGTGCCAACCCAATGGACCTCAAGCGCGGTATCGACAAAGCGGTTGACCTCGCTATCGCCAACCTGCGCGAGCAGGCCGAGGTGGTCAGCGACGACTATGAGAAAATCCGCCAGGTGGCCAGCGTCTCCGCCAATAACGACGACGAAATCGGCGAATTCATCGCCGACGCCATGAAGCGCGTCTCCAAAGACGGTGTCATCACCATCGAAGAGTCAAAAGGCACGGAAACGTATATCGAAGAAGTGAGCGGGATGCAGTTCGACCGCGGATACCTGTCGCCCTACTTCGTGACGAACACCGAGCAGATGGTTACGGAATACGACCACCCGTTCATCCTCATCCACGACAAAAAAATCTCCAATATCAAGGAATTGCTGCCCATCCTGGAGAAGACCGCCCAGATGAACCGCCCCCTGCTCATCATCGCTGAAGATGTGGATGGTTCTGCCCTGAGCACGCTCGTCGTGAACCGCCTTCGCTCCGTCCTCAATGTAGTCGCCGTCAAAGCCCCCGGCTTTGGCGACCGCCGCAAAGCAATGCTGGAGGATATCGCCATCCTGACCGGTGGTGCGGTGGTCAGCGAAGAACAAGGGTACAAATTGGAAAATGTCACAGTGGATATGCTCGGTCAAGCTGAGAAAATCTCGGTGGACAAAGACAACACAACCATCGTCAACGGGGCTGGCCATGCTGATCAAGTAGCAGCACGCACCGCCCAAATCCGCGCCCAAATCGAAAGTACGACCTCTGATTACGACCGCGAAAAACTCCAGGAACGCCTGGCGAAACTCGCCGGTGGGGTGGCCGTCCTCTACGTCGGTGCCGCCACAGAGGTGGAAATGAAGGAAAAGAAAGACCGCGTGGACGATGCCCTGCACGCAACCCGGGCAGCGATCGAAGAAGGTATCGTGACGGGCGGTGGGGTAGCCCTGGTACGGGCTATCAAAGCCCTCGCCAACGCAAAAGGACAAAACGAAGACGAGACGATCGGTATGGATATCGTGCGCAAAGCGCTCGAGTCCCCCCTGCGCATCATCGCTGAAAACGCGGGTGTAGAGGGTTCCGTAGTGCTCCAGCGCGTGCTCAACGGCAAAGACGGCTTCGGGTACAACGCCCGCACCGATAAGTACGAAGACCTCAAGGTGTCGGGCGTGATTGACCCGGCCAAGGTGACGCGCGTCGCACTCGAAAATGCCGCTTCCATCGCCGGCATGGTACTGACCACGGCTTGTGCCATCAGCGATAAACCGGAAAAGAAGAAAGCCGCGCATACACACGGCCACGGCGACTACGACGACATGATGTAATCGTCCGCCCATACAATACAACATAGCCCGGGGTTTAACCGGGAGCTGTATTAGACTTGTTGCGAGGGGTCATCGAGGGGTCAAAAAGCGCCTTTTTGACCCCTCGATGATTCCCTTCGCAACAAGTCTATTCTACTAAGGGTGCTTTGTGAACAACCTCCTAATCGTGCGGGGCGTTCAAAAAGCGCCCTTTTTGTTTGGAGCGCGTGCTGTCGCCTCTTTTTTTTAAGAAAAACAAATAAATATTCATTTTTTAAACAAATTGTTTAAAAAATGAATATTATTGCGGAATAATTGCGCGGGCAAGGGCGTATCTGGTATAAAACCAGGGTTAGAGGAAAACCATGCGACTGCCCGGGTTTGTTAAAGAAGGGCGTTTTGAACCTTTTTGGCAAGGCTATCATTCAGAAGACAAAAGTCCATAAAAAATGTCTTTATGGGAAACAGGTATCGGGAAGGTAGGGTAGGCCGCCTCCTTGAAAACACGGGCAGGCTTTTATCGGACATCAGGCTTGAGTTGTCCAGGCTGTTGGTATGGCCCCTGGACTGGCCCCGTATAAGTGTATTCGGCATCATCGGTGTGGGAGGGGCAGCCTTGTTCCTCTATGTGTTTGCCCTCCTCATCTATCGCGGCGTATTCGGGCCTTTGCCGAGCTATGCAGAATTGCGCGATATCCGAAACAGCATGGCGTCCGAGGTGTATTCTTCCGATGGCGCGATTCTGGGCCGGTACTTCATCGAAAACCGGGTAAACGCGAGCCTGGAAGAGATTCCGGAAAGTATTATCCACGCACTGATTGCCACCGAGGATGCCCGTTTTGAGCAGCACCAGGGTATAGACGTGCGGGCACTGCTGCGGGTGGTGTTCAAGTCTATTTTGTTGTCAGACGCGTCATCTGGCGGGGGAAGCACCTTGAGCCAGCAACTGTCCAAAAACCTGTTCCCCCGGAAGAACTACGGGCGTTTCTCTATGATCGTCAACAAGTTCAAGGAGATGTTCATCGCCCGGCGCCTGGAAAAGCTATACAAAAAGCCCGAACTGCTGAGCTTATACTTGAACACGGTGCCGTTCAGCGACAACATATATGGCGTGAAAGTAGCGGCCCACCGCTTTTTTGGTAAAAAGCCCGATCAACTCAGCATCGAGGAAGCGGCCTTGTTAATTGGGACCTTGAAGGGCCCTGGCCTATACCACCCGGTCAAACACCCGGAACGGGCATTGGAGCGCCGCAATGTGGTGTTGCGGCAGATGCAAAAATACGGGTACCTTGCCGAGGATGCAGTAGATGCCCTCAGCAAGCGGCCCGTCCGGCTCAACTACTCGGTAGATAGCCAGTCGGAGGGCCTTGCCACGCATTTTCGCGAACATCTGCGCCAGGAGTTGGAAGCGATTGTAGCCAAGTACCGCAAGCCGGACGGGACACCTTACAA
>JBEGMH010000150.1:0-18793 GCA_041183125.1 Bacteroidota bacterium | reverse complement strand
GAATGCTGGATTGCCGTATTGGCGGTAAATTTCGACAGGAAGATAAACGCCTCACCAACCCCGTCGCCGTAGGTGACCAGGTGATGATACAGATGGAACCCCACGGAGAAAATGGCATCATCAAGGAAATCCTCCCCCGTACCAATTATGTACTGCGCCAATCCCCCAGACGCAAGCACGAGTTACATCTCCTGGCCAGCAATATTGACCAGGCCATGCTCATCACTACCATCAAAAACCCCAATCTGAAACAGGGATTTATCGACCGCTTCCTCCTGATGACCGAACCGTTCAATATCCCCGCCATAATCGTTTTTAACAAAGCTGACCTCTACGACGATGATGCCTTCGACCTGTACGCCGCATTGGAGGAAATGTATCAGGCTATCGGATATACCGTCGTGCTGGCTTCCGCCCGCACAGGAGATGGCATGGAGGAACTCAAGGCCTTGCTAAAAGATAAAATAACCCTCGTGAGCGGACAATCCGGCGTAGGAAAAACCAGTCTGGTCAACGCCCTGCAACCACAACTGCAACTACGGACCCAAGACCTTTCCGATTACTCTGGCAAAGGCCAGCATACCACCACCTTCGCAGAGATGTTCCCGCTTAGCTTCGGTGGGTATATCATTGATACCCCAGGTATAAAAACCCTGGCCTTCACACACCTGGAACCCCACGACGTAGCCCACAACTTTCGGGAGTTTTTTGCCCTGTCTGACCAGTGCCGCTTCGGTGGACAATGCCTGCACCGAAATGAACCGGGATGTGCCGTCCGGGAAGCACTGGAAAAAGGCGAAATCAGCGAGCTCCGCTACCTAAACTACCTCAATATACTCGACGAAGTAGATGCGCAAAACTACTGGGAACGCCATAAAGAGGTGTAACCGATTGGTTACCCCGACCAAAAGGAAGTACTGCCCGAACTACTCCGGCTCAAACCCAAGTACGATGTTGAAATCGCCTAAGTTGCGTATGCTGCGCTCCCCAGGTTTGTCGAAGCCAATCCCGTAGTCAAACCCAAGTACCCCAAACATCGGTAGGAAAACCCGCATGCCAAAACCCACCGACCGTTTTAGGTCAAATGGGTTGAAATCCCGGAACGCCCGCCAGGCATTCCCCCCCTGCATAAAGGTCAGCAGGTAAATGCTCGAACTCGGGTTCAAAGAGAGCGGATAACGCAATTCCACTGTGTATTTGCTAAAAATAGGGGTCGCTACGGTACTCCCGCTTGCGGATAGGTTGCCCTCTATCTGGTTGATCTCATACCCGCGCATGGAGATAATGTCCACCCCGGCAAAACCAAACTGCCGGTTGTTGATCCCGTCACCCCCCAACTGGAACCGCTCAAAGGGCGATGTACCGATACCCTTGTTGTAATACCCCAGCATACCTATCTTGGCAGCAGCCTTGAGTACGAATTTTCCGGTAATCGTAGCGAACCAGTCCGCATCAATCTGCCACTTGTGGTACTCCAAAAACCGGAAACGCTGCTGTACGCTCAACTCCGAGTAATCTTTCCCAGGATTGAACAAGGAGTACGGAGGGGTCAACTGAACTGCCAACGAAATATTCGAACCGGATTTCGGGAAAATCGGGTCGCTCACCGTTGAACGGGAAATAGTTTGGCGAATGCTGTAGTTGAAATAGTCGCCCTGCGATACCACCGTACCATCATCGGCCGTAAACAGCCCCTGCGTCCAGTTGTCGAGCCGCAAGGTCTGAAGGTTGACCGCCGTACTCGATACGAAGTTGTCGTCCGGCCACTTTAGACGGGTACCCAAACTCACAGAACCCTGGAGGATATTGAAACTTT
Organism: Bacteroidota bacterium; assembly: GCA_041183125.1. Taxonomy (GTDB): domain Bacteria; phylum Bacteroidota; class Bacteroidia; order Chitinophagales; family Saprospiraceae; genus JADJPL01. Next base: position 16,977 of record JBEGMH010000150.1, on the reverse strand, counting down.
GCTTTTCGTCGTTCGGGCTGAGAAAATACCCGTATGCAAAGCGGTTGTAAAAACCCGCTACTGAAAAAGAGTTGGGTTTGCGACCGCCTAACCATGGTTCCGTAAAGGATACATTGTACGACTGAAAAAAGTCCCCGTTCGTTTGACCCCTTATCGAAACGCGCTGCCCATCGCCCATGGGCAGGGGCCTCCACGCACTTTTATTGAGAATGTTGCGCATCGAGAAGTTGTTGAACGATATCCCCAACGTACCGATGACCCGCCGGAACCCGCCCCAACCCGCAGAAAGCTCTAACTGGTCGGAAGGCTTTTCCTCCACGTCATACTCTATATCCACCGTACCCCGCTCCGGGTTGACCGGCGTATTGATGCCCAAGTTTTCTTGATTGAAGTACCCTAGGTTTACGATTTCCCGCTGGGAACGGATGATGTCCGAACGACTGAACTTTTCCGCAGGTAAAGTCCTCAATTCCCGGCGGATGACGTGTTCGTGCGTACGGTCGTTACCCGTCACCACTACTTTGTCTATCGTAGCCTGGGGGCCTTCGAAAATGCGCAGTTCTAAATCTATGGAATCTCCTTCTATCGCTACCTCCACCGGAGTTACCTGGAAGAAAAGATAGCCGTTGTCCATGTACAAGGTGCTCACATCCCGGCCTTCCTGGCTGAATTTCAAGCGCGTATCCAGCAGTTCCTGGTTGTAGATATCCCCCGTTTTAATACCGAGTACCTGGTTTAGGGTAGACGTATCGTATATGGAGTTACCTTTCCAAATGAGGTTTCTGAAGTAGTAAGGATTGCCCTCGTTTACCTTAAGGGCAAGGCGCAAAAAGCCCTTATCGTCCCGCCAAATACTGTCGCCCAGGATGCGGGCATCCCGATAACCAATCGTATTGTAATACTTGATGAGCTCTTGCTTGTCTTTCTCATAATCGCTCTGGATCAGCTTGGACGAGGCAAAAATGCGGGTCTTCTCCTTGGTCTTTTTCATCTTCCGCACCAGTTTGTCGTCCTTCACCTGCGCATTGCCTATAATGTCAATATCGCTGATCTTCACCCGCTCCCCCCGATCTACATCAAACACCAAACGCACTGAGTTGATCCGGGCGGTGTCCGGTTCCTCCCGAACCGTCGCTTTAGCGTCGAGATACCCCTTGCCCGCAAAATATCGCTCAATGGCATTGCAGGAACCGACCTTCAGGTTATCCGTCACGATCCCCCCCTTGGAGATGAAAATGCTGATTTCCTCATTCAGGTCATCCTGGTGGCCTTTGCTCACCCCTTCATAGGTGTGGTTGCTCAAACGCGGCCGCTCCTGGACGCGGATTTCCAGGAAAATGACGTCGCCAATCGTTTTTTCCTTGACAATACGCACATCCGTGTACAGGCGGAGTTTCCACAAAGCCCGCAGCGCCCGGGGTATCTCAGGGCCGGGGATTTGAATGGTCGAGCCAACTTTAAGCCCTGAAATACTGGAAACAGCGTTGGCATCGCTGTACAAGTTGCCCACTACCCGAACTCCACCGATCTCGTATTCCTTGGGGTTAGAATAATCCATGATTTCCATGCTGTCCACCTGCTGCGCATGCAACATCCCCGAAAACAGAATGCCAATAGCAAACATTGCCCCCCGAGCGGACAGGTATGTAAGGCGTTTTTGCATTTTCCCCATGGTTGATCCATTTCTTTTTTGTGTGGCCATCGCAAATGTATGCGGAATTTAGATGTTCAAAGACGGTGTTAGAAGATTCCAGGTTGTATTGCGCACCACCGCAAAAGCCTACTTTGCGAATTGTTCGCTGATTTTTCCGAACCGCCGCTCCCTGCGTTGGTAATCGAGCAACGCCTGATAGAAATGCTCCTTTCGGAAATCCGGCCAGAATACCTGCGTGAAGTACAGCTCGGAGTAAGCCAACTGCCAGAGCAAAAAATTGCTGATCCGATACTCCCCGCTCGTCCGAATGAGCAGCTCCGGGTCAGGAATCCCGCGTGTAGCCAAATGATCCTGAAAAAGTACCTCGGAAATATCCCCCGGATTGATTTTGTTGTCCCTGACCAACTCAGCAACTTGTCGTGCCGCTTGCAAAATATCCCACTTACCGCTGTAATTGAGCGCAAGCACAAGGGTCATCCGCTCATTTTTACTCGTCGCTTCAATCCCTTCCATCAACGCACGGTACGTGGGCTCCGGTAAAGAGGTCAGGTTTCCTATCGCATCCAACCGGATATTGTTTTTGTTCAGCGTTTTTATCTCTCTGGACAAGGTCTCGACCAGCAGCGTCATCAGTGTATCCACTTCTATCTTGGGCCTTGCCCAATTTTCTGTGGAGAAAGCGTACAGCGTCAAATAGGAAATCCCCAATTCCGCACCTGCTTCCGCAACCTCCCGTACCGAACGCACCCCATTGCGGTGACCAAACACCCGGGGTTGGTTGTGTTGCTTGGCCCACCGACCATTGCCATCCATGATAATGGCTACATGGCTGGGTAGCTTGCTCGCGTCTATTTGTGATTTTAAATCCATTTTGTACCCGCTGTTCTCATGGTAGCGTCTTACGATGCCTCTCGGCCTGCCTGAAATTTTGAATATCTGCTCTATTTCGCTCGTATACAAAGCTTGGGCAAAAATTCCTGCAAAGATAGGAAAAAACACGGTTAAGCCCATTCCGCCTATCTCTTTATCGCATAAAAATCAAAGGGGGGATTCGCCCTCTCATGTGCACTTTTATGTGCAAAATGTTAAACCATTAGGATTTTAGCATATTTCCCGCTTTTTTTGGTTATATGCTTTGACTCTTTAAGCTGTGTCGTGGGCATAGCCCTTTTTTCCATTAATTCCCGGTAGTTGCCCTCGTGCTTTGTCGTCAAGCAAAAATCAGGCACTTACCCGCAACCGCTTATGAGCGTGTATAGTACTACTGTCGAGAAAACCGATTTTTTGCACAAACGAGCGCTCCGCTTCTTGCCAGCAGTGCACTTGCCTGCCCTCCACACCCTTGCTGTTCGCTTCAAGATGTCCCGTAAGCCCCAAAAACTCGACCCACCATGCAACTAATCACCCTCAGTTTTTTTACAGCCTTCCTGTTGACCTACTTCGCTATCCCCTCTATAATTAGGGTAGCCCTGGCCAAAAACCTCTGCGATGAGCCCGGGGAGAGACGGTCCCATTCCGTAAGAACCCCCTCGCTCGGTGGGATCGGGATCTTTGCTGGCAGCATCTTCTCTATTGTTCTCTGGACCCCCTTCGCCCAGTTTGGCAACTTGCAGTATATCCTTTGTGCGTTTATCATCCTTTTCCTCATAGGGGCTAAGGACGATATCTACCCCCTCGCCGTTCACAAAAAAATTATCGCCCAGTGCATTGCCGCCTCTATCCTCGTCGTCAAATCCGATATCGCGCTCCAGGGTATGTATGGGCTCTTTTCTTTACACCAAACCTTTCCTGCGTGGGCCAGCTATACCCTGTCGGTACTCACCCTGTTGTTCATACTCAATGCCTTCAACCTGCTCGATGGTATTGATGCCCTGGCAGGAAGCACAGGTATATTGATACTAGGGGTGCTGGGCTCCTGGTTTTTCATGGCTGGCCGAATGGAATTTGCCATCCTGGCCTTCGCTACCACGGGGTCTATAGCAGCTTTCCTGCGCTATAACATCACCCCTGCAAAAATATTCATGGGAGACACGGGCTCTTTATTGATTGGAATGGTCACCGCTATCTTGGTCATCAAGTTTATTGACCTGAATTATTTTCTTCCCGCTCAAAATCCGGCACGGTTCGAAAATGCACCCGTAGTCGCGATGGGTATTATCATCCTCCCTTTATTCGATACCCTGCGCGTCATGGTTTTGCGCATCGCACGGGGCGATTCACCTTTTCAGGCCGATCGGCACCATATCCACCACTTGATGATTGATTATGGTTTTTCCCATGTACAGGCCTCTGGCATCCTCGTGTTTGTCAACGCGGTTTTTATCGTACTCGCACTCACCCTTCATGACCTCCTCGAGCTGCACATGCTGCTCTTGTTTGTTTTTACCCTCGCCCTCGCCCTAACCTTGATCCTTCAGGTTGCCGTTTACAAAAAAAATTTGGGCGTGCACCAAAAACCGTTAGCCGAATGATCGCGTACCTTTTGGTATTCCTGGGGGGCGGAATCGGTAGTATTTGCCGTTTCTTCTTGACAAAAGCCGTACCCCCCACCTGGGCCTTCCCATACGCCACCCTTCTTGCAAATCTACTGAGCTGCTTCATCCTGGGAAGCCTGATTGGCCTGCGAATGCGGGGAGCCATTCCTCAAAACGCCCAGTTTCTAATGGTTTCCGGTTTTTGCGGAGGATTTAGTACCTTCTCTACGTTCTCCATGGAGCTATTGCAAATGTTTGAAGAAGGGCAACTGACCAAAGGTATGGCCTATCTGGGTATAAGCCTGCTCTCGGGCCTACTTTTCCTGATCGTAGGCATCCGACTCCTTCAGTGAGGTCTGCCGGTAGGCCAAATCTAAACGCACCAGCATGGCCAGACAGATAAAGAAGTGTGAACCTACTTTATCTGTTTCTATCATATCATTGATAATCAGAAAAGAATAAATAACTACCAAAGTTAATAAGATTGCCATAGGAAGCCTTCCATAGCCCCTTTTTCGGTACGCCTGGTAAATGGTTTCCCCACGGATGAATACCCAAAAACTCAAGACTAAAAAGAACAAAAGCCCTGGCCACCCCTGCTCTACCAGCAACAACAAGAAATAACTGTGCACCCCCGAACGCTCCTCGTTCCTGCTCACATACGTCTTGAAACTGTTCACGGTGTAGGGTTCGTAAAAATGTACAAAATTTCCCGGCCCATACCCTAACCAAGGGGATTGTTGGCTCATGCGAACCGCTGCAATCCAACGGTGCACCCGCTCCATAGTAGAGATATCCTCCCCCTTTGTGGTCGCTTCCAACAAACTCCCAAATTCCGTGTGCATAATAGTGGTATCGTAGTTGGGCGCATAGTCTAAATAGCGCTCATCCACCGTCAGATAAGATACAAATGCGATTGCCCCGACAACCCCCACCAGCAACCCAAACCGGATCAAGCGAAAGCGAAAGACAAAATACGAACCCGCAGCAATCAACAGAGAGAGGTATGCAGCCCGCGTATAGGTAAGGTAAGTTGCCGCTAATAAGAACAAAAAAACGCCGACTATACCCCACCATTGGAAAGAATAGCGCCTAAAATGCCCCATGAGATACCATACAAAAGGTATGAACAAAGCTAAGGTCGCTGCGTAGCTCACGTGGTTTCGCTGAAAGGGAGACAATACCTTGTGTACTTGATCAAAGGCAAACCCCGATGCCGAATGGCGCAATAAGATGACCGCAACGGTAAAGAGCAAAGGCCAAAATACCCACCAGAGCATCTTTCGAATGTCTTCCTCGGTGCGCAGTAGGTAAAATGCCAGAAAGTAGAATACGACTATGTACCAGGTTTTCGCCAATGAAAATTTCAGCGATACCCCCGGCATGTCCGACTGAAAGGTCGAAAAATATACCCAAAAGAGATGCAGCATCAGCAATATCGTGATGGGATGCTTGAACAAGCGCACACCGAGAGAGGCTATTTTCGAAAAAAACAACAGGGCGGACAACCCCATCAACCCAACCATCAACGGCTCCGTAGGCAGATCGGTACCAAAACCATTCGGCAACACGACCTCCGTAGAAAGTGGGATGCTCGCCATCAAGAGAAGAAATACCTTCCTGACGTCTATTAGGCTCAAATAGACAAGCAAAGCCAAAGCGGGCACGCCCACTAAGAAATACCACTCCTTCCAAACGCCCAACGCAAAACTGAGCAGTAAAATCCCCGCCCAAATGCTAAATAACCCCTGTCCCTCCGGGAGCCGCATCAGCCGAGCGATGACCGTTGATCCTCTCCCCATCATAGCCTTAGCCCGCACGGAAAATACTTGAAAGGTCTTGGTCCCGATAGGAGTGAAATAAAAGTGTGGCCAGGATGGACAAAACGAAGGCCAGCACACCCGCCCCGAGCACCAACATGGTCCTCCCTGGCCGGCTTTTGACGATGGGCACTTCTGCCGCTTCTACCAATACAATCGCCGGCACCCGCGTGGTCAACGCAGAACGTAGCAGGTTCGCCCGCTCTATATCCTCCCCGAACCCACCGTTCGCCGTGAAGTACTGGTTCTCTAATATCCCTATGATGACTTGCCCTCTATTGATACGGCTCATTTGCCGGGACATACTGTCCAACTCCAACTTCAAACCGTCTACCAGCGTACTGACGTATGCTATCGTATCTTTGGGAATACGGACGTTGCCCTGCATACTCTCCAAGCGGCCTTTGTTTCGATAGTACAGAGACTGCGTCTCTACCATCTGCCGGGTCAGACGCTCGGATAACTCCGCCGTATTGTATATCTGAAACTCCGCCCGCAATGCCACCAGGCTGTCTCCCAGCTCTTTGAGTACTTTTGTACGCGCCGCAAGGTTTTCTTCGTACGACTGGGCAGTCGCCGCCTGGGCCGATTTGACCAAGCCTTCCGCAATTTCGTTGATTCGGTCGCGCGCCGCATTGGCCAGGGTAGCGGCAAAACGAGCGTCCCGATCCTCGACCGATAGCTCGATGGCTTCCAGTTTTGTCTTCTTTACTGCGTAAAGTTTTCGGAAATGCATGCGCACTTTGTACCGAGCCTTGGCCTGCTCCGGGTCAATCTTGTACTGGGCATACAGGTCAAAAGAATCTACCAAAAAGTCTATCAAGTCATTGGACTCTGCAATCGCCAGGATCCGATCTATGTCATCATCCGACCCGTACAGCCCCACCCCGTTGTTCGATTTGCTGAACAGTATCTCCGGCCTTGCCTGGTTGGGGTTCGCTGCTAAAAAAACCGTAGTCGCCCGGTAATAATTGGGCATAGCCAGCGACACGAGTGCCGTCAATATCATCGCGGTGACCGTCAAACTCAAAATCGCTTTTCGATGGGCATATCCCGCTTTTAAGGCATCCAAGATGTGTTCCCTCTGCTCCATTACTTAAGTTGTGTTCTCCTGTTATGACTGTCTTTTTAGCCGAAACGCTGCCTGATACCGCTTCCTCCTCCCTGAATCGCTGCAAAATCGGAACGGGTGATAATCCGCAATAAAAAGATACCTACAATACCTATGGCCAAAGGAGGCAATACTGCCGCCCAACCGCTTCTTTCAAACAGGTTTTCACGAAAAAACCAGGCTGAAAAACCCGTAGCCAAACCCAATATGGAAAATTTATACCATAATGCCCGCAAAATAGTGACGCGCTCCCATTTCCAGCAACCGTAAAGAACGCCTAAAAAGACCAGTACCTGCGTCATAGTCGCTATAACAGCCGCTCCCGATACTCCCAGAAAAGGTATTACCACCAGGTTAAATAATATATTGAAACCGACAACCGCAAGATATACCCAGTTCAGTTTCCCCTGATGCCCTGTAGCTAACAGAAGCGTGCTGAAAATATAGCCTCCGCTAAGCGGGATAAACGCAACCATCAAACAGCCTAATAGAAAACCGGAATAAGGCGTTGTATCGTCGTACAGCCCTTCCATAATGAACTGTCCAAATACTACCGAAATCGGTACAAAAACGAGCACCCCGCTCCAAAGAATACGCAGCGCCGTCTCAGCTAACTGGCCTAGTGCGGCTTTATCGCGCTCCAGCTTCGCGTACATCGGCAACAATAATCCGGCAAACAATACTCCTACCATGTTGACCGCATCCAACAAACGGTATGCAGCCGCATAATGTCCCGCCAGGGTTTGCCCATCCGAAAGTAACCTGCCTATCAGCACCACATCTGCCCGGTTATAAACAGCCATCAAGGCAACAGCGATCGCGTAGGGTAGGCTCTTTTTAAAGATCAATGCGTTCAACCGCCAGTTTATGCGTATGCTCGGAAACCCTGTCTTTTTCCCCAATATCACGAACCCAGTGGCCAGAGACAACAAAAGGGCTATCCACTGCGCATGCCCCAACCACACGATTGGAAAATTCCCCACAAAAAAACCACCCCAAAGGGGCACCCCAAGCAGCAGGACCAAAAGCAACTTGTCGAATATGGACAAAAAACTATCCGCAAAGTACCAACCAAGACCCGAAATATTGGACCGTACATACCCTAACAGGGAACTGCTCACCTGAACCAGTGCCAGGGAAAGCAATAGACCCGGCCATTCTGAAACATACCCGACCCAAGACCCCAACAAAAATATAAACACCAGGTATACCACACCCAGGAAGGCTTTCGCCCCCAAAAAATAGGGAAAGTATTTGTGGAGCAGAAAAGGATATTGGGCAACGTGCCTGTTGTTGAAATACTGTATCCCCAGGTCGTTCAATATCTGGAATACAAACACAAAATTGAACACCTCGAAGTAGGCTCCGTACACAGCGGGTGAGACGGCGTTTTGAACCCCCCGATCAATCCCGAAAATATAAAATGGCTTGATCAGCAGGTTGATACCGATTAAAAACAGGAGGTTTAGAACAAAAGTCTTCTTCACCGCCCGGCCTATTCATAACGAAGCGACTCAATAGGGTCCAAACGGGCTGCCTTGAGCGCCGGATATAGCCCGGATACCAAGCCGACTACCGTACAAACTACCAAAGCAATAGAAATCCACAGCCACGGAAATATGAAGTTTCCACCCATGAATACTGTCACCAGGTTGCCAATCAAAACACCCAGTAGAATCCCAAAGAAGCCGCCAAGCAGCGAAATAACAACCGCCTCGCACAGAAACTGCACTAAAATATTTACGCGCGTAGCCCCCAGCGCTTTGCTAATCCCTACTTCGCGCGTGCGCTCCGTGACGGATACCAGCATGATATTCATCAAACCAATCGCTGCTCCCAGAAGGGTGATGAGCGCAATCACCACCGCCGCTAACCTGAAGTACAGCGTATTCTCCTTTATAATCGCCACTAAACTGTCGCTCTTCGTGATTTCAAAGTCGTTCTCCTCAAAGGCACTCAACTTCCGGATGTTGCGGAGCAATCCGATCGCGGCTGCAATGGCGTTGTCGAGCTGCGTAGCATCGTCCACCGTAAACATCAGGTTGAAGTTCGTATTGGTCGTGGCGTAAAAGCGCTTCCCGGTTTGCAGAGGAATCAAAATACGGCGGTCTTCGTTCTGGTTCATACTGGAACCCCTCGATTTTAACACCCCTATGATGCGAAGACGCATGTTCCCCGCAGAAATCACCTTATCCAGCGCTTTTTCCGGCTTTCCATTGAAAAACTCTTTCACGATGTCCTGCCCGACTACCGTGGTATATCCTCCGTCCCTAACTTCCCTGCCGTTGAAATTCCTGCCAAACTCAATATCAAAACCCCTCGCTTCTAAATAATTGTCGTCAATGGCCATAATGGTGATGTTGGGGTTTGTTTTTTTTCCCCCGTACCGCAGTGCAGCATTGCCGCTACAACTCAAAGAAATGGCAGCCCGCCCCGGAAAATCAAACCGCTCCCGGAAGGCCGTTACCTGCCGATAGGATAACTCCTCTCCCGCTTTTGCCACACGCCCTCCCCTATTCCCGCGTACGCCCTCCGAAAACTTGGGCTCTATATCAAAGGTGTTTACCCCTAATGAGGAAAAATTGTCGTTCAGGGAGTATATGGCACTGTCTATCGCCGTCAGGATACCTACTAACGCCATGATTCCAAAGGAAATGACCAGGAGCGTCAAAATCGCCCGTAATAGGTTGCCCCGGATGGCACGCAATGCCAATCGTACATTTTCACCCAAGTCCATCATGGTCCGCAGTATTTATTTTTTCAAAAAACCTAAAATTACTCCCCGCCGGATTTAACCCCTCGCTTCTTAGATGAATGCCTGTTTTATATAGACCGGACGTCGTGGGGATAAAACCCGGCGTGTATAAGGTTCAGCGCTTCCTCATGTACCAAATGGTTTGTAGCCAATACCTCCCTGCCGGAAAAGTCACCGCTCAGCCCCCGGAAATCCGTCACTTTACCGCCCGCTTCTTCTACGAGCAAAATACCGGCCGCCACATCCCAGGGGTTTAAAGTGTTTTCAAAAAAAACCGTGTACCGCCCACAGGCCACATAACATAAGTCAACGGATGCAGCCCCCCAGCGTCGAATACCTCTCGTGCAGCGCTGAAAGCGATCGGTCACCGAAAAATGAGCAGAGAGGGTGTCGTAATTTTCGTAGGGATACCCCGTGGCGACCAAGCTGTCCTTCAACAGCCCCGCTTTACTCACCGCTATCGGCCTGCCATTGCAGAAGGCACCGCCCCCTCTCCAGCCATGGTACATCTCTCGTTGGTTGACTTCGTACACCATTCCCAACATGGGCATGCCTTCATACGCCAAAGCCACGCTAACCGCGAAACAGGGCAGGCTGTACAAAAAATTCGTAGTGCCGTCCAAAGGATCAATAATCCATTGCCAAGGTCTCAAATCATTAGAAAGAGCCGTTCCTTCCTCAGTGAGAAACCCTGCTTCCGGAAAAATTTGGGATAGCCCGGCCACCAGTATCTGCTCTGCTTCCTTATCCACATAGCTCACCAAACTATTCCGCGATTTTTCTTCTACCCGGGATTCGACTACCAGACCTACCTGGCTCCGGATAAACGCTCCCGCCCGTTCTACGACAGGAAGGCTCTTCTTGCAGATATCTGCCAACCAATCCCCCGTAATAGTCGCGTTTTTTACCTCCATAGCGGCTATTCTTCATTTAGTTGGTAAATCTCCGGTAGGTTTCGGCCAATGCCATCATAGTCCAACCCGTATCCCAGCACGAATGTATTTGGAATCTCAAAGCCTACGAAGCGAACATCCAGGGGTACTTCCAGGGCATCCGGTTTCGAAAGAAGCGATACCACTTCTACAGATGCCGGGGCGTACTGCTGCAAATCCTGCAATAAAAGGGTCATAGTCCGCCCAGAATCAATAATATCCTCCACAACGATGACCGGCCTGTCTTTGATTTCTGCATTCACGCCTAACAGCGTGCGCACTTCGCCGCTCGACTGCATCCCACTGTACGAAGACAAACGGATGAACCCCACCTCACATTCCAGATGGCATGCACGCACCAGATCGGAAATAAATACGAAAGCACCATTCAGCACTCCCAGGAAAAAAGGCTGTCTCCCGGCGTAAACCCGGGTAATTTCCTTCCCCATTTCCTCGACCCTGGCCTCAATAGCGTGCCGGTCGATGTAAGGTGAAAACTTCCTGCCGTGTACCCATACATCCGTGGGCCTTCCTGTATTTTCCATATCCCTATAAGCCATATTTGTCTAAAAGGTACACCAGTGCCGCCATTGCCCCTACCCCTAATTCCAATTCCCGCTTATTTACCTCCTCAAAACGGTCTTGCGCGGTGTGGTGCAGATCGAAATAGCGTTGTGAATCCGGCTCGAAACCTACCAAAAGCCCTTTTTGTACCTTTAACCGCCCAATGTCCGCACCAGAGCCTCCCTTTTTAAGGCTCAAACCGTATGGTTCCAATAAATCCGACCAACCATATACTTGTTTGAATTTTTTATCGAAAACGGACTCATCCGCCTCGAAGGTAAACGCTCTCGGCGTAAAGCCTCCTCGGTCTGATTCGATGGCCGCCATGTGGTATTCTTTTTTCTGCGAAGACTCCTTTTCATACGCAATGGAACCGGCCATACCATTTTCTTCGTTCATGAACAATACACAGCGCAGCGTGCGCTTAGGACGGTATCCGATACGCTTGAACAGTTGCAGTACATCCATGGCCTGCACGCAACCAGCCCCGTCGTCATGGGCACCGGTACCTAAGTCCCAGGAATCCAGGTGCCCACCTACCAAAATAATCTCATCCGGAAACGCACTGCCTTTTATCTCTCCAATGACGTTATAAGAGGGCTTTGGCGCGAGCATCCGGCTCGTGTTGCGCATGAATACGCGCACGGTTTCCTCCTGTAACAAACGGTGCAGCAATTCCGCATCATTGGTACTCAGACCAAAGGCAGGGATCTTATTCACCCCGGCATCGTAGTACATAGAGCCCGAGTGGGGCACATCATCGAGCCTCGTGGTCATCGAACGCACCAAAACCCCTACTGCTCCGTACTTGGAAGCTCGCGTTGCCCCCGCCGCACGTTGGTCCACCGCACCCCCATACGCGTTAAAGGTATTGATTTGGCGGGGATCCAGCGGCCGGTTGTAAAAAACGATTTTCCCCGCTACCGCACTGCCCAGTTTATCCACTTCATCCAGACTGAACACCTCTACTACCTCTGCAGTGATACCCATAGGGCCTGTCCCTTCCGAATTCCCCAACGCGACGACGTGTAAATCTACCGTGCCCATTTTGCGCGAATTGACGATGCGCGCCTGTTCTGGCTCCCCTCTCTCCCAATGCGGGACCGTACAAGGCTGAAGCCAAACCCGGTCTAAACCCATCGTGTCCAGCATCTGCCTGGTGTACTCCACCGCAGCAGCTGCCTGGGGCGTACCACTCAACCGATGCCCAATCCGCTCGCATAAGTACTCCAACCACTCATAACTCCGACCTTGCGTAAGCGCTGCATCATATATTTTTCGCAAGTATAACGCATCCTCATCCTTGACTTGCGAATATGTTCTTACCGGTAAAGCAAGGGATAGTCCCACCATCAGGAACCCCAGGGCAAAAAAAATCTGCTTATGAACCATAACGATCTTGTTTAACCAATCCATTTTTCAAATCGGAATAAAACTAAAATTTATAGCTATTATAAAAAATATAATTTTATCTATTTCAAAAAAAACAATCGAAACCAATATAATTTTTTTTGCTTTTGTAAAAAATTTAAAAAAAATCCTCTGTTGCTGTGTTTTTTCAAAAAAATCTTTCTTTATTTTTTCATTCGAGTAATTGTATTTTTTACAATAAGCATATATATTTGTAAAGCGATAAAGATTACACGAAAGATAAATTTGGTTTTATTTGGTTAGGGCTGAGGTAGTGCATTTTTGCGCTGCCTCTTTTTTTTAGCAGAAAATGAGGAATATCAAATGGACCCCCCTCTCTGGGCAATGAGGCGCTCCATTCTTCCGCTCGCAAAGCCTGTTATCGGAAACGCACCGATACCTCGAAGTCATACGATTTGCCAAAGCGCATGCGCTGCGTTCCGAAAGCTGAATATCCCTGTCCCTTTTCGTAGCGCAGTTTTTGTACAGAATGTGCAATGACGCTTTTTATTTGATTCTCTATCTGTACCTGGCGTATTTCCCCGTTTTCTATATGAAATTCTATTGTTCTGGTTTTCAAATTTTTATCCAATGCAACATAACGCACTAACACCCCACCAAACGTTTTCGACGGCAGGGTGTCCACTTGGTATTTATTTTGCCACGCAGGCCGATTGATATCTGAGGAGATAAAAGGTTGCAGTTCTTCTTCAAAATCTAGTCCCGAGCCGGCCTCAAAAAGAAGGGTGTCGGAATGCTCCTGGAACCGCGCAATCTTTAGCCCGCTCGGTTTCTCTGTTTCCAGCCGCTTAGTTTCTTCTGTAAAATACGCTTTAAGGTCGAAAAAAACAGGTTTTTCAGCGCTTGTATCTGCTTGTCCGGATGGACGTTTAGGGGTGCATGCAGAGATACCCAGTGCAAAGGCGCAAGGCCAAATCCATCTATATTGCTTTAGCATATTGCGTGCCGTCAAGGAGCCATTTTATGAACCTGATGGTTAGGGGAACCTTCAGAATGAAAAGGCTCTTTTCAAGCCCTTTATGGTTCCCTAACAGCAAGTCTATGGATGAAGAGAGATATTTTTTCAAAAGGCCGCCTTTACTTCCCTTCCAGAAGGATTTCCCCGCTCATCTCTGCAGGGGCGGCTATTCCAAAGCGCGAAAGGATAGTAGGCGCAACGTCTGCCAGTTTTCCTGGTTTCATGTGAAAATTACCCGCGTCAGGGCTCACAAAAATTACGGGGACTGGATTTTTGGTATGGGCAGTATTCGGTGTACCATCTTCGTTGATCAAATAGTCAGAGTTGCCATGATCGGCGATAACCAGAGCTTCATAGCCGTGTGCGAGCGCCACGTCAATCAATTCCCCCAGACAGGCATCCACGGTTTCCGCTGCAACCCGGGCGGCCTGGAAGACCCCTGTATGCCCGACCATATCTGCATTCGCATAGTTCAGACATATAAAATCTGGCTGGTTGGTTTGTATGTCTTCTACAATGGTATCGGTTATTTCCCTTGCACCCATTTCGGGTTTCAAATCATACGTCGCCACCTTGGGCGATGGGATAAGTAGGCGGCGCTCCCCATCAAACGGTTCTTCCCTGCCGCCTGAAAAAAAGAACGTCACATGGGGATACTTTTCCGTTTCTGCTATGCGCACTTGCGTTTTACCGGATTTGGCGAGGACTTCCCCCAATGTATTGTTCAAGTTGTCTTTCTCAAAGATGATATCCACGCCTTTGTAGGTATCGTCATAATTCGTCATAGTGACGTATTTCAGGGAGAGCTTGTGCATATCGTACTCCGGGAAATCCCGCTGGGTCAGTACCGTTGTAATCTGGCGTGGCCGATCGGTACGGAAATTAAAACACAAGACCACGTCTCCGTCTTGAATCGTTGCTACAGGGCGGTTATCCCCTTCAACGGCAACAATCGGTAAAATAAACTCATCTGTCTGGCCTTCAGCATAGCGCTGCCGAATAGTGGCCACCACATCGCGGGACGCCTCGCCCTTGCCTAACACGAGCAAGTCATACGCCAATTTCACCCGCTCCCAGCGCTTATCCCGATCCATGGCGTAGTACCGCCCGATTACCGATGCCAACACCGCTCTCCTTCCTTGCAGGAATACTTGCAGGTCTTCGACAAATCCCAGGCCACTCTTAGGGTCGCAGTCCCGACCATCCGTGAAGGCATGTATAAATATTTTCTCCAATCCCCGGTCTTCTGCAATCTCTACCAGTGCTTTGCAGTGGTTCAAATGAGAGTGTACCCCCCCATCCGAGTAAAGGCCAATCAAGTGAAGGGCCCGGTCTTTTTCTTTGGCCCGGGCTATCGCATCTAATAATATCGTATTGGTATGCAAGGTTTTATCTCGTATTGCCTTATTGATACGGGCCAGTTCCTGATAGACGATCCGACCTGCACCAATATTCAGATGGCCAACTTCCGAGTTGCCCATCTGCCCTTCTGGAAGCCCTACTTCTTCCCCATACGTCACCAAGGTAGCATGGGGATACTTTTTTAGCAGACCATCGAAATGGGGGGTATTCGCCTGGGCAATTGCATCTGCTGCAGGCTTTTGGCCAAAGCCCCAACCATCTAATATAATCAGTATTTCACGGACTGTATTCATCGCGATTGTCGTTTGTTGAGCCGCTAAGGTACAAAAAATGGACGGGTTGAAAGAGAGCATCCAATACCGAAGGAAAAAAGGTACCCGTTACTTTTTGACGCTTCGTTCGTCGTAAGTATGTAGCATTTCGTTACCCATGAACAGAAGCACAGGTTTTTCCCTGCGTTTCTATTTAAAAAAATACAAACTATGAAATGGTTTCTGTTGGCGTTGATGCTCGTCCCTACCCCCTCGGGTATCTTCAATATGGATAACATATCGCGCGCCATAAGCGCTGGCGACGTGAGCACCTTGGAGAAATACTTCGACGAGACCGTAGAAATCGCAATCCTGGGAGATGAGGATATTTTCGAACGGGCTAAAGCAACTGACTTACTAAAAACCTTCTTCGCGAAGAATCAGCCTAAGGGGTTTAGCCAGGTTCACCAAGGAGCTTCCAAAAGCAATGATTCGGTCTACTGCATTGGGAACCTGGCTACCAGCACCGGGCTATTCCGGGTATATATCTATTTGCACACGCGGGATGACAATGGGAAATACCTCATTCAGGAACTCCGATTTGACAAAGAAGGGTAGTTGGGCTACGCCCTTCCGTGTTCGCTTTTCTCTAAGACCCCCAGTCCAAACAGAGCAAAGTCGTACTTGACAGGGTCTTCTGGGTCAAAATTGCGCAAGCGATTATTCAGTTCTAGTACAGCGGCCCAATCTACTTGGGCTCGTGTCAGCAGTCCGAGTCGGCGAGCTATCCGTTCCACATGTACATCTAAGGGAATCAATAACTGAGAAGGTCGGATAGTATCCCACAAGCCAAAATCAACGCCTTTATCGTCTTTTCGCACCATCCACCGCAAAAACATGTTCATCCGCTTGCAGGTTGAACCTCTTTTGGGAGTGGGTATGTGTTTCTTAGTACGCAGGGGGGCGTGTGGCATAGAAAAGAATAAATCGTGAAAACCTGCCAAAGCCTCTTCAACATGGGGGGCTCCCGGTGTTATGAACTGAGCAAACCCCGTTTCTAAAGAATCGCATTGACGATAGTACCACTGCAAGAAATCGAGGAAATAGTACGTATCTTCCGGCTGGAAAGTGCGGTGTTTGAACTCGGAGAGGCGTATTCTATCCTTTTCCTGGTGGTTACAAATAAAATCGTGGGGCGCAAAGTCCATCCGTTCAAACAACTGGCCAGCGCTTTTCAAAATAGTTTTTCTCTGGCCCCAGGATAGCATTGCGGTCCAAAAGGCTGAAATTTCAATATCCTGCTTTTTAGAAAATAAGTGAGGGATAGAAATGGGATCGGAGGGTATAAAATCTACCGTATTAAATCTAGCTACATAGGCTTCCAATAGATTCTGTACATCCACTTGGGTGGTATAATAAAGCGGGTTAAAGAAGGACGAGTTGTCGGGGGCCATAAGAGCGGCTTGATCTGGGCCGAGCAAGGCAAACAGGGGTATAAAAACAGGTAGCCCCGGGCGGCATTGGCTACCCGGGGCATACTTCTGTTTTTTGCGTTGGCGGCGACCTACTCTCCCACCTAAAGGCAGTACCATCGGCGCTGGGGAGCTTAACGACTCTGTTCGGAATGGGAAGAGGTGATCCTCCCCGCTATAGCCGCCAACTTAT
>JBEGMH010000149.1:0-2655 GCA_041183125.1 Bacteroidota bacterium | reverse complement strand
CTGCTCTACCAAACGGGTTACCTGACCATCCAGTCGCGCGACGAGTTTGGGCAATACACCCTCGACTACCCCAACCGGGAGGTGAAAAACTCGATGTTGGCGTACTTGTTCGAGGCCTTCGGGGGCGTGAGCAAGGGCACGGGGGTGTCCATGGCGATCAAATTGGAACGGGCTTTCCTGGCCGACGACCTGGAGCAGGCCTTCCGTATCCTGCAGGAGATGTTTGCCCACATCCCGTACTTCCTGCACGAGAAATACCCGGAGAAGTTCTTCCACGCGGCCATCCACTTGTTGTTCACCTACATGGGCATCCGGGCCCACAGCGAGGTATGTACCTCGGAGGGACGCGCCGACAGCATGGTCGAGACGGACACGCACGTCTATATCCTGGAATACAAACTGGACAAAAGCCCGCAGGAGGCGTTGGCGCAGATCCGCCGCAAGCGCTACTACCGGGCCGCCTGGGAGCGGGGCAAGCCGGTGGTGGGCATAGGGGTGCAGTTTTCGAGCCAGACGAAGAACATCGAGGCCTGGGAGGCGGAGGCGATGGGGTATCCATAGGCTTATTTTTACACGAAAGACTTTGGGGCAATGGGCCCTAAACTACCTCCTGATATATGAAAACACTTTTCTACCTGGGTGCGATAGGCGCCGTCCTCTATGAAGTCGCCAATGTCTATTTCATCATGCCGCTGCCGGGCAGCCAGGAAATAAACAGTCTGGGGTTGGCTTATTTCCTCTATTCTTGGCGCTGGGTGTTCAGGGTACTTTTTTTGTTAGCCATCGCAGGGGGAGCTAAATCGGCGTTTGCCGGAAGGCCGCTCATCGCCGTCTTGACAGCGATTGCCACGGGCGTTGTGGGCTACATCACCAATTACCAAATGGCTGCCGACGCCATGTTCCTGCAACCAAACCGTTTGTCTTTTGCAAAAGGCGGAGAGAACCGGGTCAGTCTGGACCGCCTGGTCCTCGGAGTCACCTATGAAGGAGGAGCAAAAGCATACCCCATCCAGTACCTTGGCTACCATCACCAGGTGGTGGATCAGATCGGGGGAAAGCCCATTATAGTAACCTACTGCACCGTCTGCCGCACAGGGAGGGTCTTTGAACCGGTGGTGGAAGGCAAGGCTGAAACGTTCCGGCTGGTGGGAATGGACCATTTTAATGCCATGTTAGAGGACCAGAGCACCAAGAGCTGGTGGCAGCAAGCTACCGGGCAAGCAGTGGTGGGAAAAAGAAAAGGCCGCTCTCTCCCGGAATTCCCCTCTACCCAGACCACGCTGCAAAAATGGTTGGAGTTGTACCCACAATCCCTGGTTATGCAGCCCGATGAGGGGTTCCAGGAAGCCTACGACAGCCTTTCCCTCTACGAGAGCGGAAAACGAAAAGGCAAACTTACCCGCCGCGACTTCGATTCCTGGAACGATAAATCCTGGGTGGTCGGTATCCGGGTAGGAGGGGAAGCCAAAGCGTACGACTGGAACCGACTCCAGAAACAACGGGTCGTGAACGATAGGGTTGGAAAAACTCCCGTACTGCTGGTACTTGCCCAGGACAACAACAGCTTTATCGCTTTTTCCCGCTCAAAACCATCCCTGGTTTTTTCGTTGGCAAAAGACACCTTATATGCCGATGGCCTGCGCTTTAACTTCTTAGGGAAATCCCTTCAGGACAGCGTGCCCGACTTACAAAAACTGCCCGCCTACCAGGAATATTGGCATAGCTGGAAGACCTTTCATCCACAAACACAAAAATGGTAAACTCTTTTATGAATTTACGTTGCTTCTTCACAGGATTTCTGCTCGTATGCTCGTCGGTAGTGGCCCTTTTCGGGCAGCCGGCCACCCAACTTCCTTCCAGCACGGAGCTGGTCCAGCCCATCCGAAAGGCCAGCTTCAACAACCAGGGGGAATGCCCGGAGCGCAGACAGGGCGGTAACCCGCGCATGCTGAACGGGTACCAGGTGTTCAGCGGGTCTATGGACGGCAACCGCCAGGTGGACCCGCAAATTGCCGTGGGGGGTAATTACGTGATGGAAGCCAGCAACAGCGGCCTGCTGATTTTCACCAAAGACGGTACATTCGTGCAGGGGGTTTCCCAGAAATGCTTCAACCAGGGCATAGACCCCAAGCTGTTTTTTGACATCCACAACCGACGCTTTGTGTTCGACCTGTGGTGGTACTACGACGCAGCCAAGCGCAAGCCGGTAAACATCGCGGTATCCGAGACCGACAACCCCACCGGTGCCTGGAACATCTATCCCGTATCGCGTACGGAAGAAGTGGATGGGGGTGGTCTTGGGTACAGCAAAAAGTGGATCGCCTATTCTTATCCGGGCGGCGAGGAAAACACCTTTGTGATGAAAACAGAGGAACTAAACGCGGGCAAGCCCGCCACGGTGTTCCATTTCAAGGGCAGCCTCGGGCACCCGGTATGGGTGCAGGACGATATAGAGGACCTATACTTCTTCGATATCGAAGACGAAGGCAACTTCACCATTCGGAAAGTCTCTGCCGACAAAGCCGGCAACCCCGTATGCACGGTGGTTTCCCGCAAGCCGCACGGCTTGGCGTACATAGATTACCCGCCGGTTTCCGCCCAGAAAGGCACCGACCAGAAGGTGTCCAGCGGGGACCGGAACCCTAAGAACCTGGT
>JBEGMH010000148.1:0-4799 GCA_041183125.1 Bacteroidota bacterium | reverse complement strand
CCAAAGCCTATCCCCTTCTTAGGCGATGATTTCCATTTCCTTGTTGTACACGCCCGATTCCAGCTTGGATTTGATGGAGGAGAAGGCCTCCACGGTAAGCCGTATGTCCTCTTCAGTATGGTCGGCTGTTGGGATGAGGCGCAGTAGGATCATCCCTTTGGGAATGACCGGGTACACGACGATGGAGCAGAAGATATTGTAGGTTTCGCGCAGGTCCTGGACCAAATGGGTGGATTCCTGGACCGAGCCGTGCATAAAGACAGGGGTGACCGAGCTGTTGGTTTGCCCCAGGTCGAAGCCGGCTTCACGCAGGCCCGACTGGAGGAGGCGTACGTTGTGCCAGAGTTTTTCGCGCAACTCAGGTTTGGTGCGGAGCAGTTCCAGGCGCTTGAGGTTGCCGATGACAATGGGCATGGGCAGCGACTTGGCAAATATCTGTGAACGCGTGTTGTAGCGCAGGTAATCAATGATGTTTTTATCCCCTGCGACAAAAGCGCCTATACTGGCCATAGATTTAGCAAACGTGCTGAAGTAGAGATCAATTTGATCCTGGCAGCCCTGCGCCTCGCCGGCACCGGCACCCGTTGGGCCGAGCATACCGAAACCATGTGCATCATCCACCAGGAGCCGGAAGTTGAATTCTTTTTTCAGGTCGGCGATTTCTTTCAGGATTCCTTGTTCGCCCCGCATACCAAATACACCTTCTGTGATAACGAGCACTCCGCCCCCCGATTCTTCGGCAGCTTTTGTGGCGCGCTCGAGTTGCTTGCGTACGCTCTCGATGTTATTGTGCTCAAAGGGGAAACGTTTGCCAAGGTGCAAGCGGATACCATCATAAATACAAGCATGGTTATCCTTGTCATATACTACGACGTCATGGCGGTCTAACAGGGCATCAATGACCGACAGGATTCCCTGGTACCCATAGTTGAGCAACATACCAGACGCTTTGTGGACAAACTGGGCGAGCTCGCTTTCGAGTTGTTCGTGGTAATTGGATTCGCCCGACATCATACGGGCACCCATGGGGTAGGCCAGGCCCCACTTAGCGGCAGCCTCGGCGTCTGCTTTGCGTACTTCGGGGTGGTTGGCGAGTCCCAGGTAATTATTGATGCTCCAAACGATGCGTTCCTTTCCCTGGAACATCATACGATTGCCCAACTCACCTTCGAGTTTGGGGAAGGAGTAGTAGCCGTGTCCGACCCGCTGGTATTTTCCCAACGGACCCATATCGCTGACGCGCTTTTCGAAAATATCCATTTGCCGTTTATTTTTTTCGCAAATTTCGTAAAAATCTGACAGGGATGCACAGTTTTTTGCGCTCTGCGCGGTAGTGTGTTTGATTTTTCGATAACGAATATTGTCAAATGCAAGATATTAGTAGCTGCTGGGGCCCCTTCCCACGTGGTCGTGGAGTATAGTGCCTTCTTCGCAGTAAGGTTGTAAAACCGTTTTTATAAAATCTTTTACCGGTACAGCAATGTGGTCAGGGTAGAGCAAGTGGAGGTTGGGGCCAGCGTCCAGGGTGAAATAGAGCGGCAGTCCCGTATCTATCCGAAACTGGCGTACTTGCTCTATGAGGGATAGGGAGTTGGGCTGCATCAGAATGAAAGGCGGGTTGGAGGCCATCATAAGGGCATGGAGGGTAAGGGCTTCACTTTCGGCAATCAGGCCAAACGTTTCCAAATCCCCTTTCCGCAAGGCATGGGCCAACCGCAGGGTATTTTCCCGGGCCGACTGATAGCGGGGCTCTGCATAGGGGTTATTTTCCATCAACTGGTGCCCAGCCCTGCTCGACACGCTTTTTTCTTTTTTGCTGACGATGAGGATATCGTCGTGAAACGTTTTGAATACCGGCGCGAGCTCTGCTTCAAAAGGAACGGCCCAGAAATCAGAAGATAGCGTACTGGCCTCGCTTTGGCCCCAAAGGGCGGCGTAGGGATATACAGATCGGCAAGCACTGCCGGAACCTAAGCGGGCTATGTAGGAAGCTTTTTGTAAAAATTCTGCTTCGGTCGGCAATGTCCCAAACAACCGTTGCTCTATGGAGCACAAGCAGAGCGCCAAAGCGCTCATGCTCGACGCAGAAGAAGCGATTCCGGCGGAGTGCGGGAACGTGTTGCTGCTGTCTATCCGCAGGGTAAGTTGTTCAAGAAAGGGGAATACCTCCAGCATACGCTCCAGGAAGAGGCTGATTTTTTGGGCAAAAGCTGGCTTCGATGTGCCCTCGAAAGAAAACTCGAGAGCAATACCGGGCTGGGCGCCCGTCTTCTTCGCGTAATACAAGGAGGTTTCGGTTCGGGCAGATGCTAGCGTAAAGCTTATGGAGGGGTTTTTAGGCAATTGGGATCCATATTTTCCCCAGTATTTTACGATGGCAATATTAGAAGGGCTTTGCCAACGCACTACGCCTTCTGCTTCGTCTCCCTGATCGAGGAGTAGGGCCGGATTTTTGTAATCCACTTTTATTTAATTTGTTGTTAATCAATTATTTATAAAATTTTAGTTTGTTCCTGAACGCTTAGCACGTTGCATGGGGTTCTCCTCTTGTGGGGGAGCCATGCGGTTTCGGAACAGTTCGAAGCGATTCATTTGGGGCTTTGGGGGGTAAAAGTTGTTGGACATGTCCACATCGGCGGTTTCGAGATAGGGGTCGAGGATGACCTGGACGACTTCTTTGTCCATAACAAATATTTTAGAAGCTTGCTCATTATTGAGGAGCCAAACTTCGGCGGGTATGCGTTGTTCCTGGCTGCTGCCGTCGGCGAATGTAAATTTCAGGATGAGGGGCATGACGAGGCCACCTTTATTCTGGAACCGAATTTCGTAGAAGTGTTTTCCGGCGCGGAGGAAGGCTTTTTCTTCTTCGCTGAGGGTAGCGAGGTACTTTTGATACTCGGCCCGATCGAGTGTAGTGACGGCCAGTGGGTCGTAGGAGGAGTAGAAATCTCTCAGGGTTGGGTCTTTTTCGTCCTGGGTTTGGGCGATTTCTTTGCTATTGCGAATAGGGCCAATGGGCTGCAGGGCTTTTTGCTGTTCTTGTCTGGCCAATGGTTTTTCGGCATCGGGATCTTTTGAGTCGAGTTGGAACCATTTTAGGTCTTCGATAGCGATATCCACGTGGTCGGTGGTATAGAACCAGCCGCGCCAGAACCAGTCGAGGTCTATACCGGAAGCGTCTTCCATGGTCCGGAAGAAGTCAGCGGGAGCGGGGTGTTTGAATTTCCAGCGATGGGCATAAACTTTGAAGGCGTAATCAAAGAGTTCCCTTCCGAGTACGGTTTCGCGAAGGATGTTGAGGGCTGTGGCGGGTTTGCTGTAGGCGTTGGCACCGAGGTTAGAAACAGATTCAGAGTTGCTCATAATGGGTTCGAGCAATCGTTTATCGGTTTTCATATACTCTACGATGAGGTTGGAGGGGCCGCGACGATGGGGGTAATTGCGTTCCCATTGTTGTTCGGTGAGGTATTGGAGGAAGCTGTTGAGTCCTTCGTCCATCCAGGTCCACTGCCGTTCGTCGGAATTGACGATCATGGGGAAATAATTATGGCCGACTTCATGGATGATGACGCCGATCATTCCGAATTTAGTGCGCAGGGAGTAGGTGCCGTCCTTTTCGGGGCGTCCTCCGTTGAAGCAAATCATGGGATATTCCATACCGATGGCATCGGAGTGGATCGACCAAGCGATCGGGTAGGGGTAGTCGAAGGTGTAGTGGGAGTACCACTTGAGGGTATGGGCTACCACTTTGGTCGAGTATTGTTCCCACAGAGGGTTGCCTTCTTTTGGATATGCCGACATGGCCATGACGACCTGTCCGTTGCTCATAGGTACGCCCATGGCATCCCAAATAAATTTCCGGGAGGAAGCGAAGGCAAAATCGCGTACATTTTCGGCTTTGAATCTCCAGGTTTTCTCGGTCTTTGCCTTTGTTTTTTCGGCACTCCGGGCTTCTTCTTCGGTGACAATCATGACCGGATTGTTACGTTCTTTCAGGGCTTGTTCATACCGGGCAAATTGTTCTTTGCTCAGCACTTCTTTGGGGTTTTGGAGTACGCCGGTGGCGGCCACTACGTGGTCAGTGGGGGTGGTAATGCTTACGTTGTAGTTGCCAAAGGGGAGGGTAAATTCCCCTTTTCCGAGGAACTGTTTGTTTTGCCATCCTTCGATATCATCATAGACGCACATTCTGGGGAAGAACTGGGCTATGGTGTATAAGTAGTTGTCGTCGGAGGCAAAGTACTCGTATCCGGAACGACCGCCAAGTTTCATACGGTCGTTGATGTTGTACCACCACTTTATTTTGAAGGAAAAACTTTCACCAGGCTTTACCGGTGCGGGGGGGTCAATGCGCATCATTGTTTTGACAACCGCGTAGGGAAGGTCTTTTCCGCTTATGTCCTTCACGTAATCGAGGTTGAACCCACCCTCAAAATCGGGATAGATACCTTGCAGGGCCCTCAGCGACATCCGGTTCTCCAGGGTATGATTCGCTATTTTATAGGAATCAGAATCTTTAGCGCGTTGGTTTTGGTCGAGTTGCAGCCAGAGATACTCGAGTATATCCGGCGAGTTATTGGTATACACGACGGTTTCTTCTCCATAAATCCTTTGCTTCGTATCGTCAAGCCGCACAGCAATGGTGTAGTCGGCTTTTTGTTGCCAGTATTGGTGCCCGGGTGCCCCTGATCCAGTGCGATAGGTGTTGGGAGTAGGGAGTTCTTCATAGAGCTGTTTGAACTTATCGGTCTTTATTTGGGCTTTTACAGGGGTAGCCGCTACGCAGGAGGCTATGAAAA
>JBEGMH010000147.1:0-2834 GCA_041183125.1 Bacteroidota bacterium | reverse complement strand
TCCAGGTTCCCGGTGGCCAAATGATAGCGCAGCAACGGAACGATGACGCGCAGGGGTGCCTTGGCGGGAGAGTCCACGTGGTTGGCTATTGCGGCCATAGCCTGGGCTGCGTCGTCGCCCGAGGCGTCCCCCCTATCCACCAGCATATCTATCAGGTAGGCCAGGCCTACCCGGGGGGAGGTTAAGCAGGGGCTTACATCCCCGCTGAGCAGCGGTGCGGCTTTTTCAATGGCTTTGTCGTACAGCCCCAGGGAGGTGTAATAGTAGAGCAACTGGCTGTGGCCACAACTCGTACAATCAGAGGTGGCCAGTATATCCGCGGGCTGCTCTGCTTCCAGGGCGAGCAAGGCAGCCTTGTGTTTTTCCGCAGCCTCCGTTTTCCCCAACTTTTGGTAGGTCTTGAATTTAGCCCATTCCAAAAAATGGGGCGAGCGCTGCCGGGATTGCAGCCATTCGCCGAGAAGATTCAGTACCCTTTCGATGTGTTCCACCGATATTTTCGGGAACAGGGGCAGACATTCGACCAGGCGCTCCAGGTGTTCCATCTCGTCGTCGAGGCTCGCATGGTCGCGCTGGGAGTCCCATTTTCCCGCGATCCAGATGACGTCTGCAATGACATGTTCCAGACGATCGGTCTCGAATCCGATCCGGATGTTATAGCGGCGTGCGGATACCTGGTGCTTGAGGCTTCCCTCGGTATCAGCCATGGCTCTGAAAGCATCAATTTTGTGGAATATTTGGTGTAGGCTATCCATATCGACGCCGTTCAGGAGGGATTCTTCCATAGAATCCAGGTCTTTTTCCATAGGAGTTGTTCTATAGACTTGTTGCGAGGGGAATCATCGAGGGGTCAAAAAGGCCCTTTTTTCCCACCTCGCTGACCCCTCGCAACAAGTCTTATCTTATAAAGGGTGGGGCGGGTTGTTTTGCGCGTGGAACTGCAGCAAGCTTCCGAAGCCATCAGCCAGGAAGTTGAGTTCAGCAGGGGTAATTTGGTTATTGCCCATTAACAGTGCCTGGATGTACAGCAGCCGGATGAAAGGCGGCAGCACCTGCGGGTCCAAGCGGGCCATCTGCTGAACCAGGGGGTTGCTGACATTCAGGCAAAGGGTGGCTTTCCCGGTGTCGTTGGAGACTGCCCGGAGGAGGCTGCCCCAAAACGACGAAACGTCTTTGTCCATGCGCTCGGTCGAACGGGCGAACTCCATGCTTCCGTCCATGTGGTAGAGCGCCGGGACATTTGCCGGCTCGAACTTCCGCAGGATCGCACTGCAGTGGAACGGCTTCAGTTCCTGGTTTATTTGCTCCAGGAACGGCAAAAACAGGTCTTGGTCCGCATCGGAAGGGGTCTCTAATTGCTCCATGATGAACTGCGGGTCCACCTTCACCACCTCTATACCCTCAAAGACCTGCGGTAGCTTGAGGATGAGTTCCTGGTCAAAATCGAAGCGCGAGTTGATAAGGGCAAACTTTCGGTAGTTGGCCACCTGCCGCACCTGTTCAAATTCCTGCTCATCCGGGAGGTGGTACACTACTTTGGAGTGTTCCCGGTATTCCCGGATCGTGAGCTGGCCGAAGTTGGTCGGGAAGCGGAGATAGTGGATGATGATCCGGAAGAAATCATCATCGTCGCGGGCCAGCAGTTTGATCGGGATGCGGTGTTGCTCGATGATCTGGTTCAGCAAGGAGGGGTTCTCGCGGTGCAGTTTCACCAGGAAATCCCGGATACAGCGCCCCATTTGTTTGCGTACTTTTTCCAGCGCAGCGTCCTGGTAGAGCGACTCGCGCGAAGCGGTGGGCCGTAGTTCGCTGCTGTTGACCACGGCGCGTACAAAGAAAGCCCAGTCCGGCAGGATGTCCCGGTTTTCGCCCGACAGGAGCATGCGGTTGACGTATACCCGGTGTGCCGGCTTGCTGGCCGAGCTCGGGGAATACGGGAGGACATAGGCAGCCCCGAGGGTTTTGTCCCCGCTCGTGCGCAGCGGGATTACCGCCATGAACGACTGTCCAAACAGCTCCTGGCCATATTCCATCAGAGCTTCCTCTGCGACGTCCTTTTGGCCAAAAGGTACCTGCATGCGGTTGATCTGGCGTGGGGGTCCCTGCTCATCCGACAAGAAAATCGGGCAGGGCAGCAAATCACAGTAGTGGCGCACCAGATCCTCTACCTTTTTTGCGCGCAGAAAATCCTCGCACCCTTCTTTTGCTTTCAGGAAAACGCGGGTGCCCGTCTCGAAGTCCCCTTCCAGCGTACGGGTGACGAAGGTTCCGTCGAACCGCCCGATCCATTCAATGGCCGGCCCGCCCTGGGCGGAGCGGGTGATCATGACGATCTCGTCGCTCACCATAAAGCAGGACAAGAGCCCGATGCCAAACTGGCCGATGAACCCTTCTTTGCCCCCGCGGGCATCCCGCTTGGTGCTGGCCCCGATATTCGCCAAAAACTGGAAGACCTCTTCTTCGGTGAGCCCGATGCCGTTGTCCTCGATCACCAGGCACGGCTGATCGCCTCCCAGGGCCTGGAGGTAAATCCTGCCCTCCAGCCCGGGCTCGAGCTGCCTCCTTGCTGTTATGGCATCCGTTGCGTTCTGTAGAACCTCCCGGATATAAACTTTGGGAGCGCTGTAGAGGTGATTGGACAGAAGGTTGATGATGCCGTCCAGGTTGACCTGGAAATTGTGGGCCGAGGGCTGTCCGGCCAGAGAGGCCTGAGGGGGTAGGTTTAGGGTTTCCATGGTTTGTAGATTGACCGTGATGGAGTTATAACGTAAAGGCTGAAAAAATAGTTCCCATGGGATGTTTTTTAAAAAAATGGACTTGTTGCGAGGGGTCAG
>JBEGMH010000146.1:0-3089 GCA_041183125.1 Bacteroidota bacterium | reverse complement strand
GAATAATCCATAGCGATTGATGTTGAGACGGGTAGCCCAGGTTTCGAGATATTGCCTGTTTAGGGATGGTTCCTGCAATAAGAACTTGATGTCCTCTATTTGTTTGGCGCTCTGACCGTATTGGTACCACTTCAATTTGGATAAGATCAGGTCTTCCGGGGAGGAAATATAACACTGGACTCCAAAGAAATCCACTTTCCGGCGGCGTTCAAAGGCGGTCCAGTCGTAGTCACTGTCGTCATAGAGCATAAAATCGTACTTGATCCCGGTTTCGTAATCTGTAAGATTGAAGAGTATGCCTTGACGGGCACTTTCCAGAAATGCTTCCAGGAAGGGCAGCCAATCCGGGAAGTGCCGGACGATCTTTTCGATTTGGTTGGGGTAGATTTGAACGACACAGTCAATATCAGCCGTAAAGCGAAACCGGTTGTAGTAGCTCATGGCAAAGCCGCCTACCATCATATAGGAGATATCTTCGGCATCCAGGATATCTACGATTTTTTGAAGGCCCTTCGAAAAATTCATAAAGGCAAGTTAACAAATGTTTACTATTTATGCAAGCCCTATCAAAAAATGACTAGACTTGTTGCGAGGGGTCAGCGAGGTGGTAAAAAAGGGCCTTTTTGACCCCTTGATGATCCCCTCGCAACCAGTCTAATACAGGAATCCAAACAGCCAGAGGGGTATTTTCCGCCCATACCCGATTTCCATTTCGTCGAGTGCCAGGAAGCTGTTTTCGTGTGTAGGGAGCTGTCGGAAGTCTTTATTTTTGCCCCCTACTTCGAAGAGGTATTGCTCTGCGTAGGTATCGAGGAGGAAATCGCCCTGTTCGGGATAGAAAAGGAGGGGTTGGAAGGGCAGTGCCGGGTTTGGGGCATTCAGTTGGTTGAGGAAGAAGGTTTCCCGGAGGCTACCCATATCGGTTTGTCCTGGGGCGAGGGCATGGATGAGATTGGTATTTTCGAGGTATATTTTCTCCGGTTTCTGAAGGGAGCTCAAGCCTTTGTTCCGGCTATGGAGCAGGTTTAGCAGGCGGGCCCGTTCGAGTAGATAGATATACTGCGTCAGCCGGGTCCGGTTGAGTTCAACCCGTTCCCCTAATTTCGTGATGTTGGGCTTGAAAGGAACCAAAGAAGCGAAGGCATACAACAAGCGACTGATTTTCACGTGATCGGTGATGTTGTACTCAGGGATATAGTTGAAATCAACTTCGATGATGAGTTTGATGACTTCGCGAACGCGGTGCAGGTAGATGTCGCGGTTTTCCAGAAAGAACGGGAAATATCCTTCGCGC
Source organism: Bacteroidota bacterium (assembly GCA_041183125.1). GTDB lineage: Bacteria > Bacteroidota > Bacteroidia > Chitinophagales > Saprospiraceae > JADJPL01. The sequence goes on along the minus strand of JBEGMH010000146.1, from coordinate 1,795 downwards.
AGGTAGGTGTGGAAAAAAGATAAGGGACGTATAGTTTGCCCAAAGACCACTTCACGGGAAAGTTCTTCGTGTTTGTGCAGGACGTCCGGGAGGGAAAACGCGGGGAGGGAAACCGGTAAGGTCATGTTGAGGTATTCCCGGAAGGACAGCCCTTGTAAGTCGTACACGAGTGCCCGGCGACTCAGATCGGCTTGTTCGTTGCGTATCTTGAGGATGGACGAACCTGTGAAAACGATTTTCAAGCCGGGCAACAAGTCATAGATGTTCTTGATTTCTTGCGCCCAGTTTAGATGGGGGTATTTATGGACTTCATCGAGGTATAAAATTTTTCCCCCGCGCGCTTCAAAGGCCCGGGCCAGGTCTATCAGGCGGTTTTCGGTGAAGTAAAAATCATCCAGGGTCAGGTAAAGGGCAGAGGGTGAGGTGCCATAGTTTGCCTGTAGATGCTGCAGCATCAGGGTGGTCTTGCCCACGCCCCGTGGGCCCCGAATACCGATGAGCCGGTGCTTCCAGTCAATCTGCCGGAGCAGGCTGCGGTGCTGCGACGCGTTCAGCGCATGGCAGGCTGCTTGCGTCTGAGCATAGAATTGAACGGGCAAATCCATTTTTTGCTATTTCACATTGCAAAAATAGGCATTTTTTGCAATGTGAAATAGCAAAATAAACGATTTTTATCCCTAAACCTACTTACGCCTCCTCCTCGACCCGTTGCAGTGCTGCGGAATTGATGCAATACCGCAAGCGCGACGGGGCTGGCCCGTCGGGGAACACGTGCCCCAGGTGCGCGTCGCAGGTATTGCAGAGCACCTCCACGCGCGTCATGCCATGGCTGTGGTCCACGTGGTACTGCAGGGCATTGTCTTCGACGGGAGCAGTGAAAGAAGGCCACCCGGTGCCGCTGTCAAATTTTTCACGGGCATCGAAGAGGGGGCTGCCGCAACAAACGCAGGCATAGCGGCCTGGGGCGTGCTGCTCGCAGTAGGCCCCGCTGAAGGGGCGCTCCGTTCCGTGCTGCCGCGTGATGCGGAACTGCTCCGGGCTGAGCTGCCGGGCCCATTCGGCATCTGTTTTGTCCACGCGTCGCGCAGGGGGCAGGTTGCCCTTTCGGGCGAGTTCGAGAAGGTTGTTCCAGTGCATGGCTATGTTGTTTGGTTAGAGCGCTACCCGTGCCCAAACCGGGAGGTGGTCGGAGGGCAGCATACCGCTCCAGGAATCGGACAGTATGGCGTGTTTCAGCACGCGGATCCGGTTTCGGAAGAAGATGTAATCTATGCGCTGCCCGGGCATGCCCGGGAAGAGGAATGCGTTGGTCCAGGTGCCCGTCGGGCCGTGGTGGGGCAGCTCGCTGACGGATATAGCGTCGCTCAGGTGTAGGGGGTTGGCAGGGTCGGTTAGGATGCGGATGGGCTCATCGCTGGGCTGTGCATTGAAATCGCCCGTGATCAGCGCCGGAAGGTCCCCGGCGACAGCGCGCACCTTCGACAGGATGAGCCGGGCGCTGTTGGCGCGCGCCTGTTGTCCGATATGGTCGAAGTGGGTGTTGAAATGGAAAAAAACCTTCCCGTTGGTTTTGTCCTTGAACCGGGCCCAGGTGACGATGCGGGGCAGTGCGGCGTCCCAGCCTTTTACGCCTGCCCGTTCGGGTTGCTCCGAGAGCCAGAAGGTCTGGCTTTCCAGGAGTTCAAAGCGGTCTTTTTTGTAAAAAATAGCCGAAAACTCATTGTCGGGATTGGGGTTAGCCGTCCCGTCGGTGCGGCATACGCCCACCCAAGCATAGCCTGGCAGCCCGGCGGCC
>JBEGMH010000145.1:0-3406 GCA_041183125.1 Bacteroidota bacterium | reverse complement strand
GTTTGAGGGGATAGAGGATTCGGTCGGGGTCGGTGATTTGGTTGATGGTAGCGGGCCCTTTGGCGCAGTTTCGGCCCCGGCTCGCCGGATGGTAGGGATTGCCTTCGAATTTGCGGACTTTACCCGTTTCCTTATCTATAAAAGCCGTCAATCCGCAGGCTGCTTCGCAGTTGAAGCAGGTGGTGGGTACGATGGTATAGCGTTTTTTGGAGATTTTAGGCCAGGCTTTGGCTTCGTACTCGACCCAGTCGTCCCATTTTTCCGGCGGGGGAAAGCTTCTGAGTTGCCCCTCTGGCATGAGCCGGGGCTCCATGGTTTCTTCTTCGGTATGCAGGTCGGGGATGAGGCCGATTTTTTCGGCAAAGCGCTCTATCCAGGTATGGTGTTGTTTATGGTTCATCGAGGCAGGATTAAATAGGTGAAAAGGTCAGATTAGAGCGATGCGCTGTGGGGCTTCGACCCAGATCCGTTCGGTGAGGTATATTCCGGTCAGCACGAGGGCGCCGGCGGCGGCGAGGAGGAGCGGGGTGGTCCCTATGGCGAGGAGGAGGGCGGCGGGGAGTACGTTGCCCAGCAGCACCGTTCCCAGCCAGAAGCGGTTGCGGTAGCGGCCATTGAGGATCATGTCGGCTACTGCTTTGGCATCGGTGGTGGGGTGCGGCACCGCCATTTCCACAAAAATCGTCAGTAGGTTGGCCCCGATGCCTGCGAGCAGGACCACGTTGAGGAAAGCCTGCCATGCTGCGTCCATACCGGCGAGCAGTCCGATAAAAGCGAGGGCGGCGGCACCGGCCATCACGCTGTGCACCAGCATGTGGAGCACCAGGGTGGGGCTTTGCCAGAAGTCGCGGCCTTTTGCTTGTGCAAACAGGAAAGCGGTATAGACCGCTACAAAAAGGGCGAGGGCGGCGTTGAGGTACATCACGACAGACGCCAGGCCGGAGAGCCCCCCCCATTGCAAGCCGGCGAACAGCGTGAGCAATCCGCCATAGACGGTGATGCCATAGCCTCCCCACACCAGCCAGGAGCGCTTTTGCGGGCGCAGGAGCACGTTGAGGAAGCGGTCGGGGCGATCCAGGTCTTTGACTAGGAAAGCACCCGTTGCGGCGAGGGCCAGCAGCGCGGTGCCGAGCACCCACCACCAGATTGTGCCGGAGGGCTGTGCGGCCCCGCTGAGGATGGCGAGGACAGGCATCAGGAAGACCCCGGCGGAAACGGCTTTGGTCGTGAGGTAGGCCGGCACTTCCCAGCCCCAGAGCACCCCTTTGTCGGGGGTGTCGTAGATACGACGGGGCTTGCCCAGCAGGAGGTCTATGGATTTGGCGGCTCCATTTCGTTCGACTTCCCCGGCGGTGGCGATATGGCTGCTGTTTTGCAGCAGTGCTTCGACGACATCCCCGTTGGAGAAGGCCATTTTTTCGGCGGCCTTAGCGTAGTGGCCGACGCCCAGGGACTGGGAGTTCCAGAAGTACTCGGTGTCGCGCTGGGTGAGGCCGGGGGTCAGGGAGGCCTCATCGCCGTGGATGTAAAAGAGGTTGGGCGAAGTCCCTTTGGCTGCTTTGCGCACGGTGACCTGCTCGCGCGCCAACAGTTGCGCGATTTCCGTGGCCGGGTCGTCCATGTCGCCGGAGATGATGGCGTGTTCCGGGCACACGTTGACGCAGGCCGGCTCGAGGCCTATGTCTATCCGCTGGGCGCAGTAGTTGCACTTCGCTGCGGTATGGCTTTCGGGGTCTATGTAGAGGGCGTCGTAAGGGCAGGCCTGCATGCAGGACTTACAGCCGATACAGCGGCGCTTGTCGAAGTCCACGATGCCGTCTTCGCGGTAGTACAGGGCTTCCACCGGGCAGATTTCCACGCAGGGTGCATCGGTGCAATGGTTGCAGCGCATCACCGAAAACAGGCGGCGCGTATTGGGGAAGACCCCTTTTTCGACCTGTTTCACCCAGGTCCGGTTGACCCCCAGGGGGACATCGTGCTCTGCCTTGCAGGCGGTGGTGCAGGCATGGCAGCCAATGCACTTTCGGTTGTCTATGATGAACCCGTACTTCATACCCTATGGTTATGGTTATTATCTTTGCCGTACATTGCGTGGTCAAACGCCTCTACTGCCTCCTGTATGCTGAAAAATAAGCGCCCCTCCCCTATTTGCCGGAGCAGGCCGAAGGCCTGCAACTTATCGCGGACAGGCCCGATGACGCCTGCTAAATAAAGGGCAATCCCTTTGGAGGCAAGCGTTTCAGAGAGGTTTTTAAAGGCTAGGATACCCGAGGAATCCACTTCCCCGATGCTGGAGGCATCTAATACAAGGGCTTTGAGGCCGCTGCCCTGTGCCTGGATCAACTGTTCGATGCTGTCCCGGAAAAACTGGGCGTTGCCGAAGTACAACTGGGCGTCAAAACGCAGCACCAGCAGGTCGCCCCGCTGTTCCGCTTCGTCAAAACGCGTGACGTTGCGATAGTGCGGGGTATTGGGCAAACGACCCAATACGGCAATGTGGGGGCGCGAGTTGCTGTACAGCATCAAGGCCAGCGACAGGATGACCCCGACCAGAATCCCGATCTGGACGCCCATGGTGAGAGTGCACACGAAGGTAGCCAACAGGGAGTAGAAGTCCCTGCGGTCGTTATGCCAAAGGAATACCGCTTCTTTGAGGTCAATCAGGCTGAACACGGCGGCAATGGTCACCGAGGCCAACAGCGCCTGGGGCAGGAAATAGAACAAGGGCGTCAGGAAGAGGAGGGTCAACACCACTACCAGCGCAGCGATGATAGACGACATACCCGTCCGGGCCCCCGAGGCTTCGTTTACCGCAGAGCGCGAAAAGCTCCCGGTGGTCGGGAAAGACTGGAAAAAAGCCCCCACCAACTTACTGATGCCGAGCGCGATAAGCTCCTGGTTGGGGAGGACTTTATACGTCTTGTGCTTTGCTTCCAGGGCGCGGGCAATCGCCAGGGACTCGATAAAACTGATGATGCAGATCGTGGCGGCCAAGGGCAGTACCCGCTGCATGTCGGACAGCGACAGGAGCGGGTTGTGGAACGAAGGCAGGCCTTGGGGGATTTCCCCGATCACGGCTACGCCCAGGTGGTCGAGGCGGAACAAGGCTACCGCCGAAATACCCAATACCATGGCAATCAAACCGGTGGGAAGCGTGCTGCGCAAGCGGCGCAGGAAGAGGATCAACGCAATGCCCGCCACCCCAATCCCGAACGTAAGCCAGTGGATTTCGCCCAACTGGCCAAAGAGGGACGGCAGCATCACCTGCACCTGGTTGCTCTGTGACAGCCGGATGCCCAACAGGTACTTGACCTGGCTCAACATGATGATGAAGGCCGCTGCAGAAGTAAATCCCGACAGGACAGGGTGTGATAAAAAGTTGACCATGAACCCCAAGCGGAACAAA
>JBEGMH010000144.1:0-4262 GCA_041183125.1 Bacteroidota bacterium | reverse complement strand
TCGGCCTGTCCTCCGCTGCAAATTACGGGTTCAACGATCTGCTCAAGCCGCACCAGCAGGATCGCATCAATGTATGGCTCAACCCTTCGAAATGCGACCCTCAGGGTTCACTCTACAACCTGCTCCAGTCCAAAATGGCGATTAGCTCAGGGGGGCTGGAGGGGAAGGGTTTCCTGCAGGGCCAGATGACAAAGCTGAACTACGTACCCGAGCAATCCACTGATTTTATCTTCTGTACGATTGGCGAAGAACACGGCTTTATTGGCAGTTTTATGACCATCGCCCTGTTTCTTTTTTTACTGCTTCGCCTGACGACCATTGCGGAGCGGCAGCGATCTGCCTTTTCCAGGATATACGCCTATTGCTTAGCCGGAATCTTTTTTGTACATTTTTTCATCAATATAGGGATGACGATGGGCTTGGTGCCTATCATTGGTATCCCACTGCCGTTCGTGAGCAAGGGGGGCTCAGCTTTGTTGAGTTTTTCCATCATGATAGGGGTGTTGCTCAAGCTCGACAAGCATCGTTACGATTTGTAGCCTATCAGACTTATTACGGGGGAACCATAGGGGGGCAAAAGTTCCTTTTTCCTTCGCCCAATTCGTCTGTTGATTTGTAATTCTTTAAAAGGACAAATATTGTTTTCTTTCACGATAGAAAGCCGGGACCCGAGCACTAGTGCCCGTGCGGGCTGTGTTCAAACTGCGCACGGGGAGATACGCACGCCTATTTTTATGCCGGTGGGAACCCTGGGAAGTGTGAAGGCGGTTCATCAGTATGAGTTAAAAGAGGCGGTGCAGGCGCAAATTATCCTGGGCAATACGTACCATTTATATTTACGGCCTGGGGTAGGTACCTTGGAGAAAGCCGGGGGGCTGCACCGGTTTAATGGTTGGGACTACCCTATTCTGACCGATAGCGGTGGGTACCAGATATACTCCCTGAGCCACAAACGCAAAATCAGTGAGGAGGGGGTGTTGTTCAGTTCGCATATTGATGGCTCGTCCCATGTTTTCACGCCGGAATCGGTTATGGATATCCAGCGCCAGATCGGGGCGGACATCATCATGGCTTTCGACGAGTGCACGCCCTACCCCTGCGACTATGCATACGCGAAAAGCTCCATGGAGCTGACGCACCGTTGGTTGGCCCGGTGTTGCCGGCGCTTTGATGAAACGGAGGGGTTATATGGGTACGGGCAAACGCTTTTCCCGATTGTCCAGGGCAGTACTTTTCCCGATTTGAGGCGGGCATCCGCAGAGGTGATAGCGTCTTTTGATCGTCCGGCCAACGCCATTGGCGGTCTTTCTGTGGGGGAGCCGGCGGAAGATATGTACGCGATGACCGAGCTGGTCTGTGGTATCTTGCCGAAAGAAAAGCCCCGGTATCTAATGGGGGTAGGTACGCCATCGAATATTTTGGAAAGCATAGCGTTGGGCATAGATATGTTCGACTGTGTACTACCCTCCCGCAATGCGCGGCATGGGGTGTTGTATACGAAAAGAGGGGTTATCCACATCAAAAACCTCAAGTGGAAGGAGGACTTTAGCCCAATAGACGAAGAAAGCCACTGTCCCAGTAGCCGTTTTTATACCAAAGCCTACCTCAGGCACCTCCTGCACAGCAAGGAAATATTAGGTGCGCAGATTGCTACGCTGCACAACCTATCCTTTTTCTTGTGGTTGACCCGAGAGGCGCGTCGGCAGATTCAGCAGGGGACTTTTTTGGAATGGAAAAAGCATCTGCTGCCCGAATTAGAACGGCGGCTCTAATAAACCTGGCCCGTTGGGAATATCTATGTTTACTACGCTCGACCGCTACATCATCCGCAAGTTTTTTTCTACCTTTTTCTTCACCGTGCTCATTTTTACCTTGATTTCGGTCATCATTGATTTCAGTGAGAAGGTAGAAAAGTTCATTGAAGAGCCCATTACCCGGTCGGAGATATTTGTAGAATATTACCCCAGTTTCATCCTGTATATGACGGGCTTGTTATGGCCTCTATTCACGTTGATTGCGGTCATTTTTTTTACTTCCCGATTGGCGTTCAATTCGGAGATCATAGCTGTCTTGAATGCAGGGGTGAGCTTTAACCGTTTTTTGCGCCCCTATCTCTTTTCGGCGGGCGTTCTAACCGCGCTCTACCTGTTTGGCACGCACGTGCTCATACCGGCCGGCAATAAGCACATGTTTAGGATTTTATATACGTATATCTCAAAAAATGAGGATAAGGCTCGCATTCGGGATATCCATTTATTCGTTGAGCCCGGCAAAAAGGTATATATCGGGTATTACAGCAAGAGCGACAGCAGCGTGCGCGACTTTCGCATCGAGCGTTTTGAGGGGCAGCGTCTGACGGGGTTGTTGAAAGCAGATCGTGCGCAGTGGCAGCAAAAGACACAGAAGTGGCGCTTATACGACTACGAATCCCGGACTTTTCCCGATACGATCCGGGAGCGGCTCTTTGTGGGAATAGGGCAGCAGCTCGATACGCTACTGAACCTATCCCCTGCGGATTTCGTGGACTACACCTCACAGCAGAGCATGATGAGTACCCGTCAGTTGGTGCGCCATATTCAACTGTTGGAAGCCCGGGGTGCCGGGAATATCCGCAAGTATGATTTGGAGTTGCAGCGGCGGACGGCGGAGCCGATCACCATTTTTATCTTGACGATTATAGGGGTTGCCATTGCTGCCCGCAAGGTTCGTGGCGGGGTTGGGTTGCATTTGGCGATGGGGATTGGTTTGGGCGCTCTGTACGTGTTTTTGTCCAAGTTTGCTTCGACCTTTGCCCAGGACAGCGACTTGCCGGCGTGGTTAGGGGCATGGCTGCCCAATTTGTTATTTTTTGCCATTGCGTTACGACTGGTCGGTAGGGCACAAAAATAAGGGAGAAATAGGTCGAAAAAGGAATAATGTTTGTCAATTAGAAGAATTGGCTTAGTTTTGATGGTGTAAAAAAAAGTTGCCGCGCATGTGCATGATGGCGGCAACGTCGTACAGGATTAGTATGAAAAAACTCTTTTAAGAGGCGTTTGCAGAAGCGAGCCGGTAGGTGCTACATGGCTCGCTTTTTTATTAGGCCTGTCGGGATTGCGCTGCTAGTTGAGCCGCAGCGCAATCCCGACAAGCCTACTTATAGACATTTTTAGATAAAAAAGGTTGTATCTATAAAGGCATGATTTTGCCTGAACCGTCTATTAGGCTACGAGGAAGGCAGCACCAAACACCCCGGCGCTATCGCCGAGTTGGGGCCTTAGGAAGACCGTGTCCAGGCGTAGGTTGAACACGAAATCGCGTACCTTTTCCACTCCTTTCGTGTAGAGCATATCTACATTTCCAACCCCTCCGCCTAACACGATGACATCGGGGTCGAGGATATTGATCACATTGGCCATTCCTTTTCCGAAGAAGTGCATCAGGCGGTCGAGGGTTTCCAGGGCAGCTGCCTCCCCTGCTTCATACCGTTGGACGATTTCGGGGAGCGGGCGTCGGACGCCGCTCACTTTTTCGTAATAGCGTTCGCAGGCTGGGCCGGACAGTAAGGTTTCGACGCAACCTATTTGGCCGCAATAGCATTTTCCCCCGGAGTCATCGAGGTAGCTATGGCCCCATTCCCCTCCGATACCCTGGCGGCCGTTCCAGACTTTGCCATCTATGACGATGCCCCCGCCTACCCCGGTGCCCATGATGACCCCGAAGACCATGCGGGCGTCGGGCATTTGGCTTTTGACGGCACCCATATTGGCTTCTGCGACGGCAAAGCAGTTGGCGTCATTGGCCAGTACGAAGGGGATACCGAGAGCAGCCTCTAAGTCCCGTTTAAAAGGCATTCCATTTACGGCGGTAGTATTACTGTTCTTCATGGTTTGCGTTTGCGGGTCGAGGGCCCCTGGATGGCCCATGCCAATGATGTCTGGCTCCAGTCCGGAATCTTCGCGCATGAGGCGTATCAACTCCCCTATTTGATGGATGATGTGCGTATAGCCTTGTGCGCCGCCGGTGGGCACGCGCAAACGGGTCAGTACTTCCGGGTTTTCCTTGCTGTGCAGGATAACCCCTTCGATTTTGGTGCCCCCCATATCAATACCCCAAAGTGGTTTCATAGGTATGTAATATTCGTTATCAATATATTAGATAAATTTTATGTTCCTACATGCAACGAAATTAAGTTTTACAGGCCATATTTCAAACCATTTTATACTTGCTTTATTAGACTTGTTGCGAGGGGGATCATCAAGGGGGCAAAAAGGCCCTTTTTT
>JBEGMH010000143.1:0-4149 GCA_041183125.1 Bacteroidota bacterium | reverse complement strand
TATACTCCCTCAAAAAGCCTTCGTGTGGATAAAAAATGACTCTTTTTTCCCACCTCGCTGACCCCTCGCAACAAGTCTGTTCAAAAACAGGTTTTTATAAAAAACCGCTATTCCCTTGGGGAAATACGCAAAAATCCCTGAATTCTGCTGTATCTTTGTCTGCCGACAAGCTCTTTAACCACCGCACATAAATATTAGGCGCAGTATGATTACGCTGATTCTCTTCGGCCCCCCCGGGTCCGGCAAAGGTACCCAGGCCGCTCTTTTAGTCGAAAAATACGGTTTGCTGCACATCTCCACCGGTGACCTGTTCCGCTATGAAATGGGCAATCAAACGCCGTTGGGGATGGAGGCCAAACGATATATGGAACAGGGCCAGTTGGTGCCGGACAGCGTCACGATCGGTATGCTGCGCAACAAAGTCGAGGCCAACCGCCAGGTGTCGGGCTATATCTTCGACGGGTTCCCCCGCACGCTCCCGCAATCACAGGCCCTGGATGAGCTGTTACAAGAGCTGGGCGCGGAAGTCTCCGGCCTCGTCATGCTCGAAGTACCCGACGAAGAGATCACCCGCCGTATCCTGCTGCGCGGCCAGAGCTCCGGACGCCCCGACGACCTCGACGAGGCGGTCATCCGCAAGCGCATTGACGTGTACAATGCCGAAACGGCCCAAGTATTTGATTATTACCACCAAAAGGGCAAATCCCATAAGGTCCACGGCGTAGGCTCCGTAGAGGAGATCTTCCAGCGCTTGTGCACGACCATTGACTCCTTCCAGAATGGCTGAAGAAAACTTTGTTGACTACGTAAAAATATGCTGCCGCTCCGGCGCGGGCGGCGCGGGAATCATCCATTTCCTCCGAGACCGCTTCACGATGCGGGGTGGGCCCGACGGCGGCGACGGCGGGCGCGGCGGCCACATCATCCTGCGCGGCAACCGCAACGTCTGGACCCTGCTGGCCCTCAAATACCGCAAACACGTCATCGCCGAACCCGGCGGCAACGGTGGCCACAACAACAGCAGCGGCGCATTCGGCAAAGACGTCATCCTCGATGTCCCGCTCGGGACCGTGGCCAAAGACGCCGAAACCGGTGAAATCGAGTTCGAGATCACCGAACACGGTGAGGAGGAAATCCTCGTGCCCGGCGGCCGCGGAGGCCGCGGGAACTCCCACTTCGCCACCCCTTCCAACCAGGCCCCGCGCTACGCGCAGCCCGGGGAGTACGGCCGCGAAGAATGGAAAATCCTCGAACTAAAAGTCCTCGCCGACGTCGGCCTGGTCGGCTTCCCCAACGCCGGGAAGTCCACCCTGCTCTCCGTCATCACCGCTGCCAAACCCAAAATCGGGGACTATCCCTTCACTACCTTGACCCCCAACCTCGGCATCGTATCGTACCGCGACGGAGGTTCCTTCGTGATCGCCGATATCCCCGGCATCATCGAACACGCCCATGAGGGCAAGGGCCTCGGCCACCGCTTCCTGCGCCACATCGAGCGCAACGCTACCCTCCTGTTCATGATCCCCGCCGATACGGAGAATATCCGCAAAGAGTATGAAATCCTCCTCCATGAGCTCAAGATGTACAACCCGGAGCTCATGGACAAGCCCCGTGTGCTGGCCCTCACCAAAAGCGACCGCATAGACGACGAAATCCGCTCCTGGCTCGAACCGGATATCCCCTCCGACCTGCCCCACGTCTTTATCTCCGCCATCACCGGCTCGGGCCTGGAAACGCTCAAGGACTTACTCTGGACGACCCTCAACAGCACAGCGCCCGCAACGGTGGAGCCGGCAAAGCCCAAATCCAAGCCCAAACGGGACCCCTACGCCCGCTATGCCATCCCCAAAGAACGCCCCAGCGCACACACGCCCTGGGAAGACGAAGATGATTTTAAACCGGATTCAGCCTGGGACTGGGGCGAAGGCCAGGACTGATTTTCTCACCTCTAAGCTTTTTTCCAACGCGTGAACCCAAAGAAAATCGAAACCGCCCTGGGCGACCTCTTCGAGCAGTGGGCCGGTGAATACCCGGACCTTATCCTGCCATTGGCCCCCTCCGGCTCCGACCGCATCTACTATCGCCTGCAGGGCCGGGACCACGCCGCTATCGGCACCTATAGCCCCCACGACCCGGAAAGCCGTGCTTTTCTCGCATTTTCCAAACATTTCTACAGCAAGGGCCTACCCGTACCTCAAATCTATGCCGAAAACCTGGAGGCCAAAATCTACCTGCAAGAAGACCTCGGATCCACTACGCTCTACAGCTTCCTCATCCAGCAAAACGACTATTTCCCCGATTACCTCCTCCAGATTTTTAAAAAAGTAGTCGAACAATTGGCCCGCCTCCAAATCCTTGGCGGACAGGACCTCGACTACGAAGCCTACTGCTATCCCAAGGCCGCTTTCGATAAGGAGGCCATGTTCTTCGACCTCAACTACTTCAAGTATCACTTCCTCATGGTCAGCAAGGCAGGGTTCAGCGAACCCGCCCTGGAAAAAGACTTCCATACGCTCACCGATTTCCTGCTCTCCGCCGACTCCAACTACTTCCTCTTCCGCGATTTTCAGTCGCGCAATATCATGATTCGCAGCGGAGAACCTTATTTTATTGATTATCAGGGTGGAAGAAGAGGTGCGTTGCAATACGACCTGGCTTCCCTGCTCTACCAGGCCAAAGCGAACCTGATGCCCGATGTCCGGCAGGAACTCCTGGAGCATTATCTCAAAACCGCCAGTACCCTGGTGCCTATTGACCGCGACCGCTTCATCGAGTTCTATTACGGCTATGTGCTCATCCGCAACATCCAGACCTTGGGCGCGTACGGATTCCGCGGGATCTTCGAACGCAAGGAACACTTCCTGAAAAGTATCCCCTATGCCCTGCGCAACATCAAATCCCTGCTCGACCAGTGGCCGCTCCCCATCGAGCTGCCCGAACTGAGCCGGGCCCTGCGCAAGGTCATCGAATCCAAAAAATACGAGCCCTTTGATAAAATCAAGGGCAGCAGTAGCCTGTTGACGGTACACGTCAACAGCTTTTCTTACCACAGCGGCCTACCGGAAGATACGACAGGCAACGGGGGCGGGTTCGTATTCGATTGCCGCTTTATCCACAACCCAGGGCGCTACGAACCGTATAAAAAGCTAACGGGAAGGGACGAGGCGGTCATCAACTTCCTCAAACACCACAGCAACATAGACGAGTACCTCAACAATATCTTCCGCATCGTGGACAACGCGGTGGAGGACTACATAGACCGCAGCTTCAGCTCCCTGACCGTCAACTTTGGCTGTACCGGCGGGCAGCACCGCTCCGTCTTCGCCGCTGATGAGCTGGTCAAGCACTTGAAAGAAAAGTACGGGGTGAACGTAATCCTGCACCATGTCGAGCAGGAAAAGAAGGATTGGAAAAATTAGGCAGGGCCAAAAAACAGGCTCTGAACCAAGATGTCAAAAGGCTCTGCGTCTTGAAAGAGATGATCCCGGTACGACGTGGCACGGAAGCGCAACTGATAGGGCTTGTCGTCGCGCAAATACAGCTCAACGGTGACGTTGCCAAAGCGCTGCCGTAGTTTGCGCGCTTCGTTCATAGCGGGGCGGGGCTTCAGATAGTGCCGCTGTACGGTCTCTACCCATTTGGGCCGCTCGTACACGCGCAGATCGGAGATTTGGATGCGGTAGTCTTCTGCCAGGACAGCATCCTTGAGATAGTCCAGGAAATGAACCGCTTCGCGGGTACTGTACCCGGTTTTGTGAAAATGGACGACAAACCCCTTGCTGGACGGAGTATCCAGGAAATCCAGGGCTTCGTCCAACTCGTCGGGGAGGTGCCGGGAAAGGGCGTACTGGTTGGATAGCCAATCCTTCAGGCGCTGGAACACGAGGGTCTCTTTCCAGCGCCGATAGTCCTCCTGCTCTTCCTGGCTGCGCTGTATCAACTCATGGACCAGCGGCTTGGACGGCGAACTCGCCTTCGACTGTTGGAACAAAGATTTAATATAGGACCAAAATTCGGACATGAAGGAGGAGGTTTCTGTAATATATTCGGGCCAGAGGCGGGCTTGCGTCGTACGGAAAAGGCAGAGCAGCCCTACCAGGGGCCTCAATAGACTGGGTATATAATAATGGCAGAGGGAAAAAGGTTTTT
>JBEGMH010000142.1:0-10312 GCA_041183125.1 Bacteroidota bacterium | reverse complement strand
CCTGGCCGCGCGGGGCAGGACGCGCTGCTGAGCATCCTGCTGGAGCACAAGAGCTACCGGGACCGGTGGACCACCCTTCAGGTGCTGGGCTACCTCACGGCGGCCTACGAGGCACAGCGGGCTGCGCGGCTACCCTTGCGGCCCATCATCCCCTGCGTATTCCGCCACGGCAAGGGCAGGTGGCGACTGCCCGATGTGCGGGCGCTGTTCCGGTCGGGGCATGCGTCATTCCTGCGCTATATACCGACGTTCGATGTCTTGTACACGGACCTGGGCGGTATGTCCGAGGAGGAGATTGGGCAGATGGAGGAGGCGTGGCTTCGGTCTGCGCTGCTGACCCAGAAATACAGCCACGACCCCGGAGCGCTGATGGCCCGTTTTGAGCAGATTTTCATCCTTCCCCCGGAGCCCAGTGCAGGGAACTTTTTGCAAATCCTGATGGTTTATTTTTCAAAGCTCGTATCTATTGAACGGGATGTTTTCCGCGACCTGGTTTCCGAGCTCCCCAAACACAAACAACCAAACGTTATGACGCTGTACGATTCCATCCTCGAAGAAGGTATTGAGAAAGGTATTGAGAAAGGTATTGAGAAAGGTCGCGAGGAAGGTCGCGAGGAAGGTCGCGAGGAAAATAAAAAGCAGACGGTCCTGAACGGGTACAGGAACGGTATCTCCATAGATATTCTCTGTCTGCTTACAGGCTACAGCGAGGTACAGGTGTGGCAAATCCTGGCCAATGCGGAGGATGCGAAGCAGGCTTAAGTTCATTAGACTTGTTGCGAAGGGTCAGCGAGATGAAAAAAAAGAGCCATTTTTTACCCACATGAAGGCTTTTTGAGGGAGTATAGCCGCCTTAGATGAAGGAAAAACATACACCTTACCTGTTCTTAGTCTTGGGCCTGCCTAAAATGTCCTTGCTCTTGTCGTCCAGGACAGGGGAAGGCCGGGGCGGCTCCGCTTGAAGCTGCGTGTCCAACATAGGGATATACTCCAACTGGCCTTGTTTGATGCGGAAGGCTTCGTAACTCCCGTCCGGTACCGCTACTTCCCCTTCTCCGTTCTTCCCCACTACGGGGATGAGATGGTCAAAGACGATGAGCCCCATAGCCTCGTCCCAGTTGAGCCGCACACTGGCTTCTGCGCTGTACTCCAACACCAACCGCTTCCGCCCCGTCGCGCCGGAAATGGTCTCCGGAAGAATGGGCACCCCGAAAACAGGCTTGCCCTCGGCGTTGAACTGCAAGGTCTCCATCACTTTTCGGCGCTTGAAGAAGGAAAACGCGTCATAGCCGAACAACAGGTAACAAGGGCCCTCCGGGCGATCCAGCTTGCGGATACCGTAGTACAGGGCACCGTACCAGTTATCGGCGCTCAGCGTTTCCGTCTCGGGCGATGCTACGCGGAAAGAGCGGTCCACCAGGGGGAACAGCTTCAAATCGGGCGTATTCATCTGTATCGCCCCGTAATAGCGGTATTCGTTGTCCGACACAAAGAGCTGCCAGGAGAACACCCGGAACGTACTGTCCGGCGCGTACTGGATGGAGATGGTCTTTAGCCGCTCAAAAGGGTATTGGAAGGAACGGGGCACCTTCAGCGCCTCGACCAGGATCGGGATCATGAGGCGGGTAGCCCCAAAGCGGTTGTCTTCGAGGGAGTCGTTGACCGATACGTGGCCGAGTAAGGCCAGGGTGTCTTCCATCAGCGCGAGCCGCTCGCGGTCGGCCTTGGGGAGAGGGGCACGGTTATTCTGGGCGCTCAGCGCAAAGCCGGCAAAAAAGAGCATCAGGGTGCTGAGAAAAGTACTGCGCAGCGTCATAGCGATTCGATTTTGTACGGTTAACGCTGCCAGTAGGGGAAATCCGTATGTGAGGGGTAAAAAAAAACAAGTAGCCCGGGGCTACCCGCGCCGCTTCCAGTAGGCCGCTAACCCAAAGGCAGAAACCAAATGCCAGACCCCCCACCAGGCCGCTATGAGGGCCATCCCACCCAGCCCATCGAAAAAATTGAAGATCAAGGCCAGTGCCAAACCGGAGTTCTGAATCCCGGTCTCCAGGGAAATAGCGCGCGTATCGGCTTCCGGCAAACGGTTCCACCGAGCCCAAAAATAGCCCATCGCCAAGGCCGCCGCGTTGTGGACGAACACATAAAAGAATATATACGGCACATAACGCCCTATATGCGCCAAATTCCCTGCGACGACAACAGCCACAAACCCCAGGAAGATCACCATGGACAGCCGCTTCACCGACTTGAGCAAACGCCCCGTGAGACGGGGTAGAAAGTGCTGGAACAGAAACCCCAGCGCCAGAGGGACGAGGATGACCTGCACAATAGCCCCCACCATAGCCCAAGGCTCTACTTGTACCAGGGCCCCCAGCCCCCTGCTGCCTGGCAGCAAAGGGGCCAGCACAGAGAACAGCAAAGGCGTGGTGACCGCCGCCGATAGCGTGGAAATCGTCGTCATCGAAACGGAAAGGGGCGTGTTCGCACCCGACAAGTGCGTGGCGTAGTTGGATACGTTGCCACCCGGACAAACGGCCACCAACAGCATCCCCAAACCCAGCCCGGGCGGGGGCTGCAAGAGAAGCACCAATCCCACGGTCAGCAGCGGTAGCCCTACCATCTGCGAGAGCAGGCCGATCACCAGGCTCCGCGGCTGCTGGAATAAGGTCCGGAATTGCTGCACCCGCAAGTCGAGCGCTACCCCAAACATAATCAACCCCAAACACAGATTCAGCCAGCGGAGGTTCTCCGCATCGAAGTTTATGCGCACCGCATCGAGATCGGCCATGGTCTTTTTTGCCAAAAGAACAAAAAATGGGGCAAACGTGTACCATCAGCCTGAAAATCTTCTTTTCTTTACCTTCCTTGAACCGTATCTTATGGAACCTACCGTGCGCTGGGGCATCATCGGCCCCGGAAAAATAGCAGGCAAATTTGCTAACGACATCAAGGTACTCCCGCAGGCCCGCCTCCACGCGGTAGCGTCCCGCTCTCTGGACAAAGCCCAGGCCTTCGCCCGCCTGCACGGCGTACCCCACGCATTTGGCAGCTACGAGGAACTCCTCGAGTGCCCGGGCCTCGATGCCGTCTATGTCGCCACCCCCCACACGGGCCACCACCCCCATGTGCTGCTCTGCCTGGCAAAGGGAATCCCCGTGCTGTGCGAGAAGCCTTTCGCGGTCAACGCCGCACAGGCCCGCGAAATGGCCGCCACCGCCCGCTCCCGCCATACTTTTCTCATGGAAGCGCTCTGGACGCGCTTCTTGCCGACCATCCGGAAAGCCCAGGAAATCGTGCGCTCCGGCACCTTGGGCAGGATACTCTCCATCCGCGCCGACTTTGGCTTCCTACCGGTGTTCGACCCGCACAGCCGCTTGTTCGACCCAGCCCTGGCAGGGGGCGCCCTGCTGGATGTGGGCATCTATCCCGTTTTCCTGGCCCACCTGTTCTTAGGCAAACCGGAACGCATATCCGCCCTCGGCGTGTTAGGCCCTACCGGCGTGGACGAGGAAACCACTGTCGCTATGCAGTGGCCAAATGGCGCCATGGCCCATCTCCATTGCAGCGTCCGCACCCCTACCAAGACAGAAGCGTTCATCCATTGTGAAAAAGGAACGATCTACCTGCACACGCGCTGGTATAGCACGACGACGATGAGCGTCCTCCAGCCGGGGGAAACTCCGCAATTCTTCTCCTTCGATTACCCCTGTGGTGGCTTTTCCTACCAGATTGCCGAGGTCATGCGCTGCCTGCAGCTCGGATGGCACGAGAGCCCCGAAATACCCCTCGACCTGAGCGTGGAGGTCATGGAAACACTCGATGAGGTACGCCGGCAAATCGGCCTCCGCTACCCCATGGAGGAATAGGCTTGTGGCCTGCAAATCAAAAATAACCCTTTTCCGGATACGCCCTAATGCTGATCTGCACATGAAAAAACGCGCCTTTCTACTGCCCATCCTGGCCTTGTTCCTGACCGCCGCGGCCTGCCAGCAACCCGCTGTGGACGTACGGGGCAAAACCCTGCTCCAAAAACAAAAATTGCCGCTGAAAACGCGCCTGCAAACCATCGCCATAGGCTCCTGTAACCGCGTGGACAAAGACCAGGCCATCTGGAAAGCCATCCTCCAAAACCGCCCCGACCTCTGGATTTGGCTCGGCGATAACATCTACGCCGACACAGAAGATATGCAGGCCATGAAAACGATGTACCTGCAGCAAAAATACCAACCCGAATACCTGGCCTTCCGGTCTGCCGTACCCGTGATCGGAATCTGGGATGACCACGACTACGGTGTGAACGACGGCGATAAACACTACGCCTGGAAAAAGACCAGCCAGCAACTGATGCTCGACTTCCTCGACGTGCCCGCTAAAGCACCGGTGCGGAGCCGGGAAGGCGCTTACCAGTCCTTCACCTTCGGCCCCAAAGGGCAACGGGTGAAGATTATCCTCCTCGATGGCCGCTCTTTCCGCGATGAACTGAAACCGGGATCACCCGGATCCGGTATCCGCTACACGCCCAACCCAGACGGGGATATGTTGGGCGAAGCGCAATGGGCCTGGCTGGAACAGGAACTGCGCCAGAGCGATGCCCAGGTACACCTCATCGGCTGCGGTATACAGTTCCTGCCCGAAGAGCAGGTCTATGAAAAATGGGCCAATTTCCCCCGCGCCCGCACCCGCCTCCTGAACCTCCTGGATGCCGTACAACCCCCGCATACCCTGCTCATCAGTGGCGACCGCCATATCGCGGAGCTCAGCAAAACCAAGCTGCCAATATCGGGCCGCACACTCTACGAACTCACCTCGAGCGGCCTCACCCATACCTGGTCACTGGGCGGTGGCGGCGAACCCAACCGCTACCGGGTCGGCGAGCTGGTCATCGCCCGCAACTTCGGGCTGCTGCGCATCGAGTGGACCCCCTCCGGACCGGTCTTGGCTACCGAAATCCGAGGCCTGGATAACGTCTTGTTTGCAAAAAATACCCTCTCAAAGTAACCCTGCTATGGAAAATACCGTGAGCGTCGAACTCCGCGGACTGACCGAACGAGACTACCAGGGCCTTCGGGCCGCTATGCTCGAAGAATACGACAACTGGCCGGGCCGGTATTGGTCGGAACAAGCCGTCAAAACCCTGCTCAAAACGTTTCCGGAAGGCCAGTTGGCCGTTTTTGTAGAAGGCAAAATCGCAGGCTTCGCCCTGTCGGTCATCGTCAAATACGACCTCTTCGGAGACGAACATACCTACGCCCAAATTACCGGAAACTATACCTTTACCACGCACAACCCCAAAGGCGATACGCTCTATGGTATTGACGTGTTCATACGCACGGCCTACCGGGACATGCGCCTGGCCCGCCGCCTCTACGATGCCCGCAAGGAACTCTGCGAACAGCTCAACCTCAAAGCCATCGTGTTCGCAGGCCGCGCACCCAACTACTTCCTGAGTGCCCCGCACAGCTCCCCCTTCGAATACATCAACAAAGTCAAGCACAAGGAAATCTACGACCCCGTGCTCAGCTTCCAGCTCTCCAACGATTTTCACGTAAAAAAAATCCTGGAAGGCTATATGCCGGCAGAACTGGAATCCCGGGCCATCTCCGTGTTGCTGCAATGGGACAACATTTTCTACAAACAGCCCGAAGGCAAGGGCTCGGTGCAGAAATCCGTCGTGCGCCTCGGCCTCATCCAGTGGCAGATGCGCCCCTACCAGGGCCTGGACGAACTCTTCGAACAGGTGGAGTACTTCGTGGATGCGGTATCGGCCTATAAATCAGACTTTGCGCTCTTCCCCGAGTTTTTCAACGCCCCGCTCATGGCGCAGTACAACCACCTCGCCGAGCCGGACGCCATCCGCCACCTCGCCGCTTATACCGAGGAAATCCGCGACCGGTTCATAGAGCTGGCCATCAGCTACAACGTCAATATCATCACCGGGTCCATGCCTTTCCTCGACGGCGACCGCCTGCTCAATATCGGCTATCTGTGCCGCCGCAACGGCGCCTGGGACGCCTACGAAAAACTGCACGTCACGCCCGATGAGGAAAAGTTCTGGGGTATGGTCGGCGGCGACCGCCTGGCCATCTACGAAACCGACTGCGGCCCGATCGGCATCCTGATCTGCTACGATGTAGAGTTCCCGGAACTGCCGCGCATCCTGGCCGAGCGCGATATGAAAATCCTCTTTGTGCCGTTCCTGACCGATACGCAGAACGGGTACTCCCGGGTGCGCTACTGCGCCCGCGCCCGCGCTATCGAAAACGAGTGCTATGTGGCCATCGCCGGCAGCGTCGGCAACCTACCCAAAGTACACAACATGGATATCCAGTACGCACAGTCGGTGGTGTTCACCCCCTGCGACTTTTCGTTCCCCTCTAAAGGCATCAAAGCAGAAGCGACGCCCAACACGGAGATGATCCTCGTCGCCGATGTGGACCTCGACCTCTTGCGCGAACTACACGCCTACGGGAGCGTGCGCAACCTCAAGGACAGGCGGACCGACCTGTTCCACCTGGAGTTCCGCAACGGGCAGCGCTGAGCCTTATTCGATTTTGGGCTTGCCGCGGTAGATGTCCCGCAGCACCAGGGTATCCCCTTCTTCCCGTACGACGCGGAGGTCGTAGCGGAAAACGACGCGGGTACCCAGCGGGGCATAATAATACACGTACCAGGCATCCGCTTCTTTCAGGCCTACGCACCCGTTTGAATAGGCTTTGCCGAGCGTCTTGGGGTTGGTGGTCGGATGGATGAGGTCGCCCAGGCGCTGCCCATTGATTTCGGGCTCGATCCAGGGGATGCGTGGGCAGGCCGTGCGGCGGTGGTCGTCGCGGTTGGTCTCGTAGTAAGGCTTGTTGTCGGCGGGGTTGACCCAGGCCGGGTTCCGGTTGAGCCGGATCACTTTTCCGGTGCCGGTATCGGTGCGCAAGTCTACGGCCCTGCCCGCCATTTTCAGGTACTTGCGCTTGTTCTGGCCTACGCGGACGGGAAAGCGGTACAGCGTGTTCCCGTCCTGCTGGATGCGGAGCGTGAACTCTGGTATGTTGACGTCTATCGTGGTGGCGGCCATGGCTTCGAGCAGCCCCCGTGCGTACGTGCTGTCGGGAATACCCAGCGTATCGCCTGGGTGCAGGATGACCATCTTTTTTTGGTCATAGACAAAAACGCCCCGCGCCATCTGCCGGTAGTAGTCCGTCTCCGCCAGGGAATCAATAAGCCAGGGGTTGGCACGCGCAATGAGGTGCTCCGACAAAGGATACGGGACCAGGCTGTCGGTGGCGGCTACCACCGAGTCCATATACTCGAAATAGCGGCCTACCGGCACCGGTGCCGCCACGATGAGGCGCAGCGCAAAAGAATCGCGCAGCGCTGGGGGAATCACGGCCAAGGTGCCGATTTTTGCTTCAAATACAGGGCGGTCGCGTTCAGTGGCGAACGGCAGCAAGAGCAGGAGCCCGAAAAACAGGAACTGGACCAAAAATTTCTGGTATGCTTTCATCTGGATAGGTACACAGCTGTTTGCCCATAGACCTTGTGGTTCGTCGAAGCAGGGTACCCGCTACTAAGATAAGGTTTTTTTTGAACGGCCGCGCTATCTTTTTGGCAAGCGAACGGGTGGGGGCGGTATCTCCGCGTTTTTCAAGGATAAAAATCAAGTAGAAAAATTTTACCTTGCAAGTTGCGTTTATGAAATAGACTTTTGGTACCAGAGTATAAAAATTTTATTTTTTAAAAAGCATTTAAAACTAATCTTATTTTTATAAAATTTGGATTTAAATGCTTTTAAAAAAATAATATTTCAATACAGGGTAAAAGAAAAAATTTTTCGCACCACCTGGAACGTCCAATGTAAAAATAACCCAAGGCTGCCATGAAGCCGACGCTACTACTACTCACTATCCTGACTCTCTGTGCGCCAATGCCCTTGTTTGCGCAACAACCTACTTCCGACTATGCGGCGGCCTTGGAACAGTACGAGGGTTATATGCAGCAATCCGACCGCTTTTACCTTGCGGGCGACTTTGCCAAATCGGCTGATATGGCGGGGAAAGCCAACCAGGTTTCGACCAGGTTGCAGAACATAGGCTATTCTGCCCATGCGCTTTTTTTCCAGGGGCGCGCCTTAGGGCGGCAGGAAGGCCGTCGGCTTGCCCTCGCGGCCCCTATCCTTGAAAAGGCCTATCGCCTGGCCCGCTTGAAAGGCGATTCCGAGTTGGTGGGTGCGATTGTCGCCCAGCAGCGCCAGGTAGCCCTCGACCGGGGGAAGACGAAAGATGCCGAACGTTTCCAAGCCCTTCTGCAGCAGGGGAGCCTACCCGAGTTGCCCGACGCCCGCGTCTCCCTGTCTTCACCCACGGAAAACCCCTCGCCGGAGCTGCGGGAGCGGCTGCGGGAAATGGGGCGCGAACTCGATGCGCGCCAACGCGAAAGTGCCGCATTGGCCAAAGAGCGCCAGGTATTAGCCCAGACGATCGCCGAACAAGAAGCCGCTATCGCCAATATGAACGAGTCACAGGCCAAGGCCCGGCTCGCCCTGGAATACCAAAAGCGCATCGTGGATTCCCTGATCTTCTACAACCAATTGGACTCCCTTAAATTAGCCGGCCAGGATGCTTTGCTCCGCCAAAAAGAAGGGGAAGTGCAGCTCCGCAACAGCCAGCGCGACCTCTCCCTGGCTATGGCAGGCATCGTACTGGCCCTCAGCCTGGGGCTTTTCTTTCGCTTCCTGCAGGTGCGCGCCCAAAGTCGCGTGCTACAAGAAAAAAACCGCATCATCCTGGAAGAGCGAAAGCGCTCAGACCAGTTGTTGCTCAATATCCTACCCCCCAGTATCGCCGACGAACTCAAGCTGCAGGGCTGGGCCCAGGCACGGCATTACGAACAAGCCTCCGTGCTGTTCTGCGACTTCAGGAATTTTACCAGTATTGCCGAAAGGATGCCGCCCGATCAACTGATCCAGGAACTCGACCGCTGCTTCCGCGCCTTCGACCGCATCATCGAGACCTATCGCCTGGAAAAAATTAAAACCATTGGCGACTGCTACATGGCCGCCGGCGGGATACCGGAAGAAGACCCGGAGCACCCCCGGCGCATTGTCCTGGCCGCCCAGGATATGCTGCACTATCTCCAGGAGTTCAACACAGAACGCAGGGCCGTCAACCTGCCCCTCTTCGAAGCCCGCATAGGTATACACACCGGACCCCTGGTCGCAGGGGTGGTGGGAGAAAAAAAATTCGCCTACGACGTCTGGGGGGATACCGTCAACGTGGCCGCCCGCATGGAGTCGGGAGGTGAAACAGGGCGCATCAACATCTCCGCTAGTACGTACGACCTCGTGCGCGACGCGTTCCTCTGTACACACCGGGGAAAAATCAACGTCAAACACGACCGATCGGTAGATATGTATTTTGTGGACGGTACCCTGGGCTACGCCCACTAACACAAGGCCGATAGCATCAAAATCCGCTGCCAGAACCCGTTCGAATAGCTACCTTTGCAAACGAATTATCTGAACACCTGCCGCTATGGAAAACATCGCCATCCGTATGGCCACTGCCCATGACCTG
This sequence comes from Bacteroidota bacterium, assembly GCA_041183125.1. Classification (GTDB taxonomy): domain Bacteria; phylum Bacteroidota; class Bacteroidia; order Chitinophagales; family Saprospiraceae; genus JADJPL01. The sequence goes on along the minus strand of JBEGMH010000142.1, from coordinate 746 downwards.
CCCGCTATTCACGGGCTGGTACGCGAATTGGCCATCTACGAAAAAGCTGAAGAGGAATTTATCGCCACTGAAGAAGAGTACCGCCGGGATTTCGCCCAGGGGGTTTTTCAGGCACAGGTCGCCTGTGCCGGGGAAGAAGTCATCGGAATGATCCTGTATTACATGAACTATTCTACCTGGAAGGGAAAAATGCTCTACCTGGAGGACTTTGTGGTCAGCGAACCCTGGCGGGGAAAAGGGGCCGGGAAACTGCTGTTCGACGCGTTTATCGAAGAGGGCCGCCGACAAGGCTGCCGCCTGGTCAAATGGCAGGTCCTCGACTGGAACGAACCCGCCCTGAACTTCTATGCCAAATATGGCGCTACCATCGAAAAAGAGTGGTGGACCGGAAAGTTCTTCTACGAGTAGACCGATATCATGATGAAATTGACTTTGGCAAAGAAATAGCCCTGGGGCCAGGGCTCAGCGCTGGAGCACCCGCTCCAGCGCCTCGGCCTTCGCAAGCAACGCTTGCCCGTCGTATTCCGGGTGGGTACTCGCGGCGAGGTAGAAGCGCCGGGCGTTCCAGATATCGCCGTTCTCCTCCAGCTCGGGCAGGTAACGCTGGACGATACCGCCAGCGGCTTCCAGGTTCCCGGTGGCCAAATGATAGCGCAGCAACGGAACGATGACGCGCAGGGGTGCCTTGGCGGGAGAGTCCACGTGGTTGGCTATTGCGGCCATAGCCTGGGCTGCGTCGTCGCCCG
>JBEGMH010000141.1:0-10141 GCA_041183125.1 Bacteroidota bacterium | reverse complement strand
ACCCTGCTCAGCAAAATAAACAATTCGTCCAAAAGCGGTGCCGCCAAAGTCAACGCCTTGTTCATCGAACCCAGCGGAAAAACCTGGATCGGCACCGATGCCGGGGTATTTTACGGCAGCTCTGGCAAGTGGAAACAAGAGCAGAAGTATTTTACCATCCAGTCTATCCAGCGCAATGGCTCCGATATCTGGGTGTTAGGCGACGCCCTGCTCTGGAAAGTGAGTGCTGCCGAGGTCTGGGAGCCCGTGGAAATACCCCTTGACCTGACCGACGGCAGTGCAAACGCCATGGCCGTTGACCCGGAAGGCAGGGTGTGGATTGCCTCCGAGCGCATGGCCCGCTTCGACCCTGCCACAGGCGAATCCCTGGTGTTCGGCCCCGCTGAATACTATACGACACAATTCCCCACTTGTATCGCCATTGACCTCGATGGGGTGGTTTGGATCGGCAGCGAAGACAAGGGGCTCTACTTTATTGACAAAGCCACTGCCTGGCGCACGGAGCTGGTCCTGCAGAAACCCCTGGACTGCAACTCCCCCAAAGACGAAGCAGTGCTGAACGTCCTGGTCAACGGTGGTAAACCCCCGTTTTCCTATACCTGGAGCAATGGTACCAAAGGACAATCGGCAGCCAACCTCGGCCCCGGAAAGTACTCCGTCACCATAAGCGATGCAGACGGGACGCAAAAGATACTGGAGGCCACGATCCCGGATACCCGGATAAAAGCGCTTGCCGAAGCAAAAAAAGAAGAATCTGCCCCAGAGAAGAAGGATGGGCGCGCCCTAACCCGCGCCGAAGGCGGGGCCCCTCCCTATGCCTTCGCCTGGGATAATGGAGAGAAAAGCCAGGAAGCGGTTGCGCTTGCGGCAGGAACCCACTCGGTAACGGTTAGCGATGCGAAGGGCTGCAAAACTACAGCACAAGTTCAAGTTGCCCGCCAGGCACCGCCGATTACTTTTTCCATCGTTTCCGCCAAGCCTGTCTCCTGCTCCGGTATGCAGGATGGGGCGATCGAAATCTCCCCTGACGGCGGGGTCAAACCCTATCAAATCGCCTGGCAAAACCCCAATCTGAAAGGAACTGTCCTACAAAACCTCCCGGCGGGAAGACTTGCGTTCAGTATCACCGATAGCAAAGGGCTGCGATTGGACAGCGCCGTCACCATCGCTTCCCCTGCCCCACTCCAAGCCAATATCTCCCTCGATAAACCCGCCGGAATCGGCCAGGCCGACGGCTTCGCCAGCGCAAACCTGCAGGGGGGTACCGAGCCGTTTCAGTTCAAGTGGGCCAGCGGTGAAACTACCCCCCAGGCCAAAAAACTCCCCGCCGGAAAAGCTACCGTGGAGGTCGTGGACGCAAAAGGTTGCAAAACATCTGCTTCCATCGAGATGACCGAAAATATCCTGCCCATGAGCGCTACCATCCAGTTGCTCGAAAGCCTGAAATGTAAGGGTGGCAACACCGCCATCATTGCTGCCGACGTGACGGGTGGCAAACCACCCTACCGTTATACTTGGAGCAATCCGGGCTTCAGCGGAGCCAAAATCGGCAACCTCCCCGCCGGAAAATACAGCGTGACGGTACAGGATGCCAGCGGAAAGCAAGTATCCGGCGACTTTACCCTCTCGGAACCGGATGCCCTCCTGGTCCAGGCCGAACTCCTGTCCCCCGCTTCTACAAACAATAAAGACGGAAGGGCAAAAGCGCAGGCGTCCGGCGGTACGCCTCCCTATCGGTACAAGTGGGATAACGCGGAGGAAGGGGAAAATGCCTTCTTGCTTGGCCCCGGAAAGCGGGTAGTGCAAGTCACCGATGCCAATGGCTGCAAAGCCGAAGGCAGCGTTGCCGTCAGCGAAAATATCCTTCCGCTCAGCATCCAAATCTCTACCTCTAAACCGGTCACTTGCGCGGGAAAAAATGACGGCGTACTCGTGATTTCGGTCAGTGGGGGCAAACCGCCCTACACCAACTCCTGGGACAAACTGGGGGCAAAGGGCGGAATACTCAGCGGTGTGCGCGCCGGCAGTTATACGTTCTCGGTAAAAGACGCCACCGGTGCAGGAGTATCCAGAGAGTATTCCCTACCCGAACCCAAGGAACTGACGGTGGCGATCAGTGCGGAATCCCCAGCTACGCTCAACCAAAAAGATGGAAAAGCAGCCCTCAATTTTTCCGGGGGAACCCCCGAATATTCTTTCGCCTGGGATAATGGGGAAAAGGGGCTTCGCGCTACCCAACTCAGCAGCGGCAAGCACAGCGCAACCGTTACCGATGCCAATGGCTGCCAAACGACCGCTGTCGTAGACGTGCCGGAGCGCATCCCTGCCCTATCCGTCGAAATAGGGCTGGCTACCCCCCTAAAGTGCTTTGGAAGCCCCGATGCAGCCCTGATGCTGAACATAAACGGTGGAAAAGCCCCTTTTCAATATCGTTGGAACGATACCAGCCTCAAGGGCGATAAGCCAAGTGGACTGAAAGCAGGTGTGTACGCGGTCACCGTCAGCGACGTAGCCGGAAACACAGCATCCGCCGAACTGGAAATCAAAAGCCCGCCTGCCCTGAAAGCCAATGTGGCCCTGCTCGCCCTGGCCGATAGCGAAAAAGCCAATGGCAAAGCCCGGGTACAAGCTTCCGGAGGCACAGCCCCCTACACCTACGCCTGGGACAACGGCGAGAGTACCGCAGATGCCACGCGCCTGAGCGCAGGTAAGCGACAGGTGACCGTACGGGATACCAATGGCTGCTCCTCCATCGCCACCATCGAAATCCCGGAGAACATCCAACCGCTGACCGCAGAGCTAAGCCTCAAAAGCGGTATTTCCTGCCACGGACAAAAAACCGCAGCGCTCAATGCCGCCGTCAAAGGGGGCAAACCACCCTACCAACTCTCCTGGAGCAACGGAAAAACGGGCAGTGAGCTGAACCAGCTCGGCTCCGGCGGGTACACCCTGAAGGTAAACGATGCCCTGGGCAACGAGGCGAGTGCCACTTTCAATATCCCGGAGCCACCGGCTATCTTGGTTGAGCTAAGCAGTGTGTTCGGTGCCGGCCCGAACGCTGACGGGCAGGCAACCTTGCGCGCAACCGGGGGCAGCGGGGGCTTTACCTACGCCTGGTCCAACAGCGAAACAACACCCGATGCCAAACAACTTCCCGACGGTATGGCCCGGTTTACCGTGACCGATTCCAAAGGCTGTACCGCAACCGATAGCGTGCTCATCCCGCAGCGGCTTATCGCCGCCTTGATACCTGGAAAATTGACTCCCGGGCAGGTTATCCAGTTGGAACAAATCCGCTTCGGGGTGGACAGCGTGGTGTTCACCAACGCCAGCTTGCCCATGGTACAGGAATTGGCCAGGTTTATGAAAGCTGTTCCAGGGCTGGTCATCGAGATCGGAGGCCATACCAGTAACCTTTGCTCCGATGAGTTTTGTATCAAACTATCCGAATCCCGCGCCAAAACAGTAGCAGAGTACCTGATCCGCCAAGGGATAGATGCTTCCAGAGTCTCTTACAAAGGCTACGGCAAACAAAACCCCATCGCTCCAAACACTACCCCGGAAGGCAGACAGAAAAACCAAAGGGTCGAATTAAAAATCCTGCAAATCGGTAATCCATAGGCTGAAAACGGTATTTCGTCGCTTCCCGCCCCAGGGCGATGATAGATTGTTTACCTTTGAAGGTTGCTTTTAAAATGTTCACAAAAGCCTTTTATACGATGAAAAACACCTCCGCGTTGTTAATCGCTCTTTTTGCGTTTGTGCTTTCCGCAAATGCCCAACCGGGCGGCAGACCCCCGGGTATGCCCCCTGCCCCTGCCGCTGCTGCCGGGGACAGCACGGCAAAAAAACCTGCCCCTCCAAAAACATTCAAGGATATCATCACTGACAAAGCCGTCTCCATGGTGGGCATGCTGACGACCCACCAGGTCGGTGACAAATACTACTTTGAAATCCCCAATGACTTGTTCGGAAGGGAAATCATGGCTATTACCCGTATCTCCAAAGCGCCCACCGGTGCTGGTTACGGTGGTGAACAGGCCAACCGCCAAGTCGTCCGATTTGAAAAAGGGCCCGCCAATAACGTGTTTCTCCGCGTCGTGTCCTATATAAACGTAGCGGCCAGCGAAGACGAACCCATCGCCCAAGCGGTTCGGAATTCCAATGTCGAGCCTATCGCAGCAGCTTTTGACATCAAGTTCACCAAAAAGGACACGTCCGTACTGATCGAGGTTGGGGATTTTTTCAACGGCGATAACCAGGTTTTCTCCCTGCCACCCACCACCAAACAGCAGTATCGCCTGAACGCCCAGCAGAAAGACCGCTCTTACATGGTCTCCCTGAAGGCGTTCCCCATCAACGTGGAGGTGCGCTCGGTCAAAACCTTCGGGGTAAACCCACCTTCCCCGGGAGGTGTACCGGGCGGCAACCGGACTGTTGACCTGCCCGCAGGCATTGCTTCCGGCTTCGTCACCCTGGAAATGAACACTTCTATGGTGCTGCTCCCCAAGGAACCTATGCGCAAGCGCTATTTCGATCCCCGCGTAGGGCTCTTCGCCACCCGCTCTACCGTTTATGAAGACAACTCCCAGCGCACCGAACAGGAAATCATCGCCGTACGCTGGCGCCTGGAAGCCAAAAATGCCGAAGACGCCGCCCGCCAACAACGCGGCGAACTCATCGAACCCGCTAAACCGATCGTTTTCTATATTGACCCGGCCACGCCCCTGAAATGGCGCCCCTATCTGAAAAAAGGGGTTGAAGACTGGCAGGCCGCCTTCGAACAAGCTGGCTGGAAAAATGCCATCCTTGCCAAAGATTGGCCCGAAAACGATCCGAATATGAGCCTGGAAGACGCCCGCTACTCCGTTATCCGCTACTTCGCATCGGATATCGAAAACGCGTATGGCCCCAACGTCAACGACCCGCGTTCCGGGGAAATCATCGAAAGCCATATCGGCTGGTACCACAACGTCATGAAACTGCTCAAGCGCTGGTACACCACCCAAACCGCCGCCGCCGATCCACGCGCCCGCGCTACGGAATTCAGCGATGAACTTATGGGCGAGCTGGTCCGCTTCGTATCTTCCCACGAGGTAGGGCATACCATCGGCCTGCGCCACAACTTCGGGGCCAGCAATGCTACCCCGGTAGAAAAACTGCGCGATAAAGCCTTTATCAAAGAAAATGGCCACACGTCGTCTATCATGGATTACGCGCGCTTCAACTACGTCGCCCAGCCTGAAGATGGGCTGACCGACTTCTTCCCCCGCATCGGCGATTACGACAAATGGGCCATCGAATGGGCGTACAAGCCTATCTACAACACCCAAAGCGCAGAGGAAGACAAGAAAATCCTCAACAAATGGTACCTGGAAAAAGCAGCCGGCAACAAACGCCTGCACTTCCTGACCGAGTCCAGCCCCATTGACCCACGGGCCCAAAGCGAAGACCTTGGCGATAACTCTATGTTAGCCTCCGAATACGGGATCAAAAACCTGCAGCGCCTCATGCCCAACCTCGTCACCTGGAGCAAAGCAGAAGCGGAAGATTACGATATGGTCCAGGAAATGTACGGCGATATCGTCGCCCAGTACCGCCGCTATATCGGCCATGTCACCAAATGGGTGGGCGGTATCTTTGAAAACCCCAAAACGCATGACCAGCAGGGCGTCGTATACGAACCTGCCCCCAAAGCGATGCAGCAGTCGGCTGTGGCTTTCCTCAACAAGCAGTTGTTCCAAACGCCGGCCTGGCTCTACGACCAAAAAGTCATGAGCCTGATCGCATCGGATATGGGCGTCGCGTCCCTGGCCCAAATCCAGGAATCCGCCCTCAACAGCCTCCACAGCTCCAGCCGCCTACAACGCTTGATGGAGTCGAAATCGGCTTATCCGAATGCCTACGGCCTGGACGAGATGTACGCCGACCTCAAAGCAGGTATCTGGTCTGAGCTGCGCAACAACCAGCCGGTGTCGGTACACCGCCGCAACCTGCAGCGCATGTACCTGGATAAACTGATCGCAATCCTCAACCCGGACGATTCCGCCCCGGCTGGACCCCCGGCGTTCTCCTTCGGCGGCCCAGCTACGCCTTCCATGGACATCCTGAATACAGATGTGGCCTCGCTCACCCGCGCTACCCTCAAGGAAATTCACACCGAACTGAAAGCAAAAGCAGGGGCCACTACCTACAAACTGACCAAAATACACTACGAAGACTGTATCCGCCGCATCGAAGAAGGGTTGGATAAAGATTAAACAGGGTGGGCTTGTGTGAAAAGACCTTTCTCACACCAGATGCCACCAAAAAATATTTTGAAGGAGGGCTTGTTTTTTTGATTTTGTGCGGCAAAATCAAAAAAACAAGCCCTCCTTTGTTATTTTATTCTTAAGCCTGGATCGGCCTTGGTATTCAACAAAAGACGCGCAAAGCCCCCGGAAGTACCGATATCTCCAACTCACGGACCCCTCTGAACGGAATTTCCCCATCCATTTCGACGATGAGCTCGTCGGGGGAAGTAATGTGTACGGTCTGGGCTTGGTACCAGTCAATCAGCGAATCCTGCAGGTGGGTTGCGCGGAGTATCTTCGGTATTTTTTGCAGTATGGTCAGTCTTCCGACTTTTTTTACCACCATGATCTCCAGGCGGCCGTCTTGTGCATCGGCCTGGGGGCACACCCAAAAGGCCCGGCCAAAGCAACGGCCGTTCATGAACGCGGCCATGCTGGTGGTGGCCGAAAAGGCCGGGCAGTTATCCAACGATACCGCGAGGCGCAGCAGTGGGTATTTCCAAAGCGTTTTCAGCACCGCGGCCAGATAGCCCCCTAAGCCGGTAAAATACGCGGGCAGGGTCGAAAAGTTATACCCTGCATGGGCACTGAACCCCAGGTTCAACCCATTGATGAAGTAGCGGGTTTCGCCATTTGCCAGGTGGACGGCCCGGCAAGCGTCGAAGCACAGGGTATTTCCGGCAGCAATATGGGCCACTGCCTGCTTCCAGTCAAAGGGCTGGCTGCCCACTGCTGTCACGGGGGGCAGCATTTTGACAAAATCATCCCCGTTGCCCAGGGGGATGATGCCCATAGGTACCCCTGGCTTTCCTCCGGAGGCCCGCAGGATACCGTTCGCTACCTCGTGTGCCGTGCCGTCGCCCCCTACCGAGACCAGTGCCTTCCCCTCCAGGGCTGCCCGATAGGCCAGTTCTTCTGCATGGCCACGGCCGGTGGTACGCAGCACCTCAAGGCCGGGCACAACCGCCCGAAGTGCCTTCTCCACTTCGGGCCACATCCGCTGTGCCCTGCCCCTGCCTGCCACCGGATTATATACGGCTACTAATCTTTCCATTTTTGCTTATAGGTTTTCGATATTGCTTCGGTAGTGTTCTGCTTGGTCTAAAATGCGCTGTTTCTCGGTCTCGTCCATCCCTGCCCAAAGGCGGTAGGCCATCCCAATCCTGGGGTTTTTCGCGAGCAGTGCCTCGTGGCGATGGTAAAAAGACCAATACAGGCTGTTGAAAGGACAGGCGTTGGCCCCATATCTTTTCTTGGGGTCATAGCGGCATCCCTGACAATAATCGCTCATCGAATGGATATAGTTCGCCGAAGATACATAAGGCTTCGTACCTACGATCCCGCCGTCGGCGAACTGGCTCATGCCCCGCGTGTTGGGCATCTCCACCCATTCCAGGGCATCTATGTATATGCCTAAGTACCAGGCATCCACTTCCGAGGGGTCGGCCCCGTAGAGGAGCGCAAAATTGCCCGTCAGCATCAAGCGCTGGATGTGGTGGGCATAGGCATGCTCCAACGACTGTCCAATAGCGAAGTGTAGACAGCGCATGTTCGTTTTACCCGTCCAGTACCAGGAGGGCAGCGGCAGTTGGTGCCCGAAGAAGTTCATCTGCCCATACCCGGGCATTTGTGCCCAGTAAATCCCCCGCACATACTCCCGCCAGCCGATGATCTGGCGTACAAAGCCCTCCACCTGGGCCAGGCTGACGTCGCCTTCATGGGAACGCCAATAGCGGATGGCCGCCTCTACGACCTCCAGTGGATGGATTAGCTTGCTGTTCAAGGCAAACGATAAGCGGGAATGGTATAAAAAAGGATGCCGCTCGGTCATGGCATCCTGGTACATGCCGAAAAAAGGCAGCCCGTAGCGCAGGAAATAATCCAATCCTTCCAAGGCTTCCGCTCGGCTGAGCGGCCAGGCAAAACGCAAGGGATCTATCTCCCCAATGTAGGACACCCCCGCCTTTTGAATCATGTCCAACAGCTCCCGCACGTCGTGCTGCTGTAGGCGGGCGGGCGGGGGCACAACGTGCGCGGGTAGTTTTTTGCGGTTTTCCGCGTCGAAGTTCCAGCGCCCCCCCAGGGGTGTGGTGCCGTCTTCTTCCATCAACAAGCGGTATTTTACCCGCATTTTCCGGTAAAAAGACTCCATCAAATACGTTTTTTTACCCTTGAACAGCTCCTTGAACGCCTGTGGCGAGGAAAGGAAATGCCCCGTGTCGTATCCCTGCACCGGGATGTCCAGCAGGCTGGCCAATGTATTGAGTTCGGCAGCGAGCCGGTACTCGTCGGGTTCCTGGTACTCGAAGCGCTTCACCCCGAGGGAGGCGACTAAAAAACGGATGTTCCCTGCAACCGACTGCCGGTTCTGCGGATCGTCCAGGCTGAGATAGCGCACTGCGTGCCCTTTTTCCCTCAACAGCGCAGCAAAGCGGCGCATCGCCCCGAAAAAACCCACTATTTTTTGGATGTGGTGCCGCACATAATCCGTTTCCGAACGGCACTCCATCAGGACATACAGTACGCCTTCGTCCTTTTCGTCCAACCAGCAGTGCTGCTCGTTCAATTGATCTCCCAGGATGAGTCGCAGGGTATGGTACATATTCTTGGCTATTGGTGTGTGCTACGGGTGAAACCAGGAACCAAGCTACTGAAAAAAACTAAAAAAATATCCATAGAAATGGAAAAGCTGGGCGGTAGAACTACCCGGGAGAGGTGCGGTAGGTAGCTTAGTCTTTGGACTTTGCCCTCTTCAACAGAAAATTGAGGTTGTCTGAGTAAAAATTGTCCAGCCACCAGGACGCGTATTGGGCAGGAATCTTTTGTGCTGCGGGTACGGGTTCGTTTTTTGCCATTTTGATTGCGATGGCTTCCAGATCGTCTATGTATGCAATCATGGTAGAAAACAATTCTTTACCACCTACATCCCCATGCCCGGGAACTACCTGACGGATATCCATCTGATCGAGTTGCCGGAGGGCAGCGCGCCAACGGTCCACATCTCCATCTACCAGGTAGGGGTGAAATGCGTTAAAGACAACGTCTCCGGAGAAAAGAATTTTCTGCTTTGGCAGCACCATAACCAAATCGCTTGCGGAATGGCATGGGCCCATTTCCAGTATTTTTACTACCTTTTTGCTTCCTGAAAGATCCATTTCCCTTTCGACAAATACATCCGGCAACGTGGTTTTGATTTTCTCATGGCTTTTGGACAATTCCTCGAAATAAGGCCGCATCATCTTCATAGCCAGATAGGGCCGGGAGTTGGTATCCCCTTTAAATTCGCGCATCCGTTGGTCGAAGAATTCAAACTGGCCTTTTGCGTAGCCTTTCTCTGCAGCAATGGCGAGTGGTTCAGAGCTCGCCATGGTTTCCGCGGTCTTTCGGGTTGAAATAATTTTCACAGAGGGCCCAAAAACTTGGTTTCCGCGCACATGGTCGTTGTGGTTATGGCTATTAATGACATAACGGATCTCTGAAAGCCCGCACTTTTGTACTGCCGATACCAATTCGGTAGCGGCATCCGGGGAGAGAAAGGCATCAAAAACGATGGTTTCATCGCCATTGTCTACCACCCCGACATTACAGATGGCCTTTCCCCCAAATCGGTGTATTCCTGCGTACACTCCTTTATCTAACTTGTTTAGTATGAAATGTTGCCCTTGATAAGGTACCGCACAGCCTGAGAGGAGTAAAACAGGAAGAAAAGAAAGCGGAAAATACCTCATTGATCCAAGATTATGGTGAATAAAATCTGACAATGCTTTAAATTCAGGGAACCATCTGGTCCTTGAAAGAGTTCCTGCGCTCTGCAGCCGCGTCGTTCCATTATCCCGTAGTGGGGGGGG
>JBEGMH010000140.1:0-8693 GCA_041183125.1 Bacteroidota bacterium | reverse complement strand
GGAAGCACCTGCTTCGCTCCCCTCCAGCAGGATGCTGACGCCGATCAGCGCCTCTTTGCTTGCCTGGGCGCGCACCACGCCTTTGAGGGTGATTTGCCCCCATGACGGGAGCAGGATGCATAAAAAGCCTGCTAAAAGAAGTGGTCTCATGGAAAAGTTGTATCGAATGGGTTGCAAGGGAGGCTGTCTCAAAACATTTTTTGGCCCGACTTGGCCAAAAAATGTTTTGAAATCAGTCTTTATTTTTCAAACAGAAGCAGCGGAACATTTTTGGGACAGCGTTCCTGTTCCTGTCGGTTGTCAATAGACGGGTGGTGAGGGGTCAAAGAGGAGGGAAAACCAGCCTCTTTGACCCCTCGCCACCCGTTTGTTCTAGTGGAGCACCACGATTTTTTTGAGGGCATAGCGCTTGCCCTGAATGAGGCGCAGCCAATATACGCCATTCGGGAGTACTGCCGTGGCCAGGGTGAACGTTCCCGAAGTCCCTTCGCTCAAGGCTGGGCGGTACTGCCGCCCGGAGGCATCGGTGAGGACCCACTGCATGGGGTCGGAGGAGAAGTCCTTCATTTCGATGAATGCCAACTGGTCAACGGGGTTGGGGTAAGCGCGGAAAAGATCGGCTTCTTCCAGGTCGGTGACAGAGGTCGGTTTGCAGGAAGTACAGGCGTTGAAGCACACTACGGGCAAGACCGTATCTTTTTTGACCTCGAATACGCGGTTGGTGAAGGCACCTGTGGTCTTGGTACAGCTTTCGCCGCCTTTGAACTCTTCCTGTGCCGACCAGCCGTCGATCTGGTACTTGAATTCGTAGGTGCCGTCGCTCAGTTCGAGTACCGCCTGGTACTTGTTGTCGCCATCGTCGTCCGATAGCTTGTTGGCGTTGGCCGACCAGTTGTTGAAGGTACCGCTGACGTAGAGGTTGACGAAGGGCTTGCTGTACCCCGCCATATCCACGTTGAGGGTTACTTTCCGTTTGGCGATGGTACCGCATTGCGCGGTGGTCGTACATTGCCCAAAGCAGGTGCGGATAGTGGTATCCTGGTTGAAGGGCCCCATTTTGCGGTCGTTGTAATTGTCGGGGTTGGCGCAGGACTGGCCTGCGATGTTTTCCTTGCAGCTATAGTCGGGGCAGTTGCCGTTGGTGAATGTGTAGAAAGAGGTGAAGCCTTTGGGGCGTTCGAACGTGATGGTATAGATGCCGTCTTTGTCCTCATCTTTGAGCTGAAAATCGCCCGGGTTACCGAAATTACCGCCGCCGGCGATGAACAGGCCCGAGCCGGCTACTGCGATTTGCTGGGCGCCCAATTGTACCGTGATGCGCACGCTCTGCCCGCAGGCATAGCAGGAATTCCAGCAGACGGTATCGGGGCGGGTGATGCCTGCCGAGGGGATGACCAGGAAGCGGTTGGTAAAGCCGCCGGTCGTTTTGGTGCATACTTCTGTGCCCAGAAAGCTTTCCTGCGCTTTCCATCCGTCCACCTGGAACTTATACTCGATGCTTCCGGTGGCCAGGGGCAGTTCTGCTGTCCATATTTTATCGCCGTCGGGGTCCGACAGGGGGTTCGCATCGCCCGACCAGTTGTTGAAGGTGCCGCTGACGTACACCTTACTGAAGGATTCGGTGTACTTGCTCATGTTCACGGCAAAGCGGACGGGCACGGTAGTCGGTGCGGCCCCGGCTTTGACGAGGACGTCGTCCAGGAAGGTCGTATCGGCGACCGCAGGGCCGTTCACGCCAAAGTCCATGAAGATGACCAAACGGCTGTACAAGAACCCGGTAGCGGGTTTCTTCGGGTCTTCCAGGGACGGCAGCGAGGGGTCCAGGCATACTTCGACCCACTCATTGGCTTTCTCTACTTTTACCGTTTGTATCCAGTTGGCTCCTCCTGTCGAAGGGGCTTCCAGCTTGAGGGCGATGTTTCCTACGTGGCGGGACAGCACTTTGATGCAGAGCTGCGCGCCCGCCTTGGTCAGGTCTATAGGGGTCGTCAGATCGGGCGTGGAAAACGCCCCCGCCCAGGTCTGTGCGTCCGCGGTTTTAATGAACTCCAGTGCATTGGCGCTGGTGTTGATACCTGCTTTTTTCGGGTTGGGCAAGACCCGGGTGGTCTTGGGCTCCAGGCTGCTCCCGAAGTACTGAAAGTTTCGGCTGCTGGCGGCGGACTCGAAGTCGAGCACTACCTGCTGGGCGTCGAGTGTGCCCAGCATAGAAAAGAGAAACAAGAGGATGGTGTAGCATTTTTTCATACGAGTACGTGTTGTGGTTTGCCACAAGGTTCGCCTTTTGAGCGCACACGGCAAAATGAAATGCCTATACACTACAACAACACCCAAAAAAAGTATTTTTTACACCTATACATTTCCACAACATTTTTTTGTATTTTGCCTTCTATTTATTTGATTAATAGTTAAAAAAAATAAAGTTGTCCTTTCATTCAAACACAACAAAGCACCCCGCTGCCCCAGAAAGGGCCTTTGCTGTGCCATTGGTTTTCGGGCGGCTTGCAAGAGGGGGGGGCGCTGTCTTGTGCTGGGTCTTTCTCGGGCTGCAGCTCTCGGGGCAGGGCGTTCCTTTTGTGCAGAATTTTTCAAAAGCGGAGTACAGCGGCGGTACGCAAAGCTGGGATTTTGCCCAAGATGGCGACGGCATCCTCTATATGGCCAACAATGAAGGGCTAATCGAATTCGATGGGGTGAACTGGGCGCTGCATCCGGTAGCCAACAAAACGATTGTGCGCTCCATTGCGGCGGATGGCAAAGGACGCATCTACGTCGGTGCCCAGGGTGAAATCGGCTTTTTTTCGCCGGATGTGCAAGGAAGACTGGCGTATACCTCCTTCCAACCTCTCCTTACCCAGTTGAAGCGCAAAGCAGAAGATTTCTGGGATGCCCTCCTCGCCGCCGACGGCGCTTTGTTCTTTCGCTCCGGCAACCAAATCATCCGGATAAAGGACGGTCGGGTGCAGTCCTGGTACCCCGAAGGGAGTTTTCTCTACCTACAGCGCATGGGCAGCCGGATTATCGCGCAAGACAGCCGCCGGGGCATCGTGGTGCTCCGCCCGGATGGGCAACAGGAACGGCTCGTGCCCCCGGTTGAACCCCGGATGGAAATTGTCTCTATCCTGGAACAGCCCGGCGCCGACCCGGTCGTCTGTCTGCGCAATGGCCACCTATACCGCTGGACGGGCGGCCAGCTGCTGCCCTGGCAAACCGATGCCGACGCGTACCTGCGCAGGCATCGCCTCTACACGGCTATCCGGCTTGCCGACGGCAAAATCGCCTTCGGGACTTCACAGGGGGGCGTCGTGCTCCTCCAATCCGATGGGACGGTGCAGATCGTCCTGAGCCGAAAAAACGGACTGCAAAACAACAACGTCTTGAGCCTGTTTGCCGACCGACAGCAAAACCTGTGGGTGGGCACCGACAATGGCATAGACTGCATCCAGGTGAATTCCCCCTATACGTTCCTACTGCCCGACGAGGAACTCGAAGGGGCGGGGTACGGGGCAGCCCTGACCCCAAACACGGGCTTTTTCGCTACTTCCAACGGCCTGTATACCGGTACACGCGACCCCTCGGGCGGCTGGACTGCCGCTTCGTTCGCACGGCTGCCCGGCACCCAGGGCCAAACCTGGGGGGTGCAAAATATCTCGGGAGAACTATGGGTGAGCCACCACGAAGGGCCTTTTCTTTTGTCTTCCCCCCTGCAAGCGCGGCGCATGGGCGACACAGGGGGTATCTGGACGTTTGCCCAGCCGGTGGCCAACCCCCAACTGCTCATCGCAGGGGGGTATAACGGTGTTTATTTATTCGAAAAAAAAGGCGCTAACTGGTCCTTATGGAAAAAAATACCGGGTATAGAGGAATCCTGCCGCATCCTGGCGCTGGAAAACGACCGCCTGCTCTGGGTAGCCCATCCCTATCGCGGCATTTTCCAACTCCGCTTTGCCGCCGATTACTCCTCGGCGGAAGTCCGGTTCTTCAATGCTTCCAAGGGGCTTCCCAGCAATAACTTCAACCATGTGTTCAAAATAGGCGACGAGACGGTATTCGCTACGGAAAAAGGCCTGTACCGATTTGACAAACTCAGGGACAGCTTTGAACCCTACACCGCGCTCAATCGGTATTTTTCGTCCTATCGGAGGGTCAAGTACCTGCACTATGGGTACCGCGGCGAAATCTGGTTCGCCGCCGACAAGGAGGCCGGCTATCTCAAGCCTGTCCGTATAGGGGGCAAAGCAACGTATGTTCCCGTAGTACTGCCTTTCTTGCACGGAAAGCTGCTCGGCGGCTTTGAATTCATTTACCCTTATGACGAACGCCACGTCGTCTTCGGCTCGGATAAAGGCTTTATCTTTTTTGACCAGTCGCGGAAATCCATCCTCCCCGATGCGGTGCTGATCCGGGAAGTGCGCCTTGCACAGCCTACTGATAGCCTACTCTTCGTATCGCGGCCAGTCCTGGGCAGATGGAAAAAACAGGGGCTCGAGCTTTCCGCCCGTGAGCGCAACCTCTCCTTCAAGTACGTGCTGCCCGACCTCAACCAGCAGCCAGGTATCCAGTACCGCTGGCGCCTCGTAGGAAATGACCCCGCGTGGAGCGAGTGGTCGCCGAGTAACCATAAAGAGTTCGTACAACTGCCCCCCGGCAACTACCGCTTTGAAGTGGAAGCGCGCCCTTCTATGGGCAGCGATGTACGGACAACGGTCTTCCCTTTCCGCATAGCCCCGCCCTGGTACCGGTCGCGCACGGCATACTCGGCATATATTCTATTCTTTTCCATAGGCCTGTTCCTCCTGGTCGCCCTGCCCCGGCGGCGCTTTGCCCGGGAAAAGGAACACCTCACCCTGACCCATCAACGGGAGCAGGAGGTACAGCAACAACAGGTAGAAGAAGCCCAAAAAGAAATTCAGCTCATCCTCGAAGCCAAATTGGAGGACGAAATACGGTTTAAAAACCAGGAACTGGCCGCTACGACCTTCCACCTGCTCCAAAAGAGCGAAATCCTGCAAAATACCAGTGAACAGCTCGTCGTCATTGGCCAACATTGCCCCGACCCCAATACCCGCCGTTCGATCGAGGGCCTCATCCGCGGCCTGACTCAATCCGACCAGTTCGACAAAGACTGGGAGCTCTTCGCCCAACGCTTTGACCAGGTCCACTCCGATTTTCTGAAACGGCTCAAAGAGCGCTTCCCCCAGATTACTTCCAAAGACCAGAAACTATGTGCCTATCTTCGCTTGAACCTCAACTCCAAGGAGATCGCCCCGCTCATGGGGATCTCGGTGCGCAGTGTAGAGGTGAGCCGCTACCGCCTGCGCCGCAAACTGGGCCTCGATTCTGAAGAAAACCTGACGGGTTTTTTGCTCCGTTTTTGAGCTATGCGGCTCATCCTGGAGGTTACAGCGCCGGAAAAGCCTCGTACAACACCCAGTGCGCTCCCTCGAAAGGGCAGGGACCTACCTGTTTCAACCCTAACTTTTCTAGGACGCGGATGGAGCCCGTATTCGCAACCATAGCCCGGCCGACGATGCGCGGCATGGCGAAGTGACCGAAGCCAATCTCCAGGCAGGCCATCGCGGCTTCAGTCGCATAGCCTTGGTTCCAGTGCGTTTTGAAAAAGCGGAAGCCGATATCGTACTCATCCCGTTCGGCGCTGTATTTCAGTCCGCACCAGCCCAGGAAGGCCCCATCGGATTTCCGGATGACCCCCCAGCGGCCAAAGCCATAGCGCCGGTAGTGGTCGTATTGTTCCAGGAAGCGCCGGGCGGCCTCTACGCTTTCAAAAGGGCCATCGCCCGTGTACTGGATGACCTCCGGGTCCAAATTCAGGAGGTAAGCCTGTTCGGCGTCGTCCGGGCTGATTTCGCGCAGGATAAGGCGCTCGGTTTCAGGGAGCTGCAGCACGGTGGATCAGTGGTTTTCCTCGTCGGTATCGCCGTCTTCCGGTAGGGTCAGGGCACCTTCGAAAGGGTCTTTGCGGAAAGAGAGCAGGCCTTTGGCATCGGCATCTATGTAGATGGTATCGCTGGCACCAAATTCTCCGCTCAGTACGCGTTTGGACAGCTCGTTGATCACTTCTTTTTGGAGTACCCGTTTCATGGGGCGGGCACCGTACTGCGGGTCGTAGCCCAGGTCGGCGAGCAAATCTTTTGCACGGTCGCTCACGCGCAGGGCGATCGCCTGCTTGGCCAACATTTTCTGCACCTTTTTGAGCAGTAGGTCGAGCACTTCCTTGATTTCTACTTTGCTCAAGGGCAGGAACATGATTTGGTCGTCGATGCGGTTGAGGAACTCGGGGCGCATGTTTTCTTTGAGCAGGTTCAACACTTCGACGCGGGTCGTTTCGATGATTTCGGTGCGGTGTTTTTCACCCACTTCTGCGAGGTCTTCAAAATTTTCCAGGATGACATCCGAGCCCATGTTGGAGGTCATGATGATGATGGTATTTTTGAAGTTGGCGATGCGGCCCTTGTTATCGGTGAGGCGTCCATCGTCGAGTACCTGGAGCAGAATATTGAAGGTGTCGGGATGGGCCTTTTCGATTTCGTCGAGCAGGATGATGGAGTACGGGCGACGGCGCACAGCTTCGGTGAGCTGGCCGCCCTCGTCATAGCCGACATACCCGGGAGGCGCGCCGACGAGGCGGCTCACGGTATGGCGTTCCTGGTATTCGCTCATGTCTATGCGCGTCATGGCGTGCTCATCGTCGAAGAGCACTTCGGCTAAGGTCTTGGCCAGTTCGGTTTTGCCGACGCCGGTGGGGCCGAGGAAGATGAAGGAGCCGATGGGGCGGTCGGCATCTTGTAGCCCTGCGCGGCTGCGCCGTATAGCGTCGGCGACGGCGCGCACCGCTTCGTCTTGGCCGATGAGGCGTTTTCCGATTTCCGTTTCGAGGTGCAGGAGTTTATCCCGTTCGCTCTGGGTCATTTTGTCTACGGGGATGCCGGTCCAGCGGGATACGACGTGGGCGATGTCGCTGGGGGTCACTTTGTCGTTGGTGAAGCGGCCTTCTTCCGGTAGGGTGGCGAGTTCTTCTTCGGCTTTTTTCAGTTCGGCTTTTTGGGCTTGTAGCTCGCCATAGCGGATTTTGGCTACGGTCTCGTAATCGCTGTTCCGCTCGGCGCGTTCCGCTTCGAGTTCGAGGCTTTCGATTTTTTTGCGGTGGTCCTGTACGCGGTCCACGATGGATTTTTCATTGCTCCAGGCGGCCATGAGGGAGTCGCGTTTCTCCTTGGCATTGGCGAGCTGTTCGTTGAGGACAGCCATCATCTTATCGTTTTTCTCCCGTTTGACGGCTTCCCGTTCGATTTCGAGCTGGCGTACTTTGCGCTCCCACTCATCAATGGCTTCCGGTAGGGAGTCGAGTTCGAGGCGCAGGCGGGCGGCGGCCTCGTCTATCAGGTCAATGGCTTTATCGGGCAGTTGCCGGTCGGGGATATAGCGGTGGGAGAGTTCGGCGGCGGCGATCAGCGCCTCGTCCATGATTTCGATTTTATGATAGACTTCATAGCGTTCCTGTAGGCCGCGCAGGATGGAGATGGTGTCTTCCACGCTCGGTTCCTCGATGAGGACGGTCTGGAAGCGGCGCACCAGGGCTTTGTCTTTTTCGAAATACTTCTGGTATTCGTCGAGGGTGGTAGCGCCGATGGTGCGCAATTCCCCCCGTGCCAGGGCTGGTTTGAGGATATTGGCGGCATCCATGGCCCCTTGTCCGCCTCCGGCCCCGATGAGGGTGTGGATTTCATCTACGAATAAGATGATTTCGCCGTTGGCTGCGGTCACCTCCTTGATGACCCCTTTGAGGCGTTCCTCGAATTCCCCTTTGTACTTGGCTCCGGCGATGAGTGCGGCGATATCGAGCACGAAGATGCGCTTGGTCTTGAGGTTTTCCGGCACATCCCCTTTGACGATGCGCCAGGCGATGCCTTCGACGATGGCGGTTTTGCCTACCCCGGCCTCCCCGATGAGGATGGGGTTGTTCTTTTTGCGGCGGGACAGGATGTGCAGTACCCGGCGTATTTCCTCGTCGCGCCCGATGATGGGGTCGAGGTTGCCGTTTTCGGCCCGCTCGTTGAGGTTGATAGCGTATTTCCCGAGGGCGTTGTAGGTGTCCTCGGAGCTTTGGTCGGTCACTTTTGCCCCTTTGCGGAGCTCTTCGATGGCTTTTCGGAGGGCGGGTTCTGTAGCCCCTAATTCTTTGAGCAGTTTGGCAGCCCGGTCGTCGCCCTGGAGGATGCCCAGCAGCATCAGTTCGATGGAGATGTATTGGTCGCCAAAGTCTTTGAGCAGGTTGCGTGCCCGGCTCAGCGCGCGGTTAGCCTCCGTGCTGAGATACTGTTTTTCAGCGCCTTCTACCCGGGGATACGTGCGCACGGCTTCGTCTAACTTGCTTTTGAGCAAGGGGACTTGGACGCCCATTTTTTGCAGGACAAACAGGCTGACGTTTTCCTCGGTCTCGAGGATGCCCTTGAGGAGGTGCACCGTATCTACCTGTTGCTGTTCCAGGCCCGCCGCGATTTGCTGGGCTTTCAGGATGGACTCCTGTGCTTTTATCGTGAAATTATCGTACGTCATAGCGTGTATTATTTGGGTTTGTTTCGGGGAATACGCACGCAAAACGCCGGCCAAACCCAAATAGGTGACGTTTTGGCGGGAAAGGGTGAAAAAATGGCAGGGGTTCTTTTTTTGCC
>JBEGMH010000139.1:0-22686 GCA_041183125.1 Bacteroidota bacterium | reverse complement strand
CGAAATCCATGGAAGATATGTTCGGCAGCATGGTCTATCGCGTAGCTGGCTCTGCCCTGCGCTCGGGCGATATGGCCGTTTTTGAAAAGTATTCCAAAATGATCCCCAACCGCGTCATGCGCGCTTCGCTGTACAACAGCCTCGCCTGGAAAGAGGCGGGCGAAGGCCTGGAAGAACCCGCTGGCAACCTGGACCTGGCCCGCAAGTACTCTCTCGAATCCCTACAATTGGTGGAAGCTGCCATGAACGCCCCTACCCAGGCGGAGATGTATACGGGCTATACCCCCGGCGAAATGAAGGAAATCCTGCAGGGAAATTACGCAATGTTCTCCGATTCCTATGCGCTGGCGCTGTACCGCAGCGGCCAGGAAAAAGAAGCCCTCAAGTACCAGCAGATTGCCTGTGAGGGGCAACAATTCAAGGATACGGAAACCAATGAGCGCTACTGCCTCTATCTCGAAAAGGTGGAAGGCGCTGCCAAGGCGCTGGTGGCCACCGAAAAATTCATCTCGGAGGGCACGGCCAGCCCGGCGGTGAAGGCCCAGTTCAAGCGGCTCTTCGCTACTTCCCTTTCCTCCGAGCAGGCTGCCGACAAGTACATGGCCCTACTGGAAAAAGAAGGCAAAGTGAAATTGCTGGAAGAACTCAAAAAGAAAATGGTTGACGAAGACGCACCGACTTTTGCCCTGCGCAACCTCGCCGGCGAGACCGTTGCCCTGGAGTCCCTCAAAGGCAAGGTCGTCGTCCTCGACTTCTGGGCCACTTGGTGCGGCCCCTGCATCTCCTCGTTCCCCGGCATGCAGCGCGCCCAGGATGCCCATAAAGAGCGCGGCGACGTCGTGTTCCTTTTCGTGGATACCTGGGAAAATGGGGATAACAAAGAGAAAAACGCCTCCGAGTTCATCGCCAAAAATAAATATACCTTCAACGTGCTCATGGACAACGACAATGCCGTCGTGGGCAAGTACAAAGTCGAAGGTATCCCCACCAAGTTCATCCTCGACCGCAACGGCCGCATCCGCTTCAAGAGTGTGGGCTACAGCGGTAACCCAGACGCCCTGGTAGACGAGATGGCCTTCATGATCGAATTGGCGGGGCAGTAGTTTTTTGCCATGGAAATCCTGTTGTACAACGACCTGGACGCCTCAAAAGTCAAGAGGAGCTTCAACAAGGCGGTCGAGTACCTCCGCGCCGGTAATTTTGCCGGCGCGGAGGTAAAAAAAATGCCCAACACCGGCTACTACCGGGCCAAACTGGACGACGAGAACCGTCTGCTCTTCAAATTTGCCCGCTACAACGGCAAGACCTACCTCCTCCTCCTCGAGGTCATCCTGCACCACAACTACCGCGATTCCCGTTTCCTGGGAGGGGCGGAAATAGACGAAGGAAAGCTTATTCCCCTGTCGCAACCCTCTGAAATACGGGAGGAAGAAATAGAACAGCTCCCCTTTGTGAACCCTCGCTCCCCCAGGTTCCATCTGCTCAACAAGGCTATCTCGTTCGACGACGAGCAGCAGGATGTGTTCCAACTACCCCCGCCCGTCATCATCATAGGCTCTGCCGGAAGTGGCAAAACCGCCCTTACCCTCGAAAAAATCAAGGTACTGAGCGGTCATGTGCTCTATGTCACACTGTCGCCCTTTTTGGTAGAGAATGCGGCTGCCCTCTATGCCTCGTACGGATACAGCAACGATTCCCACGAGATAGACTTCTTGTCTTTTAAAGAATACGTGGAAACCATTGCGATTCCACCGGGCAGCGAGGTCACCTTCCGGCAATTCGATGCCTGGTTCACCCGACACCGTGCCAGCACCAAGATCAGGGAATCCTATAAGCTCTTTGAAGAATTCAAAGGCGTGCTCAGCGGGATGAACCCTGAAAAACCCTATTTAGGCCGGGAGGAATACCTCGCCCTCGGCGTACGGCAGTCTGTTTTTCTGGCCGACGAACGCCCACAGGTGTACGACCTCTTCGAAAAATACCTCAGGTTCCTCGAGGAAAACAAATACTACGACCTGAACATGGTATCCTACGGCCACTTGGGCCTCTGCCAGCCCAGATACGACTTCGTCGTGGTGGACGAGGTACAGGACCTCACCAACGTCCAGTTGCTTTTGATCCTGCGCTCCCTAAAAAAAACAGGGCAATATATTCTTTGCGGCGACTCCAACCAAATTGTCCACCCCAACTTCTTCTCCTGGTCCAACGTCAAAACGATGTTTTACCAGCAAGACAACACCGACCACGCGGTGCGCATCCTCTACACCAACTACCGCAACTCCTTACAGGTCACGGAGGTCGCCAACCGCCTGCTCAAGCTCAAGAACGCCCGTTTCGGCTCTATTGACCGGGAAAGCACCTATTTGGTCCGACCGATTGCCGAGAAAAAAGGAGAAGTGGTATGTCTCCCTGACAACCCAAAAATCAAACAAGAGCTCAATCAAAAAACCCGGCAGTCCACCCAGTTTGCGGTCATCGTCATGAACAATGAGGACAAGGCCGAAGCCCGTTCTTTGTTCCAGACCCCGCTCATCTTTTCTATCCAGGAAGCCAAAGGCCTGGAGTACCCCAATATCGTCCTGTATAAGTTCGTATCCAGCAGATCGCGGGAGTTTATGGATATCGCCGCCGGTATCCAAGCCAGCGACCTCGAACAGGACGAAATACACTATGCCCGCACCCGCGACAAAAGCGATAAATCGCTCGACACCTATAAATTCTACATCAACGCGCTCTATGTAGCCATCACCCGTGCCATAGGCAACCTCTATGTGCTCGAAAGCGCCCAAAAACACCCGCTCCTCGAACTTCTTGGGCTGGCCAACCTGCGGCAGGAACTCCATATCCAGCAGCAGCAATCTTCCCGGGAGGAGTGGCAGCGAGAGGCACGCCGCCTCGAAATGCAGGGCAAGACCGAGCAGGCCGACCTCATCCGCACCCAAATCCTGGGTACTCAAAAAACGCCCTGGACACCTATTACTTTGGAAGAACTCGCAGAGCTGAAAATTCAGGCCCTCAACCCCGACCACTTCAATAAAAAAGCAAAAGATCGCCTTTTCGACTATTCCCTAATGTACCATGACTCCGATACCATCAAAAAACTCGCCGAACTCAAATACCGCCGCGCCGAACGGCCCGAAATCGAACGAAACTCCATCTTCCGCCGCGTCTATGCCGCCTTTGCCGCCGATAATGTCAAAATGCTCGCCCCCAATCTACAAAAATACGGGTTGGATTATCGGGACGAGTTCAACATGACGCCTCTACTGGCTGCCTTAAAGACGGGGGCCCCAAAAATCGCCGACTTTCTAATCGAACAGCAGGCACGCCTCGACTTAACCGACAACCACGGTGCAAATGCACTGCTCATGGCCCTCCAACGATCCCACCTGGACGAAAACTTCCTCCGCGAACGCTTGCCCAATCTTTACCCCAAACTACAACCAGGAGTGGTACGCGTCCAGGCCGACAGCCAACTCATCAAAATCAACGCCCGCAGTGCCGAGTTTCTCCTGCTCTACAATTTCCTGGCCGCACAGCCTTTGTACGTGCTTAAAAAACAGATGCTCCAGGACCGCGGCCTCGATATGGACGATGTGGAACACCTCTGCGCCAAATTCCCTTCGAGTATCTTGCCCGAGTACCGCAAAAGACGACAATACCTCAACAGCATCCTTTCGAAAAACGAAGTGGGCCGAAGCGATCCGTATAACAGGAAACTCTTCCTGCGCATCGCCCGCGGCGTATATGTCCTGAACCCCAACCTCGAAATCCTCGTGGCCGACGATCGTTGGATGAATGTGTACGACATCATGATTTTAGAAAAAATGAGCGCTGAGCGAAACGACGCCATCAAAAAGGAAGCTCTTGAAAACTGGCGCAAAAAAAATGACGAAGAAATAGAAAAAGAAATAGAAAAAGCCCGCCTGAGAAGGAACCGGGAATGGCAGGATCGCTGGATATGGGAGTAAGTCTAATAAAACCACTTTTTATGAAAATATCTTTGACCTTACTAGTGGCCCTGACGCTGGGTTTTGCCCAGGCCCAGGACAAGCAGCCGCAAAAAGTCTCTTACGATTTCGACGGCGACAAAAAAACCGATGTGTTTCAGATCAAAAACGGGGTACTCGCCTACGCGCTGAGCAGCGTGGGGAACAAAGAAGTGCGCAGCAAAGGAGGAAGCCCTGCGGATAATACCTGGTTGGAACTGAGCAAAAATGTAGTCGTGTACCACTGCCAGTTTATGCGGGGAACGAACACGTTCAAGTTCCGTTACGACCCCAAGATCAAGCAGTTCAAGTTGATTGGGTACGACAACGAGCAGTTCGGAAACGCCCTGAACGACGGCTCCGGCAGGTCCAGCTACAACCTCCTCACGGGGGATTACCAGGCCAACTGGTTCTACTACGATGAAAAAAAGCAGGATCTCATGCCCAAGCCCGCTATCAAGAAGAAATGGCCGGTCAAAACGTACCTTCTAAAAGACTTTGGGGAAGAAACGATAGATCAGCTCTACGAGGTAGAGCTCGAGAGCGATAAAGGGTAGGGTGTGCTGGCCCCTGAAAAAGCCCTGGTTACTTTGAAGGGGTCAAAGTGTTGGCTCCAACGGCGTACGCATATACCGATGCGGGGATAAAATGGAGCCCTATATCGCCGTGTTTTATTTCTTCAAGACCGGTAATACTAGTGACCAAGGCTTCTTTCAACCCATTTTCAGTACAAAATTTCAATAGGTTCTTTAATTCGTGTACCTGGGTCAGATAGCGGTCGCTCCATTTAATTTCCAATGCCCAGGACGGCCTCAGGCTTTTGGGATCCAGCCCTACTAAATCTACTTCCCCGGTGTTCCATCTGGCATACCAGGGGGTGAATCGGGTCTGGTGTGTCCACTGGGCAAAAATAGCCGTTTCGGTCATTGGCCCCATAGCCTCGTCGGTAGCCTGTAACGGTGAAAACAAGGCAGCCCTCAGAGCGGGGTTGGTGAGGTATATCTTGAAAAAGTTATCCCGCTGAAAACGTTTACCAGACTGGTCAATACGCCGCACGATCTTTATCAAAAATGCGGCTTCCAGGTATTCCAGATACTTTTTTATGGTGTTTTTAGGGGATCCCGATTGCTTGCTCAAGGTTTCCAGGGAGAACTCATTAGCGGAGTTGTAGGCTATGGTGGTAAACAGGGAGTTCAGCTCCTGCACATCGTTAATCCCATATAAGCTGGGTAGGTCGCGCAGCAATACCTTGTCCACCACGTCCTGCCGGATGAACCGCTCCGGATTGCTGCGCACCCTTTCCGAAAATATAGCTTCCGGATAGCCGCCATAGTTGATATAATCCACAAATAATTTATTGAACACACGAAGATCCGGAGCTTCGTGGAATTCCATATCCATGTCTCCCATAGACACGCGGAACGACACCTGTCTGACCAAGTGCGAAAGGTTCTGCATCGTGACAAACTCATAGAAGGTCAAGGGGGGCAGCATAAAATCCGTGAAACGTCCGGCACCGCTCTCCTTGCTTTTGTATTGTAGCGCTGCTGCTGCCGACCCGGACACGATGAATTTATTCCCTCGGTAGCTGTCCACCAGACTTTTTAAATGGACATCCCAGTCTTTTAGATATTGTATTTCATCAAAAATGACATACCAATCCCTATGCTCCTGTTGTGCACCAGCTGCTTCGCGACCGTTAGCAAACAGTTCCTCCAGGCCCTTATGGTTATAGATGGGGTTATCCACCGTTATAAACAAAATACGCCTAGGGTTTATCCGCTGTTGTATGAGTGACTGTACGAGGTGGTACAGCATCACCGTTTTTCCTACCCGGCGCGGCCCCATGAGCACTACCGCCCGGCTAAGCGATGTATCGGATGCCATTTCTTCAAACCGCTGGAAATACCCCCGGCGCGGCATGTCTCTGAAATAATGGTCTATCTCGCCTTGGATCCACCATGGATTCTCGAACCGGATACGATCCAAGACTTGTGAAATAGCGATATTTTTTAACATTATTTTTCTTATATGATACAAATATACATTTTAAAGTCATTAAATTGATTCTATTTTATAAAAATTATTAGACTTGTTACGATTACCCATCGCAACAAGTCTAATATTTCAGTCCAAAATGCCGGAACCAGAACTCGTCTGCCAATTGTACGGAATGGGTTCGTTTAGCGCCGCCTATGCCGTGGCGGTTCCCGGGATAGACCATCATCTCGAAGGGCTTGCCCAGGTCTTGCAATTTACTGACGAGCTGCATGGTGTTCTGTAGGTGTACGTTATCGTCAATTTCCCCGTGGATGAGCAACAGCTTTCCCTTTAATCGGTCGGCGTAGGTAACGGCTGAGCCTGTTTTATACCCTTCCGGGTTGTCTTTTGGGGTGTCCATGTAGCGTTCGGTATAGACGTTGTCGTATAGGCGCCAGTCAATGACGGGGGCGCTGGAAACGCCGTGTGTGAAATAATCGGCGGCGTAGGTCAGGGCCATTGCGGTCATGTAGCCGCCGTAGCTGCCGCCGCGGATGCCTACGCGGTTGGCGTCTATAAAAGGTTTGGTGCGCAGCCACTTGACGGTTTCGATATAGTCGTGCATCTCCCATTTTCCGAGGCTGCGGTGCATGTAGTCCAGGCCTTTTTTACCAAATTTCCCGGAGGCGCGGTGGTCTACGGAGAAGAGGATTACGCCGGCGTTGAGGAGTTTGTCGTTGGCGTAGCTGCGGTAGCTGTTGCTGATGCGCCCTGCGTCGGGGCCTCCGTAGATATCAAAAATGACGGGATAGGATTTAGCGGGGTCGAAGTTGGGGGGCAGCACCCAGTAGGCAGGCAGGTTGAAGCCATCGGTAGAAGGTACGCTGAAGAACTCCACGCGGACGCCTTTTTCCTGGTTGGCGTCTTTTGCTACGTTGCCCAATTCGACCACCTGCCGGCCGGTCTGGTCGTGTATCGTCATGCGTCCTGGGTTGGTAAAGCTGTTGAAGTTATCGAGGAAGTACTTTCCGCCGGGGGCCACGCTGCAGCGGTGTGTGCCTGCGCCCGTCGTCAGTTGGCGGAACCCGCCGCCGTCGAGGTTGACTACGAACAGATGGCTTTCCGTGCCGGTACCTTCTGGGCCGGTGCCGGTGAAGAAAATTTTCCCCATTTTTTCATCTACCTGGGCAATTCCCGTCACACGCCAGGCCACGTTGGTAATTTGGCGGACGAGCTTGCCGTCGTAGCCGTAATGGTAGAGGTTTTCCCAGTCGTTTCGGTAGGAGCGGAGGATGAAGCCTTTATTGCCACTGAGAAAGGTGATATCTTCGTAAAATTCCACCCAGGTAGGGCGGGCTTCTTCATAGACCGAGTGCGTTTTTCCCGTCGCCGGGTCGCCCAGGTATAGGCGAAGGAGGTTCTGGTCGCGATGTAACTGATGGAACAACAGTTTGTTCTCCGGAGTCCAGTACACCCAGGCGGTATATTCCAATTGGGGGTCTTGCGCCATCCAGGTATGGGTTCCGCTCTGTACCTCTACGACCCCCAATTTGACTTCGGGTAGGGGATCGCCTGATTTGGGGTAGCGCTGGATTTCCAGATAGCCGTGGGTCATATCGGCTGCTTCGGCGTGGTAGATGGGGAATTCGGGTACCGGGCGGTCGTCAAAGCGTAGGAAAGCGATGTGTTTGCTATCGGGCGACCAGTAAAAAGCGCGGTAAAAGCTCGCGCGGCCCAGGATTTCTTCCCAATACACCCAAGAGGCATACCCATTGAGGATATGGGAGTTCCCGTCGGTGGTCAGCGCGCGTTCCCGGCTGTTAGCGAGGTCATATACGTATAGGTTCCCTGCGCGGGTGTAGGCAATTTTTTGTCCGTCGGGGGAAAAAACCGGGTTTTGCTCCTCTTCGCTGCTCGTGGTCAGTTGCCGCCAGGACTTGTCGTTGCCCAACAAAAACAAATCCCCTTTGTCGAGTACGACCATTTTATCCTCTGCCGGGGAGGTAGAGGAGGCACCGGGGCGGGGGCGTACCCCTTGGGGCAGGAGGGTTTCCAGGCTGGCCGGCATGGTATAGTCTGCTTCTGTACCGCTGCGCACCTGGTATGCTTTCCAGGTTTTGCCATTGTCGCGACTGAGGCTGAGCCGTTCTTCGTCGAGCCATTTTCCAAAACGGGGCAGGTCTTGGGCGGATGCGCCCAACGCGAGGAACACAAAGAGAAAAAAGGAGATCCGCTTCATGGTGGTATTTTTTTAATAATAAGATTTACAGTGTTTTGTGTAGAAGTATTCTTCCTGTCGGAAGAATAGACTTGTTGCGAGGGGAATCATCGAGGGGGCAAAAAGGCCCTTTTTTATCCACAGGGTGCCTTTTTTCGGTCATGTAGCCCGGTTAGACTCCCTCAAAAAGCCTTCGTGTGGATAAAAAATGACTCTTTTTTCCCTCCTTGCTGACCCCTCGCAACAAGTCTAATAAAAATGTTGCCTATCTTGCAAAGCAAGAAAAAAATTGGGGATTTCAGATGATAAAATATCCATCCGTCCATTTCTGTCTGGTGCTGTTGTCCTTTGCAGTGTCCGTTCAGGTCTCCTTTGCGCAGCGCAAGACGACGCCGTCGGTACCGGTTGCGGCACCTGCTGTTTATTATCCTGCACCGGGTGTCTGGGAGAAGCGCAGCCCTGCTGAGCTTGGTCTCGACGAAGGCAAGTTACAGGAAGCCATTCAGTTCGCCGTTGCCCAGGAGAATCCGGCCCCGCGCAACCTGGAAATGGCGCACTACCAAACCTTTGGCCGTGAGCCCTTTGGCATGGCCGTAGGCCCTTTAAAAGAGCGGGGTGCTCCTACGGGGCTGATTATCCGCAAGGGCTTTGTCGTCGCCTCGTGGGGCGATCCCGACCGGGTGGATATGACCTTCAGCGTCACCAAGAGTTTTTTATCTACTACCGTGGGCTTGGCCTTCGACAAGGGCTTGATTCGCGATGTACAGGACCTCGTATATCCCTACATGGCACCTATTGTGACGATGGCTCCTACGTCGAGCCTTGAGCGGGGCGATTTCCTGGACCGCAAGCAGGTACTGGACCTCTTTGATACGCCGCATAACCGCCGCATCACCTGGGACCATTTGCTTCGGCAGACCAGCGATTGGGAAGGTGCGCTCTGGGGAAAGCCCGATTGGGCCGACCGTCCTGCTTCGAACCCTGCTGAATGGCTGAACCGTCCCCGCGTAGCTCCGGGCACGGTGTATGAGTACAACGACGTGCGCGTCAACGTACTGGCCTTAGCAGCTCTGAACGTTTGGCGCCAACCGCTGCCCGAGGTACTCCGTACGCACATCATGGATCCCATTGGTGCTTCCCCTACCTGGCGCTGGTTTGGCTATGATAATTCCTGGATTGTGCTCGATGGCAGGCCTGTGCAGGCAGTAGGCGGAGGCGGCCACTGGGGCGGTGGTATGTTCATCAACGCCTGGGACATGGCCCGCTTCGGCTACCTCACGCTGCATCGCGGCAAATGGCAGGACAAACAACTCCTTTCAGAAAAATGGGTGGCGCTGGCCCGGACCCCTACCAGCGCACAGCCTACCTACGGCTTCATGAACTGGTTTTTAAATACCGACAAAAAAGCGTTGCCCAGTGCGCCTGCCTCTGCTTTCTACCATTTGGGCAATGGCACCAACGTCGTGTACGTGGACAGTGAAAACGATTTGCTCATCGTCGTGCGCTGGATAAAAAGCGATGCGCTGGATGGCTTTATCCAGCGTGTACTGGCTTCCCTCAAATAGCGCCCAAGCCTCATGTCCACTACTGCCCAGGACCGTATTCATGCGATTGACGCGCTGCGCGGCTTCGCCCTTTGGGGTATCATTGCCGTGCACGTCACCGAACAGTTTCTGGGTGGGTACCCACCGCCCGGTATGGCCGATTACGCGGTACATGCGCCTGTGGACGTCTGGTTCAAGGCGATTAATAAGTCCATTTTCCTGAGTAAGTTTTTCACTATTTTCTCCCTGCTTTTTGGGCTCAGTTTTTTTATCCAGATGGACCGGGCGGCTCGTCGTGGGCAGCCCTTTGCTGGGCGCTTTGCCTGGCGGCTGGTGTTGTTGTTTGGCATCGGCCTTTTGCACAACGGGTTTTTCAGGGGCGATATCCTGACGGTATATGCCTTGTTGGGTTTACTGCTGATTCCTTTCCAGAAAGCTTCTGACCGCGTATTGCTCGGTACGGCGTTGGCGATAGTGGCGGGTCTGCCCCGCTACCTGCTGTTAGGGGCCAAACTTTTGTTTTTCGCCCCCCGGACGGCAGCCGAACAAGCTGCGTTCGAAACGTTTAATTTCCAGTACTTTTACCTCGCCCGGGAAGGAGGCTTTGCGGAGCTTTTTTGGCGCAACCTACACCCCGGCTGGCTCATGAAGATGGAGTTCCAGTTTGACCTTTTTGGTCGGGGGTATTTGACCTTTGCCCTGTTTTTATTCGGTCTCTGGTTGGGGCGTATCCGCTTTTTTGAGTGGTATGGCGAAAAGAAAAAGATGGTTTGGCAGCTTTTTGTTGCGGTGGTATGCGTGGCGCTGGCCACCGAGCCCCTGCGCAAAGCGCTGCTTGCCCATTACGATCTTCGGAGTTGGCGTACTGCCATCGGTCTCACCATACAAGACATACACAACTTGGCGTTTAGTGCTGCCCTGGTGTTGGGATTTCTCCTGCTGACTCTCCTGGAAAAGACGAGAAAACTGTGGCTTCTGCTGGCTCCTTACGGGCGTATGGCCCTCAGCCATTATGTAGGACAGAGCATCCTGGGCGGTTTTCTCTTCTTCGGCTGGGGCTTGGGGCTTTTAGGCAAAATCGGTGCCGCCCAAGCTTTCCTGCTCGGGCAGGGTATTTTTTTGGTCCAAATACTCTTCAGCAGGCTTTGGCTGCACTCTTTCCGCTACGGGCCCCTCGAGTGGCTATGGCGCTCCGGTACATACCGAAAATGGCAGCCTTTGAGAAAGGAATAAGGGCGCGTTTTGTATCGGGGAGAAAAGCTCTCTTTTTTACCCAGCAACCAATCCCGGTCAATGTTCCTGGTACTTTTCCAACTGCTTGTGCATCACCCGGAACCATAAGGGTGGCACCAGGGACAGCAACATCATGCCCGGATAGCCCGTGGGCATCTGGGGGCTGTTCTCAAAATGCCGCAGGATTTGATATTTCCGGTTGGCGGCGTAGTGGTGGTCGGAGTGCCTGGACAGCTCCAGCAAGATCAGGCGGCCCAGAGGATGGTTTGAGTTCCAGGAATGAACGGGCAGGGTACGCTCGTAGCGCTCTCCTACCTTCTTGCGCCGCAGTCCGTAGTGTTCGATGTAATTGACCGTTTCGAGCAAAAGAAACCCGATGGTTGCGCTGCCGACATACCACAACAGGGTCTCCAGGCCAAAAAGAACGTAGATGGCCCCCAACAAGCCCAACTGGACGACTTGAAAACAAAGCATCTCGTTCTGCCAGGTCCAAAAACCTTTCCCGGCCCGTTTGAGTCGTTCCGCTTCCAATCGCCATGCCGACATCCAGCCACCGGAGACGGTACGTAGATAAAAGGCATATACGCTTTCCCCATAGCGGCCCGACGCTGGGTCCTCATCGGTGGAGACGTTCTTGTGGTGGCCCCGGTTGTGCTCTATGAAAAAGTGGAGGTATAAACTCGTCAGCAACAACAGCTTGCTCATCCACTGTTCGTAGCGGGTGTTGCGGTGCCCCAGTTCGTGGGCGGCATTGATACCCAGCGCCCCACAGGCCATGCCCAAGGCGCTCATCATACCGATTTTCGCACCGGTGGTCAGCGATTCGTCGCCGATGCGGAACAAGAAGTAAACCATGATCGCATACTGTACGGGCAATAGCCCATACAGTACCCAGTCGTAGGCGCGGTCTTCCCGGGCCATTTCCTCCTCAATCTCCGTCAAATTTTCGGTAGAACCTTTGGTGAACAACTCCAGGGTCGGGATGACACCAAACAAGAAGAGTACTGCTGTGAATGACCACAGGCTGTCTGCCGCCCAGATAGAAAAGGCTACTACTGCTGGGGTGATGTAGGCCATCAGATATTTCGTCGCTTTCCAGTGCATAGTAAACGTATTGAGAGAAGAATCCCCAAAGGTAAATATAAAAGACTTGTTACGAGGGGAATCATAAAGGGGTCAAGAAGGCCCTTTTTTTCCCACCTCGCTGACCCCTCGTAACAAGTCTAATAGATTTTTGCTGGAGATCATTGAAGGATCAAAAAAGGCGCGACAAAACAAAAACAAGCTTCTATCGCGTAAAAAATCCTATTTTAGTGCGGTACACCATTCGATGAAACACAACCGGGATGTGATGAAAAAAAATTACCTCGCTCTTATTGCCTTCTGTCTGCTGCATGGCGTCCTGATGGCCCAATCTGTGCTGACCCTGCTTGAACATGGGCAATCAGATTATACCATAGGCCTTGCCGAAGAAGCAGATTCCCTGGAGAAAAAAGCGGCTGACGAACTCCAGGCCTACCTGTTCCGCATTACAGGTGTTCGCCTGCCAGTCGGCCCCGTGGTACCCAAGGGGAGGTGGATCCTGGTCGGAGGGGCATCCCGCAAGCCGGAGAGCGCCGACTATGCCATCCGCCGCATCGGGAAGAACTTGCATATTTCGGGAAAAACACCGCTGCAAACCCTGGAATGCGTGTATGTATTCTTAGAAAAATACGCCGGATGTAGCTTTCTGGCTCCAGACGTAGAATACATACCTCAACAATCGAGTATCCGGGTTGCTGCCGACTACCACTATACGCCGACTATTCCCTACCGCTCGGTGCACGCGGAACCTTTCTTCAGGTACCCGGACCATGCTGCCAAGCGCCGGGTCAGTTCCCAGCCTTTTCCGCTGTATGCTCCTGAAGCACGGGTGCATACCTTTGGCCGGTTTTTGCCTTCGGCTCGCTTTTTTGAGGCGCACCCTGAGTACTATGCCCTGGTGAACGGCGTTCGCCGCCCCACCCAGCTTTGTCTGGCGAACGATACGGTATTCCAGCTGGTGCGCGACTCCGTGGCTGCCATTTTTGCCCGCAACCCGGAAGCGCGTATCGTTTCGGTAAGCCAGGACGATAATACGCAATACTGCACCTGCGCGCGTTGTGCCGCTTCCGATAGCCGGGAGGGGAGTCCGGCGGGGAGTATGGTATATTTCGTAAACCGCATCGCCCGCGCTTTTCCCGAGCGGATTATCTCCACGCTGGCCTACCAATATACGCGCAGGGCCCCTCGATACGTCAAACCCGAAAAAAATGTGCTGATTACGCTTTGTTCCATCGAATGCGACCGCAGCGCGCCTATTGCAGAAAAATGCCGGGACTTCGAGCAAGACCTCGTGGATTGGGGCAAGACCGGTGCTATGGTCGGCATTTGGGACTATACGACCCAGTTTACGAATTTTCTGGCCCCTTTTCCCAACCTGCATACCCTGCAGCCTAATCTTCAGTTGTTCAGCCAGCACAATACGCGCTGGGTTTTTGAACAGCACAGCTACCATCCCAGTGAATTATTCGAGCTGCGCTCTTTTCTTTTGTCTTCCCTGCTTTGGGACCCCTATGCTTCTACCGACAGCCTGACCCGTCTCTTCATACAGCGCTACTATGGGGAAAAAGCGGGGCCATATATCCAACGGTATGTGGATACCGTGCATCAAGCACTACAGGACGATAAAAAGTTCTTTCTCTTTCTCTACGGCGACCCCTCGCAGGGTTTTTCTTCGTTCCTGAGCGCAGCGCGCTTGCGGCAATATGACCAATGGTTTGATGCCGCGCTTGAAGCGGTAGGCACCGATACGGTTCTTCAAAAACGGGTACAGGCGGCCCGCATCGGGGCGGACTTCGCCATGCTGGAATACTATCGGCGGAACACCCCTGATTTCCCCCTGTCGGACACGCAAAGGGTCGGTGCCCTGCTCCAGCGTTTTGAAAAAAGTTGCCGGGATGCAGGCGCAGCCTATATCAACGAAATGCGCCTCTCGGTAGCGGATTACGTCAGCGCTTATTGGGTACAAATCCGAAAAGGGGCTGCGCAAAACCTGGCCAAGGGAGCAGCGGTGACGCTGGCTACCAAACCGAAGAAGTACGCCCGGGAAAACCCGCAAACCCTAACGGACGGAGCTTTCGGGGGCTGGAGCTTCTACGCCAACTGGCTTGGCTTCGAAGGCAACTCCCTCGAAGCGGTGCTCGACCTTGGGGAAAGCCGTCCTATCCAAAGCATTTCCACTTCGTTCCTCCAGGTAGTCAACCACGTCGTCTTCTTTCCCGATTCCGTGGCGTATTACTTTTCTGAGGACGGTAAAGACTTCCGGCTCCTGGATGAAATTCCCAATGCCCTGCCATTGACCCCTGAGAGCAAGATAAACGACATCCAGGAATTCCGTACACGAACCCTGGATGCGCGGGGGCGTTACGTGAAAATAGTGGCTGTCAACCGAAAAACCGCTCCCGACTGGCATTATGCCGCCGGGTTAGGCGCCTGGATTTTCGCCGACGAGGTCGTCGTGGAATAAGCAGCTCTGGCGCATGTTTAAAAACGGTTGTTTTTCCCAATCCTGGCTTATATTTGGGCAAGTATAGAGGCCTCAAAGCAGAAAGCGTGGCGGGCCTATTTTCTAATTTTTTTAAAAAAATATGATTCTCATACCTATAAAAATCCGGCTTTTTGCCCTTTTCGCGGCATTGGGCTGGTACTCCGTGGTGTTTCCATTAGTGGCTCAGGTTCCGCTCCTGCCCCCGACAGGCGCTGCAGAAACGCGGAGTGGGCTGCCGTATGTCCTGCATACGCAGCACAACGGGAAAAAGCCAGTAGCGGGCAACATCATCTACTTCCATGCCGAAATTGGGTCGGAGAGCCGTTTCCTGGTAGATTCCCGCAAAGAAGAAGGGTTCTTGTCTGTCGAAATCCCAAAATCCTGGGCGTCTGGCAACAGCTCGCCTGCGCCGATTGAAGAGCTTTCCGTTTTTATGGGCATAGGCGACAGTGCTACGGTTTGGGTCCCGATTGAGCGTTTCGCCCAGCGACCGCCCGGTTTTGACCAGGCGAAATACTATGTTGTGCGCATGGTGCTCGCCGATATCAAAGCGCCTGGGGCCGAACAGCGGCGCCAACAAGCAGCCAGGTTCGAAGAAGTACAGTCGCAGACCCGTGAAAAACTGCGCGAATATTTAGCCGGGCGTTTGAAGGAAACGCTGTCCGAGACACCGTCCGGTTTGAGGTACCAAATCCTGAAGCCAGGCGAAGGGCCCAATGCCCGTCCGCGGCAAACCGTATGGGTACACTACCTCGGCATGCTCAGCGACGGTAAAACGTTTGACGATTCTATCCGTAGGGGGGAGCCGTTCAAGTTTATCCTGGGCCGGAAGTTCGTCATACAAGGCTGGGAGGAGGGAGTAGCTCTGCTCAATCCGGGAGCAGAAGCAATATTCTTCATTCCTTCCCACCTGGCGTACGGGGAGGAGGGGGCCGGCGACCGAATACCGCCCGGTGCGGAGTTGGCCTTTTTTATTCAATTGGAAAAAGTGAAGTAATTTACAAATAAAAATAATTTTTAATATGAAAAAAACAGGTATCCTTTTGTTCGCTTGCTTTGCCCTGGCGTCGGCCAGCGGTCAAAGCACTCCAAAGCGACCCCTGCAGCCCTCCGACGTCTATCGGCTGCAAAATATTGGCGACCCACAGGTATCGCCCGAAGGGAACTGGGTAGCCTATACCCTCAGTTCAGTGGACAGTGCCAAAGACAAGCGCAATACGGATATCTGGATGGTCAGTTGGGACGGCAACCAGTCCGTACAGCTCACCCACAGTCCGGATGGTGAAAATGGGCCGCGCTGGAGCCCGGACGGAAAGTATCTCTCCTTTTTGTCTTCCCGCCAGGGGGCAAAAAGTGCCCAGGTGTGGCTGCTCGACCGCCGCGGCGGGGAGGCGGCCAAGCTCACGGATATCAAGGCGGGTATAAATGAATACGCCTGGTCACCCGATGGAAAAAAACTGGTTTTGGCCATTCGCGACGCCGAGCCGGATGAGAAGAACGGGGATGCGCCTGCCACTGCAAAGCCTATGGTGATCAACCGCTACCACTTTAAGAGTGACGGGGATGGGTATTTGACCACCACAGAGCGCTACACCCAGCTCTACTTATTTGATCTTGACTCTAAAAAACTGGATACGCTCACCCGCGAAAAATTTGATCACGGCAGTCCGGCCTGGTCGCCCGACGGGAAACTCATCGCTTTTGTGAGCAACCAGACCCCCGACCCCGACCGGAACGACAACAGCGATATTTTTGTCATAGAGGCAAAGCCCGGTGCCCAAGCGCGGCAGCTCACCACCTGGAAAGGCCCAGATAACAATCCGCAGTGGAGCCCGGACGGTAGCCGCATCGCATACCTCCGCTCTACTTCTGATGCCGACTGGATGATGTATGACCAGGAAGTACTGGCCCTCGTGTCGAAAGAAGGTGGAGAGCCCAAGCTGCTCTCGGCCTCCCTGGACCGGCCTGTCAACACCCCGCGCTGGAGTAAGGATGGCAAAAGTATTGCGGTGCTGGTCAACGACGACCGCCAGCGCTACATTGGGGTGTTTAACGTCCTTACGGGAGGCTTTTCCAAGCTCGCGGGGGGTGAGCGCAGCTATTCCTCCCTACAGGCCCACAAAAATGGGCAATGGCTCGCCGCTATGAGTTCCCCCCAACTGCCCGGTGAGTTGTATGCGGTTGAAAATGGCACTCCCCGACGCCTCACCAAAGTCCAGGATGCCTTCGTGGCACCGTTGCAACTTGCCAGTGTAGAAGGCTTCCGGTCTAAAAGTGCGGATGGCACCGAGGTGGGCAACCTGCTGTTCTGGCCGCCCAATGTACCCAAGGGACAAAAGGCGCCTACCGTATTGTATATCCATGGCGGCCCTGTGGGGCAGGACGAATACGGCTTTGACCTCACCCGGCAAATGCTTGCCGCCCAGGGCTTTGCTACGGTCGCCGTGAACTACCGCGGCAGCGACGGGCGCGGGCTGGACTTCTGTAAGGCCATCTATGGCGATTGGGGGAATAAAGAAGTGCAAGACATCCTCGGTGCTGCGGACTATCTCTTGACCAACGGCCTCGCCGACCCTGCCAAGCTCGGCATTGGCGGTTGGAGCTATGGGGGTATCCTCACGGATTACACCATTGCCACCGATACCCGTTTCAAAGCAGCGTTCAGCGGGGCGGGCAGTGCCCTGCAGTTGTCCATGTACGGCACCGATCAGTATGTCCTCCAATACGAGACCGAACTTGGGGTTCCCTGGAAGAACCTCGACAAATGGCTCAAGCTTTCTTATCCCTTCCTGAACGCAGACAAGATCAAGACGCCGACATTGTACATGGTGGGGGAAAAAGATTTCAACGTACCCGCTGCCGGCAGTGAGCAAATGTACCAGGCGCTGCGCTCACAGGGCATTCCTACCGAATTTATCATCTACCCCGGGCAGTTCCACGGTATCAGTGTGCCTAGTTACCAGGAGGATCGGTACAAGCGATTGGGGGAATGGTTTGGGAAGTATTTATTGGCCAAGCCTTAGGGCAGGGTACCGCGTGGCTGACTAAACGTTGAGGGTTGGCGCAAAAGATCTTTTTGCCCGATAGTGCCAGAAAATAGACTTGTTGCGAG
Source organism: Bacteroidota bacterium (assembly GCA_041183125.1). GTDB lineage: Bacteria > Bacteroidota > Bacteroidia > Chitinophagales > Saprospiraceae > JADJPL01. Next base: position 5,042 of record JBEGMH010000139.1, on the reverse strand, counting down.
GGGTCAGCGAGGTGGGAAAAAAAGACCTTTTTGATTCCTTGATGATTTTCCTCGCGACAAGTCTATTTCCCTATAAAAAATAAAATTCAGGAGATTGAAACTCCAAAAAGTGTACTTACGTTGTAAGTATATAAACGTAATAATCGGATGGATTATGCAAGTACCAGTAGTACAAATCGGTAACTCCAGGGGTATTCGGCTAAGTAAAACCCTTTTAGAAAAATACCACATCACAGACAGGGTAGAACTCGTGTTGGAAAATGATTACATTATCTTGAAGCCCCTTGCTGAACCCCGAAAAAACTGGGAAGAAGCATTTGAGGCCATGCACCGTAACGGGGATGACAAGTTACTCATTGACAGTGTTTTTGAAGAAGAAAACTGGGACTGACAATGATAGACTATTCACAATATCAAATAGTGATCGTCAATTTAGACCCGACTGTAGGCAGTGAAATCAAGAAAAAACGCCCCTGCGTGATTGTTTCCCCCAACGAGATGAACAAACATTTGGCTACGGTCGTAGTTTGCCCGATTACTTCACAATCAAAAAACTACCCTACGAGAGTCCATTTTGAGCTGGAAGGGGATACCAACTGGGTCGTAATAGACCAAATTCGCACCATAGACAAGAGCCGGGTAATGAAAGCTATCGGATACCTGGACGGCGACGCGGTTCTACAAGTGAAAAAATGTATCCGAGAAGCGTATGTGGACTAAAAAAAGTCTTTTGCCACCTTCAGTAGCAAAAGACTTTTTTCACAGCGGATGCTTACGGGGCAACTGATTTCATGGCGAGCTTATGGGCAAGATAAGCCTGCCAGCGCTTTTTCCGCCGCGATATATCCAAACGCTGACCACTGGTTGCTCGCTGTAATCCGTTCAAATACCTGGCGGGCTTCTGCGCAGCGCCCTTTTTCGAGCAGGTAGTTACCTAGTCCGTACCCAAAAGACACAAGGCTGAGGTCCTGGTGTTCGGCCAAAAAAGCCATTGGGTTGGGTATAGGTTCGTCTTTTTTGTAAAGCATCAGGATTAAGTGGTAATCCTGGTTTTCTATGAGAGCCGGGGCTTCTTCCACGGTGGCGAGCAGTTTGGCGGCTGCTTTCGTTTTCCCGAGTTTTAGCAAAGTGATATAGTACCAGTTGGCAGTAGCTACGTACATGTCTGGGTTATTGGATACTGCGATGCAGCGGCGGTATGCTTTTTCTGCGGCGCTATAATCCTTTTTCAGGTAGTACGCCAAGCCCAAGTGGTACCATATATTAGATTGCAGGGTACTGGTGGGGATATTTTTTGCGTTGGGCAGCCCATCTGGTTCGATTTCGTCGGGTTTGCCTTTGGTGAGGCGGGCGGCAGTTTCGAAGTCCTGGATAGCCTGGTCGAAGCAGCGCAGGCTTAGCCAGCGATGGCCGCGGTGCCGGTATGCACGGGCGTCCTCGGGGTGCAATGCTATGGCTTTGCCAAAAACGTCTATGGCATCGTAGTACTCCCCTAAATATCCCAGGCGCCTGCCGTACCAAATCAGGGCATCGGCATCATCGGGTTTGGCCTCCAAGGTTTCTTTTGCGCGGAGCAGGTTTTCGGTATAAACAGCGCGTGCTTTTTCAGAAAGGGCGGGCATGGGGTATGCCCCCCTTTTAGGGCAATCGGCAACCTGTGCCCAACCGTGCGACGAAAGGGCTAAAAAGCATATCGTGAGGAAAAAAAACTTCTTTCGCATAGGTAAAACGGCTTTTAAAAATAAAAAATACCTCATCAAGTAGTATTTAAATTAATGATTATCAGTATGTATTCACCTCATAGCTGCATATTTTTTCCCTAATATCCCCAATGATTCCTGCAGTTTCTGTACGCTCTCCATCGCTTGTGGGGTGGGTCGTACATCGGCGGTTTGGAGCAGGTGTAGCATATAGAGGAATTTTTCCTGTAGCCCTACTACGGTCTCCTGTTCGGTGGGGGTGTCGTAGATGCTTCCGTACAAGATATCCCCTCCGCTGGGCTTGCCTGAACCGCGCAGGGCGCTGAGCCGATCGCGTAGCCCCTGGTTCAGGGTGTTTTCTTTAAGTTGTACCTCTATAGCATCGCGCAGGGTTTGCAGCCGGAGGTAAGCGGTATAGCAGGCCATGGAGTAATCCGTTTGGAGCTGCAGGTCTTCTGCGGGGATTTGCACCCTGGGATCGAGCATCACTTCTATTTGGCGCTGCAGGACCGTTCCATCTACGTTCAGTCGTATGGTGTATTTGCCTGGGTGTACAAAGGGCCCGTCCGGTCCGGGCGGTGTGTTGTGCAACACGGCGGCGATGGCGTAGCTGCGTTCGGTGCCGGGGGGTGGCGTATGCCGCAAATCCCATACGAATCGGTGGTGTCCTGTGGTACTGCCCAATTGTTGTTGGGGTCTGAACCAGTAGGTCGGATACGGCATAGCGGTAGTATCGAACGCTTCCGGGCGGTCGGTGCTGGAAAACCGTCGCACGGTATTTCCGGCGGGGTCTAAGATTTCGAGGACGACCGTTTTGGCGTTGGTTTCTAATTTGTAGTCAATGGTAGCTCCATCCGGTGGGTTTTGGCCGGTGGGTTCTTCTGGGGGCAGGGGCGTATCGGAGAACATATTCCAGCGGACGCGCACGGCGGGGGCGGGCTGAAACAAGAATGCCTGTTTCGAGGTGGCTGCTTTGGCCACTTCGCGCAGGGGGGCGATATTGTCGAGGATCCAGATAGATCGGCCGTGCGTACCGATTACCAGGTCGTTATCGTGGATGACGAGGTCGCGGATGGAGGTTGCGGGCATATTGAGCCGTAGCGACTGCCAGTTCTCGCCATCATCGGCTGAAAAAAAGACTTCCCGCTCGGTTCCGGCAAAGAGCAGACCGGGTTGTTTTGGATCTTCCCGCACCACATTGACGGGGTCATTGGCTATGCCTTTGGCGATGTGTTTCCAGGTTTTGCCCCCATCGTGCGTACGGTAGATGTGTGGTCGCAAATCATCGAGGCGAAAAGCATTGATGGCTATATAGGCCGTTTGCGGGTCAAAATGGCCGGCGTCGATTTGGGAGACTTTATCCCAGGCGCGCAGGGTAGGAGGCGTTACGTTGCTCCAGGTAGCCCCTCCATCGCGGGTGAGGTGTACCAGCCCATCATCTGTGCCTGCCCAAATCATGCGGGCATCCAGGTGGGATGGCCCGACCGAATAAATGACCCCTCGGCGGGGCATTTTTTCTAGTTCCGGCGTTCGGAAGGTACCGATGCTCTCCGGCACTTCGGGCTGTTCCCGGGTGAGGTCGGGGCTGATGATTTGCCAGTCGTGTCCTCCGTTGGTAGTTTTCCAGAGGACGTTGGTGGCGAAGAGCAGCATTTTTGGGTCAGCGGGATGGAAGAGCAGGGGCAGGGTGCGCAACACCCGGTATTTCCCGGACCGGAGCGCTTCTGGGGCGATATTTTGGGTTTGGCCGGTCTTTTTGTTAAATTTCTGGATTCGTCCTCCGTAGATGATATCGGGGTTTAGGGGGTCAGGGGCGACGTATGCATATTCATCTGCCCCGACGCCTATCCAGTCGCGGAAAGAGATTTGGCCTCCGTTGCCACGGCTCGAGACACCGATGGCCCCGCTTTCCTGTTGTCCGCCGTACACATGGTAGGGGAACTGATTATCGGTGGACACGTGGTATAGCTGTGCGGTGGGCTGGTTATACCAGGAGCTCCAGGTTTTTCCGCCATTTACGGTGACCACGGCACCCTGGTCGGCGGCGTAGAGCATGATATCGGGGTGCAGGGGGTTGATCCAGATGCGGTGGTAGTCGTCGCCCCCGGGGGCACCTTTTATGCACACCCAGTTTTTGCCCCCATCGGTAGATTTGTAGGCGGCGACATTGGCTATGAACACCACGTCGGGGTTTTGGGGGTGTGCTTTAATTTCTGCAAAATCGCTGCCGCGCCCCCAGGTTCGGCGGTCGGTGCTGACGAGGCTCCAGCTCTCTCCCCCATCCTCGCTGCGGTAAATACCGCCGTTGGTACGGGCATCTACGGTAGCGTACATGCGCTTGCTGTTGCTGGGAGCGAAGCAGATGCCGATGCGGCCCAGGCCTTGTTCGGCGCCGGGGAGTCCGGTGATGATGCGCCGCCAGGTCGTTCCGCCATCGGTGGATTTGAAGAGCCCGCTGTTGGGGCCGGAGAAATTCCCGTTTTCCCAGGGGCCTTCGCGGTGTTCCCAGAGGCTGGTGAACAGTATCTGGGGGTTATTGGGATCGTATTCTACTTGTATAGAGCCTGTATTCTCGTTTATGTACAGCACTTTTTCCCAGGTTTTGCCCCCGTCGCGGGTGCGGAATACGCCCCGCTCTGCATTAGGGCCGTAGGGATGGCCCAGCCCGGCGACAAACACCTCGTCCGGCTGGGTGGGGTGTACAATAATGCGCCCTACTTGCTGTATATCGCGCAAGCCGATAGGTGTCCAGGTCTGTCCTCCATTCGAGGAGCGGTAGATACCATCCCCCACGCTCAGGTCGGGGCGGTGGAGCCCTTCGCCCGTGCCTGCGTACAGGATATTCGGGTGAGAGGGGGATACGGCCACATCGCCGATAGAGCCGGTAGGTGCCTGGTCAAAAATGGGGCTCCAGGTGCGTCCGTAGTCATCTGTTTTCCAGATTCCCCCATTGTTGACCCCTATGTAGAACACGTTGGGTTGGGTAGGGACGCCCACGGCGCCTACGGTGCGTCCTGCGCGGAATGGGCCGATCATCCGGTAGCGCAGGCCCTGGTACTGCGATGGCGCAATAGGCTGCGCGCTAAGGATTGCTGTACCCAGGCAAATGCCCAGGAGCAGGGAAAATGTCATCCAATTCCTCATACTTGTTTTTTATAGTGTGCTGAGCGAAGCTAAAAAAAAAATCGTGGTGCAAACGATGATAATTCGTTGAGGCCGCGTCCTATTGGCTCTTTTTCCGGATAGACTCCAGCAACTGCGACAGTTCTGCTATTTTTTCCGGATACTTTTCGGCTAGATTTTCGCGCTCGCCGATATCGGATTTGAGGTGGTAGAGTTGGG
>JBEGMH010000138.1:0-5119 GCA_041183125.1 Bacteroidota bacterium | reverse complement strand
TGCCATTGGCAAAAAAGTTACTTGTCGGTGGATTTTGTTTGCACCACTTGCGGGGGTGGGGGCCTCCAATTTCCGGGCAGGAGCTCCGATATGGATTTTTGAGGATGGTTTTCCAGCCTTGCACCCTCTTCTGTAGGATCCCCGCCCTGCGGTGGCCCCTCTGCCCCTGCTTCTTCCTGCGCCGGGCGGAAACTCTCCTTAAGGCTGCCAGGCAGCATTCGTTTGAGCTGCTCCAGCTCTTCCTTCAAAGCCTGCAGCTCGGCGTTCTGGGCCTGGTACAGCGCAAGCAGGGCATTGTATTCCTTGGTGACCTTTGTGTTCATGTCCCCAAGGTACAATATCCAGACGGGTTTTACCCAGTTTTTTGGTATCTTTTTCTTCGTTTTATGGCACTTGATTCGATGCCGTCACCAATAACCCCCAGCCCCTTTTTCCCGCCGTTTCAACCAGTAGCGCAGCATACGCTACGCCATGCCCGACGCCGCACAAAACTCCCGCACGCTCTGACCCGACCCGTCAAACGCCGACAATACCCGGCCCATCTCTTCTTCCGTTCGCTGTTTTTTCCATCCCTTTCTTCTTTTACAAAGGTCGAAAGACGGTTTTAGTGGCGCAAGATGTACTTGGCCGGACGGATACATATAACAAAGCCCTTCTGCCTTAGTCTTTTGGCGAGGGGAATCAAACAACGTTTTTTCCTCTCCAAAGATCCTTCGTAACCAGTCCATAAATTTATTAAATCCTATAAAAAATATAGGAATAATATATTTTTGTAAAAAAAAGAACATGAGTTTACGATTAGGCGATATCGCACCCAATTTCCGCGCCGTGACCACAGAAGGCGAGATTGATTTTTACGAGTTTCTGGGCAACAGTTGGGGGGTTCTCTTCTCCCACCCTGCTGATTTCACTCCGGTATGTACCACAGAATTAGGGAGGACAGCTCTTTTGAAGGCTGAATTTGATCGAAGGAACGTCAAAGTGCTTGCTGTCAGTGTGGATCCTATAGACAAGCACTTCGCGTGGGTCGGTGATATTAACGCTACTCAGCACTGTACCGTAGATTTCCCCATCATTGCCGACGAAGACCGCATAGTGGCCAACCTGTATGGCATGATTCACCCGAACGCTTCAGAAACCTTCACCGTACGTTCGCTTTTTGTAATCGGCCCCGACAAAAAGGTTAAGCTGACGCTCACCTATCCAGCCTCCACAGGTAGGAACTTTGTGGAAGTGTTGCGGGTCATTGATTCGCTGCAGCTCACTGCCCAGTACAGCGTGGCTACCCCGGCTGATTGGAAGGATGGCGATAACGTAATCGTCGTTCCGGCAGTTTCCACAGAGGACGCCCTGGCAAAATTTCCAAAGGGACTAAATATTGTCAAGCCCTACCTGCGCTATACGCCACAGCCCAACCGGGATTGATCGGGTATCCACGGCTATTTTTTTTCCCAAAAAATCCGTAGTCTTGTGTTCAACACCAGGCAACGGATTTTTTGGTAAAAAATAGCCCACTGGGCGCTTCGAGGGCATGGAAATACGATTGGATCAAAAGATTGCATGGGTCACCGGGGGTGGCAGCGGCATCGGTGAGAGCATCTGCCGGGAGTTTGCCCGGGCGGGGGCTTGGGTGTTTGTACTGGACCGGGACAAGACCGCCGCCGACCGCGTAGCCGATAGCATCCTGGAGGAAGGTACTAAAGCCACGGCTTTACAGGCCGATGTGAGCCGCCAACCAGAGATGCAAGCCGCTGCAAAAACCATCCTCGACCTGGCCGGCCGGATTGATATCCTGGTGAACAATGCGGGCATCGCACAGGTCGGCAACCTGGAGCAAACGTCGGAGGAAGACTTCGACCGGATTTACCACATCAATGTCAAAGGTGTGTACAACGGCATGTTTGCCGCTATCGGGGCGATGAAAGCCCAGCGTTCGGGGGTGATCCTCAACATGGCCTCCATCGCTTCCGTCATTGGGCTACCCGACCGTTTCGGCTATTCCATGAGCAAAGGGGCCGTGCTGACGATGACCTATACCGTCGCCCGCGACTACCTGTCGTACAACATCCGCTGCAATTGCCTTGCACCGGCGCGGGTACACACGCCTTTTGTAGATGGCTTCCTCGCCAAAAATTATCCCGGCCGCGAGGCGGAAATGTTTGAAAAGCTATCGAAAACCCAACCGATCGGGCGTATGGGCACACCGGAGGAAGTGGCACAGCTCGCGCTTTTCCTCTGCTCAGACGCTGCCAGCTTCATCACCGGCACCAATGTGCCGATTGACGGGGGTTTCATCACTCTAAATACTTGATCCAAGCTAGATATTAAAGGTATTCTACTTCATCACCCTAAGGATAAATCTCTGTGAAAGAAGGATTCGAGACCATTGACGCCCACCAGCATTTTTGGGTGTATGACCCGGTCGAATACGGCTGGATAGACGGCAGCATGTCGGTCTTGCAGCGGGATTTCCTGCCCGGGGACCTGGCTCCCCTGCTGGCTGCAGAGGGTATATCGGGTTGTGTTGCGGTACAAGCCCGGCAAACAGAAGCCGAAACGGACTTTCTCCTACAATTGGCCCGGGAAAACCCTTTTATCAAAGGAGTAGTCGGTTGGTTGGACCTCCGTGCCGAATCCATCGGAGAGCGCCTGGAGGCATACCGGCCTTTCGGCTTGCTAAAGGGGATCCGCCATATCGTACAAGCAGAGCCCGATCCGGATTTTCTGCTCCGGGAAGATTTTATCCGAGGCGTTCACGCGGTCGGGGCAGCCGGGCTGGCATACGATATCCTCGTATTCGAGCGGCAACTTCCGGCGGTGCCGCGTTTTCTGGAACGCTGCCCGGATCAGATCATGGTGCTCGACCATATCGCGAAGCCCGTGATGAAGGCGGGACCCAGCGCCGATTGGAAAGCGCATATCCGCACGGTTGCAGAACATCCCAACACCTATTGCAAAGTATCGGGTATGGTGACCGAGGCCGATGGGTACCGCTGGTCTGTGGAGGATTTCTTCCCCTACCTCGAAGTTGTTACCGAAGCCTTCGGTCCGGAACGCTTGATGTTAGGCTCGGATTGGCCGGTATGCCTCTTGGCTGCACCGGACTATAGGACTGTGTTGCATATTGTACGCCGTTTTGCGGGCGATTGGTCTGCCCCCGAACAGGAAGCGCTGTTCGGGGCTACGGCGGCCCGGTGTTATAAGCTGTGAACTATGGATCTCGGATTAAAAGACAAGGTATTCCTCGTAACGGGCGGGGCCAGTGGAATTGGGGAAGCCATCAGCAGGGCGCTGGTGGCGGAAGGGGCTATCCCGGTCATCGTGGGCCGGGATGCACAGCGCGCTGAAAACCTCCTGGCCGAACTTCAGCGCGGGCATATCCTAACAGAGAACCTGGGCTCCGCAGAAAGTTGCCGCAGGGTGGTGGAGCAGACCCTTTCGCGCACGGGGCGGGTAGACGGACTGATCAACAACGCGGGTGCAAACGATGGGGTGGGCCTGGAAAAAGGAGACCCGGAGCGCTTCCTGGCCTCCCTGGAATCCAACCTCCACCACTACTATTTCTTGGCGCACTACCTACTCGAAGCCCTCAAGAAATCCCGGGGCAGCATCCTGAACATCAGTTCTAAGACAGCACTTACCGGGCAAGGGGGCACGTCTGCTTATGCAGCGGCCAAAGGAGCCCAACTAGCCCTGACCCGGGAGTGGGCCGTCGAGCTGTTGCCCTACCGCATCCGCGTCAACGCGATCGTACCCTCCGAGGTGATGACCCCGCTGTACCGGACCTGGCTCGATACGTTCCCCGATCCGGAGGCACAGCTTCAGGCTATCGTTCGCCATATTCCGTTCGAACAGCGGATGACCCATGCGTCCGAAATTGCAGATATGGCCGTATTTCTCCTCTCCGACCGCGCTTCCCACATCACCGGGCAGCACGTGTTCGTGGATGGGGGCTATGTACACCTAGACCGCGCCCTGGCCGGCCTGGATAAATAAGAGGTTGCCCAGGGGAGCCACTACGCCCCCTGCGGATTTTCTCCGTAACCAGTTGAATATATGAAGCGCTATTGCCTTGCCTTAGACCTAAAAGACGATCCGGCCCTCATCGCCGAGTACGAAGCCTACCACCGGGCCGTATGGCCGGAAATACTTGCCAGCATACGCGGTGCCGGTATCCAGGACATGGAAATCTACCGGATTGGAAATCGGCTGTTCATGATTATGGAAACGGCGGACGGGTTTTCTTTTGCCCACAAAGCGGCACAAGACCTGGCCAACCCAAAGGTACAGGAATGGGAGTCTTTGATGTCCCACTACCAGCAACGACTGCCCCAGGCATCCCCCGGTGAAAAGTGGATGTTGATGGAAAAAATCTTTTCACTTCGCGAATCCTGACGTATGCACATCGGCTTATTTATTCCCTGTTATATGGACCAGTTTTACCCGCAAGCGGGTAGGGCCACCCTTTCCTTATTAGAGCGCCTGGGCTGCCGGGTTTCCTACCCGATAGACCAGACCTGCTGTGGGCAGCCTATGGCCAATTCTGGCTGCGAACAAGATGCGCTGCCCACGTACCGGCACTTTGTCAAGACCTTTGCCCCTTTTGATTACGTCGTTACGCCGTCGGGGAGCTGTGCTTACCACGTGCGAAAGCACTACGACACCCTCGAACAGAGCCCTGAGGTGACCAACATACGCCAAAAAACCCTCGAATTAGGCGAATTTCTCCTGGACGTGTTGGGGAAAGAGGACTTTTCCCAGGCCTGGTTCCCGCACCGGGTAGGCATCCATCAGAGCTGCCACGGGCTGCGCGGTCTACGCCTGGGCCCTTCCAGCGAGCGCATGGAAGAGCGGCGCAACAACATCGAAGTACTGCTGCAAAAGGTCGGCGGCCTCGAGTTGGCTACGCTGGAGCGCCGGGATGAATGTTGCGGTTTTGGGGGCACCTTCGCAGTACACGAAGCCGCCGTTTCGGTGAAAATGGGGCAAGACCGCTTGGCCGACCATTTGCGGCAGGGGGTAGAAGTCATCACCGCCGGGGATATGTCTTGCCTGATGCACCTGGAAGGAATCATCCAGCGCCAGAAACTCCCCCTGCGCGTCATGCACTATGCAGAAA
>JBEGMH010000137.1:0-12630 GCA_041183125.1 Bacteroidota bacterium | reverse complement strand
GATGTATATTATATGTAATACTGCTAAATCGCTGTTTTTCTTGTTCGGGATATAGGAATTTCACATTTTTTTCACATTTATTTAAAAAAATGTTTTCATTCGTCTTTGCCTGGCGTTTGGCAGGGGGCCCCTAATTGCTGCAGGAGCTGCAAATGGCCCTCCAACAAGGTCTGGGCAGTATGGAACAGTTCTTCGAAGTGCATGGCTACTACATGCAGGTCGCGCGGGGAGGCTTCTTCCATGTTTTTCACTTTAAAACGGCAGCAGGTGTGCAGTCCCTTCATTACTGCTTGCAGCTCCTGTGCTTGCCGCACATAGCGCTGCAGGGATGCTTCGATGCTGGGCACGTCCCCGCCGAGCACCCCGTCGGGTGCTGTGTCCTGGCTCATGTCCCGGTGGGTAATGTCCAGAATGGAAACGCCGAACAATTGTGCCATCTTGAGCAAGTTGCATATTTTGGGTTCAGCGGTGCCGTTCTCATACGAGGCGATGTTGCCTCGGTTCAACCCGATGCGGGCACCGAGCTCTTCCTGGCTCCAACCATGCCTGCGCCTAAGGTGGCGAATGTTTTTGTCGATATAAACCTGGTCGGTGGGTTCTGGCCTTGCTTCCATAGCACCATTTGTCGTTTTGCCCATCTCAAAAAGGATACAGGGGTTTTGCAAATTGAGTAGATTTGTTGCGAGGGGGGCCATCGAGGGCGAAAAAAGGCTCTTAGCCTTCGACGATTCTCTTTCTAACAAGTCTAATAGGAATACAATTCCACTACCCCTTAGTTTAGTTTTGTTAATTTTTTTAACATTTTTTTTAATTACTTTGTTTTTCAAGCCGTTACAAGGGTTTTTTATTTATAAAAAGTCTAAATAGACAAAAAAAATTGCACCTGCTTAAAAAATTTTTTATTTTTGTAAAGAAATATTACAAAACAAAACCCTTAAAGAAACGCCTTATGAGTAGCCAAGCAAAAGACCAGATACAAGTTCAGCTCGACAAAATCAGTCCTTCCCTGCGGGCCTTCGCGCTCAAGCTGACGAACAATACCATGGATGCAGAGGACCTGTTCCAAGACACCGCCTTTCGCATCATCACCAACGCTGAGAAATACCACGCCGGGACAAACTTCAAGGCCTGGGCGGTCACGATCATGCGCAATATTTTCATCAATAATTACCGAAAAAAATTGCGCCGTAACCTGGTCATAGACCAGACGCCCAACAACTATCTCCTGGACTCCGGGACCGAAGCCATCCCCAACGACGGCGAAACCTCCTTGGAACTGACCGAGCTCATCGGCATGGTCGAAACACTGCCGGAAGATTTCAGAAAGCCTTTTATTATGGCTTTTGAAGGGTTCAAGTATGAAGAAATCGCCGAAGAATTAGGCTCCCCCCTCGGCACTATAAAAAGCCGTATTTTCTTCGCGCGCAAAAAACTTCAGAAACTCTACCGGGAATATTATCAGGAGCGAGCCTGATTTTTTCCTTTTTTCTGTGTACCTTGTTCCTAAATTCTGAGCGCCCATGGGAAAAACACGCATTCAGGGGAGCAACGGGGAAATTCGCCTGCGCAAAAGTAAACGCCTCGTCGGCCTGCGCATGGCCCATTCAAGAGACCTGTTCACAACACCCGATTACATACAGCAAGAACTCCACCCCAACCTGGGGGGGTTCCAACTTGTAGCATTACAAACGAATGGCACTGGCCTGGAAGACAAACTCGACCAGGTACGCCAGCAGGAAGAAGTGGAAAGCGGCACCCACGTCTATTTCCCCGAAGGCAGTAACAAGCCCTTGGTTCCTACCGGTATCCTCTATTTCACCTTCGAACCCGGCGTCAGCGAGCAGGAACAGCTCCTGGTGTTAGATGAATTCCACCTCGAGCTCGTGGAACGCCGCACACCTGAACAGCTCGTTGCACGCATCACCCCTCAAAGTTTCAACCCTATCCGGGTAGCCGACATGGCCGGACAGTCCTGTCTGGTGCGCCAGGTGCTGCCCGATTTCGACACGATACTCGACGAATACGACGATAGCGCCATACCCGGCGACCAGTTGCTCCCCCACCAATGGTACCTGCAAAACAACGGCTTCCTGCCCGACGCCCAGGCCAGGCTCCTGCGCGGTGCCGACGCCCGCGTCGTCAATGCCTGGAAACGCCTGGGCAACCTCGGCTCCAATCAGGTCACCATTGCGGTCATTGACAATGGCTTCGACCTCTCCCATCCCGATTTTCAAGGCAAAGTATATCGCCCCTTCGATATGTGGAACAACTCGCCCCAGTTAGCAGGCGGTAACCCACAATACGCACACGGCACCCCCTGCGCCAGTATCGCCGTCGCTGCGTCCAACGGAAGTGGGATGGTCGGCGTAGCCCCTAACGCCCGCTTCATGCCCATCAACGGCACTTCTTTCGACAGCCTGACCACCGAACGCATGTTCAACTACTGCGTGGCCAATGGCGCTGACATCATCTCCTGTAGCTGGGGTACCACCGACCCCGCCTATCGATTGGACGGGTTTAAACAACAGGCTATCGCCCGTGCTGCCCGTGAAGGCCGCGGAGGAAAAGGCTGTGTCATCCTCTTCGCCGTCGGGAACGATTCCAAAACCTTCGTCAATTATTATGCTGCCCACCCCGATGTGATTGCAGTGGGCGCCTCTACCAGTGACGATTCCTTTGCCACTTACTCCAACCAGGGCCCGGAGGTCACCGTCTGCGCCCCTTCCAATGGAGAATGGCCCCTCTTGGCCGCCCGCGCCTCCTGGGACCCCGGGGCGAGAGACCAATACGGCGAATACCGCTATTGGATTGACGGACGCTCCCGCGGCAACCAATACAAGCACTTCGGAGGTACCTCAGGGGCCACCCCCCTGGTCGCCGGGGTATGCGCGCTCATCCTTTCTGCCAACCCCAACCTGAGCGCTGCAGAAGTAAAGCAAATCCTCATACAAACCGCTGATAAAATCGGACGCCCCGAAGAGTACGTCGCCGGTCATTCCAGAAAATACGGCTACGGCCGCGTCAACGCCGAACGAGCCGTACTGGAAGCCCTGCGCAGGAGAAATACAGCACCCGCCGCCGGCCCTACAGGGCCTGTTGCACCACCCGTTACACCAACGAGCAGCACCGGCACAACACCCCCCTCCACCGGCTGGGGCGTACAAGTCGGTGCATATACCAGTTTTGACGGGGCCTCTAACCAGGGCAGGCAACTCCAAACCTACTTCAAACAGCCCGCTTTCATCAAGCCACAAACCCTCAATGGGCAGACTCTGTACAAGCTTTTGATCGGGCAGTTTGCCGACCCCCGCCAGGCGACAGCCCTTCAGGGACAGTTGCAGACTGCGGGCTTCAATGGATTTATAAAAAACTTCGCAGACCTCTGATATACCTGTCAGTTGTCCCGCTTTTTTTCGAAGGTGTCCCGATGGAAAAAATACTCCGCCTCCCCCTCCGCAGGGAGAACGCGGCGCTGCTCGTCGCGCTCTGTTTTGTCTTTATACCAAAATGCGACAACGACCCCGGCACCCGCCCCTAACAAGTGGCTTTCCCAGGAAATGCCCTCCTCCCCCGGCAGTATCCCCAGGAACATGGAGCCGTAGTAAAACAAAACCAGCCCGGCCAATGCAATAGATTTGAAATTGCGGCGGAACACCCCGGTCCAGAATACAAACGCCACCAGCCCATACACCACCCCGCTCGCTCCCACATGGTACACCGGACGCCCAAACGCCCACACCAAAATGCCCGTCAGCAGGTATATCCAACCCATCGCCGGCAGGGCTACCCGGCGATAGAAAAATAAAATCAGGGCACTCAGCACGAACAAAGGAAGCGAGTTGGACAGCAGATGGCCAAACCCGCCATGCACAAGGGGTGACAAAAGCACACCCCACAAACCCTCTACCCTGCGGGGATATACGCCCAGGATACCCAAATCCAGCCTCGTCAGGCTCTGGACCAACTGCACTCCCCACATCAGGCACAACATGAAAAAGGGGAGGCGCACACTGGACTGCACTCTACGCGATACGACCTTCCACATGCCTCCGTTATTTACAGATATTTTCTGCGAACCAGCTTGACGAACGCCTGGGCAATCTCTATCCGCTCCTCATGGCCCCAGCGGTACTGCTCCGCCAGGTTTATCAAAAAGCCGCGGGCCGCTTCGAAGGCATCGAAACGGTTCAGCAACTGAAGCGACTCGTCTAATGCCGTGCGGTCCCGGCCAAACAGTTCGTTGATATACAACAAGCGGTCGTTTATGGACATGGCCTTGTTTAAGTCAGCCACCGGGCTTTCGCTCAGACGCTCCGAAAGCTCTGTCGCTTTTTTGAAGTTAAATAGCTTGGCAAGGGCGGGGTCCAGACCCACTGACTCCGTGCGGGGCGGGGCAGGAAGGGGCTCCTGTCGCTCTACCCGAGGAGGCGGGGCGGGTGCTTCCACCACCGGCGGCACAGGCGCTTCCCGTTTGGGCAATTCAAACGAAAAAGGCTCCGGGGCAGGTTGTGCCGGCGTTTCTTTCGCCGGGGATGAGGTGGGTTCCACCGGAGTAGGGGCCAATGGTTTCTCCGCACGGGGCCTTGGCAGGTCGGCCTCCTTGGCGGTTTCCGTCGCTTTTTGCTGCGTTTCTTCCAAAAAAAGACCGTATAATTGCCGCAGGTAGCTCAGCATGAGATCCCGCTCAATAGCGGAAGGCTGCGAACCAGCCTCTTCAATACTCTTGAACAATGCGTTCGCCTTCCGCATGAGTGTCCGGGCATTTTGTAAGTCCATTTTCGTCGTGTTTTTCTTTTGTCCGTTGATGTGCAATAGGCTTCTCCTGACGAGAAAACAGGGTTGGTTCCAAAAATACGGTTTTTTTAAAAAAACAGCCCCCCTATTCGTTCTATCAACGCTGAAACCATCTTTTTTACTGTTCTATACTATAAGATACACCATATTTACCATAATAGATTAGGCTTGTTGTGAAGCGAACTATCCAGGAGTTGTCCTCTTGCCCGCACAGCCGGCTCAATCTCACCCAAACCAGGCAATCAATTATGTTTTTAGAGCCATTCTCAAAGGGACAGCGGAGCGGATGGATTGAAGTAATCTGCGGCTCCATGTTCTCCGGAAAAACCGAAGAGCTGATCCGTCGGCTGAAAAGGGCCAAAATAGCCAACCAGCGGGTCGAAATCTTCAAGCCACAGATTGATCGGCGCTACTCCGAGACCCAGGTCATTTCACACGATGCCAACTCCATTCATTCGACGCCTATCCAGCATTCTGACGAGATGATACCCTTGGCGGAAGGCGTCAGTGTCGTCGGGGTGGACGAAGCGCAGTTCTTCGACGACGACCTGCCGGAGAACTGCCAAAAGCTCGCGCTGCGCGGCATCCGGGTAATCGTGGCCGGGCTGGACATGGACTTCAGGGGGCAGCCCTTTGGCCCTATGCCCCGCCTGATGGCCGTATCGGAATACATCACAAAAGTACATGCTATATGCCCGCACTGCGGCAACCTCGCCGTCCACTCCTATCGGTTGAGCCCCTCCCAGGAGACCGTCATGTTAGGGGAAAAAGACCTTTACGAGCCCCGCTGCCGCACCTGTTTCCACCTCGGCCAGGTGTTGGACCCTAAGACTATTGGCAGAAAGCTAGGACAGGGGTAGTACTTTTCCGGGCTTTATCCTTACTTTTGCCGCGCTTATTTATTTAGCTTATTGCAAAGGGGATATCCAGGTCAAAAAAGCTCTTTTTGCCTATCCTGTCCGCAAGTCCTGTTGCAACCGCTCATACCAATCTGAAAATGGCAACAAAACGCATTGCTTCGGCACTGATTTCCGTCTTTTCCAAAGACGGCCTGGAGCCTATCGTCCGCCTGCTCCACCAACATGGCGTAACCCTGTATGCTTCCGGGGGCACCCAGCAATACATCGAGTCCCTCGGCCTGCCGGTCATTTCCGTAGAAGCCCTCACCGATTACCCTTCGATACTCGACGGGCGCGTCAAGACCCTGCACCCGAAAGTTTTTGGTGGCATCCTCGCCCGCCGGGAACCTGGTCACCTCGGTGAACTCGCCCAGTATCAAATCCCGGAAATAGACCTTGTCCTGGTGGACCTCTACCCTTTTGAGGAAACCCTGGCTTCTACCTCGGACGAAAAGGCGATTATTGAAAAAATAGACATTGGCGGGATTTCCCTGATCCGGGCGGCTGCGAAAAATTACCGGGACGTAGTCATCGTACCTTCCCGGGACGAATACCCTTTTTTGGAAAAACTACTGCAGGAGAAAGCGGGCGCAACCGACCTGGAGGACCGCTTTGAGCTCGCGCGCCGGGCTTTTCTCGTCAGTTCCGGCTACGACACAGCTATTTTTTCCTACTTCAACCGCCACCAGCCCACAATGGCCACGCCCTCTGAAACCCTGCGCTACGGAGAAAACCCACACCAAAAAGCGGTCTTTTCCGGTGATTTGGACGCCCTTTTCGATAAGCTCGGCGGCAAAGCCCTCTCGTACAACAACCTGCTGGACCTCGACGCAGCACTGGCCCTGTTAGCTGAATTCCGGGGGGAAGAGCCCACTTTCGCCATTATAAAACACAACAACGCCTGTGGGGTAGCTACGCGCAAAAGCGTCTATGAAGCCTGGGAAGCAGCCCTGGCATGCGACCCGCTCTCCGCTTTTGGTGGTATCCTCGCTTGTAACCAGAGTATAGATCTTCAGACGGCGACTGCCATAGACCATATTTTCTACGAAGTACTGATTGCCCCGGACTATTCCCCCGATGCCGTCGAACTCCTGCTGCGCAAAAAAAACCGGGTATTGCTCAAACTCAAAACCTGGGAGCTCCCGGCTATCAGCTCGCGCTCCCTGCTCAACGGCACCATCCAGCAAGACAGCGACCTTTCCATTGAGCTGCCCGCGCAGTGGACCATCGCTACCCAAACCGCGCCGGATGCCGCCCAGGGCGACGACCTGCTCTTCGCACTGAAATGCGTGAAACACCTGAAGTCCAACGCTATTTCCATCGTGAAAAACCAACAGCTCATCGGGATGGGCTGCGGACAAACCTCCCGCATAGACGCGCTCCGGCAGGCGGTGGAAAAAGCACAACGCATGGGCTTTGACCCCGCAGGGGCCGTACTTGCATCCGATGCCTTTTTCCCCTTTGCAGATAGCGTTGAGCAAGCCTATACCGCCGGGATTTCGGCGATTATCCAGCCCGGGGGCTCCTTGCGGGACAACGACAGCATCGCTTTCTGCGACGCCCATCGGCTGCCCATGGTATTCACGGGGATCCGTCATTTCAAGCACTGACAGGGCACACAATGCCTCGAACGAGCCTTGAAAACTACTTTTTTTGCTATAACCCATTATTTCTGTGCATATTTGCCCACTTTATGGTGACATCGGCAAAGTCCGTTTCTTAATTTTACGTTATAGCTGCTTGCGCAAACCAACCAAAAGGAGGCGCGCAACATCTTAAATAAGTGTGTCTTTGTTTGCGGAACATCTGAAAAACCGGATATTTGTCCGCTCGTTGCCCGATTCACCCAACTGTTAAACGAACGCTATGTATCTATCAGGGATTTGGAAAAGGCGCTTTTTAGCGACCGGGCTTTGGCTGTTCCTCGGTGTCCACCTACTTTGGGCACAGGTCTATTACATTCAGCCGAAAGCCAACTCCCCTTACTCACGGTTCGGGCTGGGCGACCCTGCTGACCAGTTCTATGCTGCTGCTGCCGGTATGGCCGGCCTGGGTGCCTCCTACAACGATTACGCACACTTGAACCTGGTAAATCCGGCTTCTTTGGGCTGGCTGCAGGTAACTGCTTTTGAACTCGGTGTGAACGCCCGTTACTCCGGGCTCCGTTCCGGAAACGCCTCCTCCGGGATATGGAGCGGGAACCTCAACTATATGTCGCTTGCTTTCCCCATCAAGAACCCCATCAACCAAGCTCTCGAGCGCTCCAAAAATAAATTTGGCTGGGGTATGGCCGTGGCGCTGCGCCCCTTCACCAACGTGGGCTATAATGTCGAATCCGTCACCACCTCCCCCGATTTCAAACAGGCAACCACCTCGCTGAAAGGCTCTGGCGGCACCTATAAGCTCTCCTGGACCAACGGCCTGCGCTATGGCGGCCTCGCTGTAGGGGCCGATGCCGGGTTTATCTTTGGCAAAATCACCAACAGCCGCCGCGTTACCTTTGACAGTCTGTACCCAGCCTACTCCACCGAACTGCTCGACGAGATCAGCATCACCTCCCTACAGTACCGCCTGGGCGTACAATATACCCTCAACCTAGATAAAAAATCCAAAAAACGGGCTGGCGATATCGGCAAACCCGTGCTCACAGCAGGGGTCTTCGTCAACAACACAAGTGACTTTACGTCCAACTCCAGTCGTTTTTACTACCGCGACAACCTCGCCCTTTCAGCGCCCACGGATACGTTCCTGTACTCCGCCGACGTCGAAGGGAAGGGCGTTCTGCCTAGGGAAATCGGCTTCGGCCTCACCTTTGAAAAGCGGGAAGAGCTGCGCATTGGCGCAGAATACTACCTGAGCAACTGGAGTACTTACTCCAATGAAGCCCGCCCGGAACGATTCATGGATACCCGTCGGTTTTTGTTGGCCCTCGAGTTTACCCCTGATATCTCCTCCTACAATAATTACTTCGCACGCCTGCGCTACCGCGCCGGTTTTTTCTACGGGACCGACCCGCGCAGCGTCAACGAAGAACAACTGTTGGAGTACGGGATCACGCTCGGCACGGGTTTTCCCATTTTTTTGCCGAGACAAACAACTTCTTACGTAAATTTGGCACTCCGCGCAGGCCGCTTTGGCCTCCCGGATAGCCTAAAGGAAAATTTTGTGCAGTTAAATCTTGGTTTCACCCTCAACGATAACTCTTGGTTCTTCAAACGCAAATTCAATTAAACATGAAAAGGGCTTTTCGTACGTTGGCAATTGGCGTGGTTTCTTTGCTCACAGTTCGCGCAGCAAATGCGCAATGTGCAACCTGGGTCGGTTCGCCAAATGAATCCGCGCTGAAAGAAGCGCACGTACTCTACCGCGGTCTGGTCAAAGGGAAATCCTATGCCGACCTCGCCAAGTTCGATGAAACGAACTTCAACCTTACTTTCGACAACTGGAAAAAAGCGTACGAAGGTGCCCCCGCCGCCGACGGCCAACGCGCAGCACACTTCGTGGATGGGGTCGAACTGTACAAAGCCGTCAAAGAGCGCGCTACCGATGACGTCAAAAAGGCACACGCCGAGCAAATGATCGTCAAACTCTACGACCAGTATGCGGCCTGCTACCCGAAAGATATCAGCTACGCCCTCGGCAGAAAAGCAGTGGACATGTTCTACATGACCTCCTACGGCTACCGCGTCGAAACCTTCAAAGCATTCCAGGAAGCCATCGAAAAAGGTGGTAACAACCTGGAGTACATCGTCTTCGAACCGCTGGGCATGCTCGTCACCTACCTCTTCCAGAACAAACTCATCACCCAGCAGGATGCCCGTAACGCCGTGGTCAAAGCACAGGAAATCGCCGAGTACAATACGGTCAACAACGAAAAACTGGGCCAGTACTACGAAGCATCCAGCGTGCGCATGGAGTTCCAGCTCTCAGCGGTAGAGAAAGACATCTTCGACTGCAACTACTTCAAGGAAAAACTCCTGCCTGCTTACCGCGAAAACCCGGAAGACCTCGAAGTGCTCCGCTATGTCTATAACACGCTCAAAGCCCAAGGCTGCTCCGAAACCGACGAAATCATGGTCGAGCTAAAAGCCAAATACGAGGCTACCGCACAAGAAGTCAACACCCGTCTGACCGAAGAGTATTTGGCTAAAAACCCCGGCCTGGCCGCCCGCAAATTGTATCAGGAAGGCAAATACGGCGATGCCATCGAAAAGTATAAAGAGGCCATTGGCCAGGAAACGGATCCTGAAAAGTTAGCCGAATTTTATTTCGGGATGGCTTCTATCCAGTTCCGCCAACTCAAAGCTTACTCGGCTGCCCGTGACAACGCCCGGAAAGCAGCTTCCTACAAGCAGAACTGGGGCCGCCCCTATATGCTCATCGGAGACATGTACGCTGCCTCCAGCCGCAACTGTGGTAACGATGGCTATACCCGGGGCTTAGCCGTACTGGCCGCTATTGACAAGTACTCCTACGCCCGCTCCATAGACAGCGAAGTAGCGAGTGAAGCATCCAAAAAAATATCGCTCTACAGCGCATCCGTCCCGCCAAAAGACGATGTGTTCATGCGCGGTGTCCAAAATACGACGGTAGCCGTCCCCTGCTGGATCGGCGAAAGGGTAACCCTGCGCTACTAATCCTGCCTTGCGCCTGGTCGGCAGCCCTCTAATAGGCGGTGCCGACCAGGCCCTCCTTTTTCCCGCTTCCTTTTCCCGACCTCCCACCTCTTTCTGCAACCCACTTCGCCCCAGCACCTATTTCATGCTGGATTTATTTTCTCCCAATCCGCTTTGCCCGTATGAAAAAACTGGCCTTCCCCGCTTATCTGTCGCTGGCCCTCCTGCTTCTCCTCGGTGCTTGCTCGCCCAAAACCGGTGAACAGGCCGCTACGACCACCCCGGCTCCAAGCCCTACGCCCGTACCGGCCAAAAAGGAAGGCCCCTGCCGCACCTTCAAGGTGCCCCCATCCCCGATGATGCCCTCCGAAATTTCGTTCTCTACCGGGATTTCCTCAAAGTGGAAGATTGGGACCAGGCATACGCGCTCTGGCAAAAAGTCTATGCAGAAGCCCCTGCTGCCGATGGGCAACGCAATACCGTTTTTGCCGACGGTATCCGTTTTAACGAACGGTTCCTAGAACAAACCACCGACTCTATCCAGCGGGAAAAAATAGTGGACCAAATCTTTAAACTCTACGACGAAATAGACCAATGCTACCCGGAAGGCGGCTACGTACCCGCCCGCAAAGCATTTGACCTCTACTATGCCTACCCACACCGCGCCTCCCGGAAAGAAATCTACGACCTTTTCAAACTCGCCGTGGATAAAGACGGGCTCAAAACTGCCGACTTTGTGGTCAACCCCTTTTCCGCCCTGCTGGTGGAAATGTACTTCGAGAAAAAAATCAGCCTCGAAGAAGCTCAAAAATACCAGCAAACCATCCGGAATATCCTGGCAAATGGGCTCAAAACCTGCGAAGGGCGCGCCTGCGAGCGCTGGAAAGTCGTGGAAAGCTACGCTCCCTCACGCCTCGAAGCCTTCGAAACCGTCAAAGGGTTCTACGATTGCTCGTATTATATGGACCGGTTCTACGCGGATTTCCTCAACGACAGCACCAACTGCGATGTGGTTCGTGAAGTATATAGCCGTTTGAAATGGGGCGGCTGCCTGGAATCTGATCCCCGTTTTGCCCGCCTGATCGCCCTCGGCAATGCCAACTGTGCTCCCGAAAAAGGCCCCGCCGAAACTGCCTACAGTTGTCTGCGCGATGCCGACTATACTTGTGCCATAGAAGGATTCGAAAAAGCGGCCGAGTCAAGCGATGATCCGGTAAAAAAAGGCCAGTACCTACTCCTCATATCCAAGATCTACAACGCCAACCTCAAAAATTTTGCCCAGTCGCGCAAGTATGCCCTTCGCGCCGCTGCTGCTTATCCCAACTGGGGAGAACCTTTTATCCAAATCGGAAGGCTCTATGCTTCCAGTGGGCCTTTGTGCGGTCCTGGCCGCGGCTGGGACTCCCAAATCGTGGTTTGGGCCGCTATTGATATGTGGAACCGCGCAAAATCCGTAGATCCCGCCAGCACCGCCGAAGCAAACCGTTGGATCAACCGCTACGCGCAGTATATGCCCACGCGCGAAGATGTGTTTTTGCGAAACCTGAAAACCGGTGATCGCTTCTACATCGGCTGCTGGATTCAGGAATATACTACTATCCGCACCTCGGATTGATGGGCTAAGGCTGCTTATTCCTGCAGCTTTTCCCCAAAAGCCAAGTCCCCTGCGTCGCCAAGCCCAGGTACGATGTAAGATTTCGCCGTCAGCTCCTCATCCAGGCCCCCCATCCAAACATCGGCATCGGGAAACTCGCGCAACACCTGCTCCAGGCCCAGCGTCGAAGCGATGGCCGTTAGGATATGGATCTTTGCGGGGGTACCGTATTCCAGCAGTGCTTTTGTAGCGGTAATAATGGATGCTCCCGTAGCCAACATCGGATCGGCCAACACCAGGACTTTGTCTTGTAAACCAGGGCAAGAAATGTATTCGAGTTTGATTTCGAAGCCACCGCTTTTGTGGTTCTTGCGATAGGCCGAGATAAAAGCGCTTTCAGCATCGTCAAATACGTCGAGCAATCCCTGGTGCATCGGCAACCCCGCCCGTAAAATGGTGGCCAGCACCAACGGTTGATCTGGTAAACGGCATAGTGCCGTACCGAGAGGAGTTTCTATCGCGTGCAACTGGTAGCGCAGGTGTTTGCTGAGCTCGAAGCCCATACACATACCCAAGCGGCTGAGGTTGTGACGGAAGCGAAGGCTGTCCCGCTGTTTTTTTACGTCCCGCAACTCCGCGACATAGCGATTGGCTATGTGGTTTTCCGTGCTGAGATTATGTACCATGGTGCGTTGTTTTTAGTCTTTTGTATGCGCCTCTTTTCCGA
>JBEGMH010000136.1:0-13266 GCA_041183125.1 Bacteroidota bacterium | reverse complement strand
CTGTTGGGGATGTAGATCAAGTCGTTGATCTGGCCATCGCCATTGAGGTCGTTGCCATAGATATAGCTGACTTTAGAGCCGCTGGCGAATACGCCGCCGAAGGTGATTTCCGTAGCGCCGCCCATTTTGCCCCCGTAGTTGATGCGGTAGTTGATGAAGCCCACTACGCGGTGGCGCAGGTCGTTGTCGGCAAAAGAAGCTTCGAGGTAGTTTTGGCCGCCGACAGTGGGTGCGTTCGCTTGAACGGTGCTACCAACCGACTGGAGGTCCGTCGCCAAGCCGTAGGTATAGCCGAGCATAAAGCCAAGGCCGTCTACGGCCGGTCTTTCTATTTTGGTAGTGAACGAGTAAGAATAGCCTTTGTTCGTATTCGTGTTCGAGAGGACGAAGGCGTTGGAGATAGCCGTGTTGAGGAAGCGGGCGGCTGTCAGGGCGCTACCCGACAAGCCCGAGCCTGGGAAGCGGGCGCGGGTATCCGGGCCAGCGAAGTTGCGGTTAGGCTGGCGCAGGTTGGCGTCGAGGTAGCGCAGGCCACGCAGCGTCTTGTTGTACAAACCTTCGATGGTAAACACCATACCGAATGGCAGTTTCTGATCCACGGCGAGGTTGTTTTTCCAGAGGGTAGGATATTTCAGGTCTTCTTTGGAAGCGTTGATGACGTACGGCGGGAGCTTGGTGATGTCCGTGGAAGCCGGTGCGAAGCGGCTGGGATCCGTCGTGAACGGATACGCCGTCGTGTTGGTGACGTTGATGACAGCCGTGTTCACCCCGTTGTTACCCAACTGGTTGGAAACCAATACCTGTGGAATACGCGCCACGAAGATACCCGTACCGCCGCGGATTTGCGTCGTCTGGTTGCCTTTCACGTCGTAGTTGAAACCTACGCGCGGAGAGAGTTGCAGATTGGCTTTCGGGAAAGCGCCCGTGTTGATCTTGAGGGGGAAGCCGTCCTCGTCCTTGAAGCTGAGTCCACCGACTACGGGGTTGTAGAAATCTTCTGCCGTACCATTGTCGTACTTGAACAGGTCTCCACGAACGCCAAGCGTCACCTTGAATTTCTTGTTCACTTGCAGTTCATCCTGTACATAGCCTGTGAAGGTAGAAACGCGCAATACCTGGAGAGGCTCCTCTCCGTTGGGCAGGAGCGAATAGCGGAGGTTGTAGCGGTTCACCGTTACCGGGGACGTCGCGGCGCTCGGGTTGGCTTTGAAAGCCAGGGCAGCCGCTTTGAAGTCGGCGATGGAGTTATAGACGTACACGCCGTTGGAAGCCGGGAAGAACACGTTGTTGGACTGGAAGAACTCATAGCCCAGGCCGAAGGTGAAATAGTGCTTCTTCAGGGAGAGGTTGTAGTTATTGATGATGTTCAACGTGCTGTAGTTCAGTCGGTTGTTCGGGGTGAACGGGTCGAAGCCGACGGTCGTATACGTCGTACCGTCCTTGAGGATATCCACCGTCGGGAAGATATCCGTGCGGTATTTGCGGTCTTCGATTTGCTTGTTGTACGTGACGACGAAGTTGTTGGAGGCTTTGTTGCTCAGCACGGAGTTCAATTCAAACGCTACGGAGCGGGTATTGTCCTGGATGAGATAGCCCGTGTTTTCTGAGGAGATGGCGAGGGCCGAGTTCTGTCGGTTGCCGTTACCTGCCGTATTGGAGCTGTTGGAGCTGCTGATCACCTGCTCAGACTCCGAGTTGTGGTGGGAGTAGCGCAGGGACGCTTTGTGCTTTTGGCTGATGTTGTAATCGAGGCGGATGAGGCCCTTGTTGCTCGTTACATCGTTGTTGAAATTGTCGAGCTGCCCCATGTCGAAGTTGAAATTGGTCTTCATGAAGTTGCTCAGGTCAAGCAGGTCGGCCTCCGTGACGCGGGAGACGTTGCCGACGGCGCCCGACTTGTTCAGTTGCCAGGTGAGGGCGGGGTTGGAACTATTGAACTGCTCAGCGCTGACGAAGAAGAACAGTTTGTTCTTGATGATGGGGCCACCGAGGCGGAAGCCGTACGTTTTTTCATCAATGTTTACTTTCGGGATATCCTTGCCATCGGCTTTGGTACCGACCAGGCGGAGGCCCAGCGGCGTCGAGTTGGGGTCGGCGTTGCGGAAGATGTGGTACACCGAGCCCGAGATATTGTTCGTACCGGAACGGGTAACGGCGTTGATACCAGCACCTGCGAAGCCCGACTGGCGCACGTCGAAGGGCGCGATGTTGATCTGGAGTTCTTCCAGGGCGTCGAGCGAGATAGCAGTGGTACCAGTCCGGCCCCCTGCCTGGGCAGAAGAACCAAGGCCAAAGCCGTTGTTGAACACGGAGCCGTCAATAGTAAAGTTGTTGAAGCGGCTGTCCTGGCCGGCGAAAGAACGACCGTTGCTGTACGCGTTGTAGCGCGTGATGTCATCAATCGTACGGCCGATAGTCGGCAGGGAGTTGATGGCCTGCGCGTCGTATTGGACGGCAGCGCCGGTGCGGTCGCTCGAGAAGATGGAGTTTTTGTTGGCACTGACCACTACCCCTTCAAGCTCAATGGCTTGTTCAGCGAGTTCGAAGTTCAGCGTGGCGGCAGTACCCAGGCTAATAAAGACGTTTTCTTTCACAGCATCTTCATAACCAGTGTAGGAAACCGTAACTTTGTAAGGACCCCCAACGCGCATACCGGGAATGCGGTAGGAGCCGTCCAGGTCGCTGGCGATTCCGTAAGTGGTACCGGAAGGCACGTGCACAGCGATGATGTTCGCCCCAATGAGAGGCTCGCCTTTGGAATCGGTAATAATACCGGCCATTGCCGAGGACGTGACCTGGGCAAAAGCGCTGTAATGTGCCATGAGGAGCAACAAGGTTACCCCGATAGCTTTGAACGCGTGAACAAACTTCATAAACCAGAAGTGTTTGATGAAAAAATAAGTAAAATAAACCCGGCGCAAAAGTAATGCCCCGTTTTGAATACGCTGTTAAGTAGAGGTTAGATTTACAAGGGCGCACCTGCCATCTATTTGGGCAGGACAGGGGGGGAAGTTTGGATTTTGAAAAAACATGGAAAGGGAATGCAATAAACCGGCAAAATGTTCTTGTATTTGGGGGCTTATTGTTCAAATATTGTTCTTTTACACAAATTTAACATTTAGCATCATTTTTTTCAAAGAGACGGGTTTAAATCTATTTTGCCGGTAAAAATACCTCTGCGATCATGCAGCGCACGCTGCCGCCGCCATACGTTTCGATAGTCGGCACAGGGCTGCAGAGAAGGTGTGTATGGGCCTGTAAGCGGGAAACCTGTGCTTCGCTAAGGGAATCGAAGGCCCGTTGGGACATGACCAGGAACGACTCTCCTTTTTTATTCCTCAGTTGCAGCATGTTACCAGCGAACGCATACACTTGTTCCATCGTAATTTCTACGACTTCCTTTTTTGTATGGTGCAAATGTGCCAGGACCTTGGCCTTGTCCTGTGCTTCCTTTATGGTATCTAATGCAACGACGGCGAAGGTTTCCCCTATCGCCATCATGACATTGGTGTGGTAAATGGGTTTTCCGTTTTTGTCGCACGCGTGGAAAACCACGGCTTCGTAGCCGGAGAACGTACAAAACTCGTCAAGCAGGTCTTCGTCGGTGCGATGGCTCAGGCACGCGTATGCCAGTCGGTGGGGCCGATCGAGTACGAGGCTGCCGGTGCCCTCGAGGAAGCGGTTTTCCGGTTCGTACCGCTCGAGGTGCAGGCGGTCTTCTATCCTGAACTTTTTTCCAAGCTCGTCGAGCAAATCTTCCCGGCGCTCCTGCCTTCTTTGCGGGGAGTACATCGGATACGTGATGACGCTCCCGTCTTCATGGAAACTGACCCAGTTGTTGGGAAACACCGAATCGGTGGTGTGCACATCGGGGCGGTCGTGTGCCACGAGGACCTCTATACCGACCGACTCCAGGGCCTGGACGAGTCGGTCGAACTCCTGCAGGGCCTGTGCGGCGATAGCACCGGGTTCCATACCAGGATCGTTTTTCTGAAAAGCGTTGGAAGCAGCAGTTTCGGGGTTGTAGCCGAAATGGGCGGGGCGGATCATCAGGACGGTGTCCGTTGTTTGCTGCGTTTCGTGGAAAACCATGGCAGTTCATTTTGCGCCGCAAATTTAGAAAAAAAGATGGGAAAATCTGTACCATAAAAAATGGGGGCTGCATGGGGATTGTACGCTATTTTTATACTTTTATAGCGCACTTGTTTTAAGGGGCTTTTCACGGTTCCGTATCAGCCCTTGTTTAACCTACTTTCTTGCCATGATGACTCAAATCAAGACTTTGGAAGAATACCGCGAGGTGTACCGTCGAAGCGTCGAGGACCCCGAAGGGTTTTGGGAAGAACAGGCTTCCCGTTTTGTATGGAAAAAAAAGTGGGACCGCGTCCTGGACTGGGACTTCGTGGGGCCCGATGTAAAGTGGTTTGCCGGTGGGCAGCTAAACATCACTGAAAACTGCCTCGACCGGCACCTCGACCAACGCGGTGACCAGCCGGCGATCATCTGGGAAGCCAATGACCCCGCTGCCCCCAATCGCGTGTTCACGTACCGACAGCTGCACGCAGCGGTTTGTAAAACGGCCAATGCGCTCAAAGCTAATGGGGTGCAGAAAGGTGACCGCATCTGTTTCTATATGCCCATGGTACCTGAACTGGCCATTGGTGTCCTGGCGTGTGCCCGCATCGGGGCTATCCATTCGGTGGTCTTCGCCGGGTTTTCTGCCCACTCGCTCGCCGACCGTATCCAGGATGCCCAGTGCAAGATGGTGATCTGTTCTGACTACAACCACCGCGGGGCGAAATACATCCCGGTGAAAAGCGTCGTGGACGAAGCCATTGCTATGGGTTGCGACAGCGTGGAAACCGTGTTGGTCTATGCTTGCTCAGACGAGCCTACCGCCATGCAGCCCACCCGCGACAAATGGTGGCACGATGAAGTGGATCCCCAATCCCCGGATTGCCCGGCAGAGGCCATGGATGCCGAAGATATGCTCTTCATATTATATACCTCCGGCTCAACGGGCAAGCCCAAAGGGGTCGTCCATACCTGCGGTGGCTATATGGTCTATACCAGCTATACCTTCGAGAATGTATTCCAGTACCAGCCCGGGGATATCTACTGGTGCACCGCCGACATCGGATGGGTGACGGGCCACTCCTACATCGTGTATGGCCCCCTGCTCAGCGGTGCCACGACCGTCATGTTCGAGGGCGTGCCTACCTATCCGCACGCAGGGCGCTTTTGGGAAGTGTGCGACAAGTTGAACGTAACGCATTTTTATACGGCCCCGACCGCTATCCGGGCGCTCATGGCACAGGGAAACCAGCACGTCGAAAAGTACAGGCTCGACTCCCTGCGCGTCCTCGGCAGCGTAGGCGAGCCCATCAACGAGGAAGCCTGGAAATGGTACCACCACTATATCGGCAAGGACCGCTGCCCCATCGTGGACACCTGGTGGCAAACCGAAACCGGAGGGATACTCATCTCGCCGCTCGCCGGCATAACGCCCCTCAAACCCTGCTTCGCCACCCTGCCCCTGCCGGGCGTACAGCCTTGTTTGGTGGATGCCAACGGCAAAGAACTCGAGGGCAACGGCATCGAAGGGCTGCTTTGCATCAAGTTTCCCTGGCCTTCTATCTTGCGAACGACCTACGGAGACCACGAGCGCTGCCGCCAAACGTATTTTGCTCCTTTTGAAAACCTCTACTTTACCGGCGACGGTGCCCGAAGGGACGAGGACGGCTACTACCGGATCATAGGGCGCGTGGACGATGTCATCAACGTATCCGGCCATCGCCTGGGTACTGCTGAAGTGGAAAATGCCATCAACCAACATCCCGACGTCATTGAATCGGCGGTGGTAGGCTATCCCCACGACATCAAGGGGCAGGGCATCTATGCCTACGTCATCACCAACGGCGAACGTTCGGATGAAGATCAGTTCCGGAAAGAAGTCCATGAAGTGGTATCCAAAGAAATTGGCCCGATTGCAAAACCGGATAAAATCCAAATCGTCTCCGGCCTGCCCAAAACGCGGTCTGGAAAAATTATGCGCCGCATCTTGCGCAAAGTGGCCGCTGGCGAGACGTCCAACCTTGGGGATATCTCCACCTTGCTCAACCCGGAAGTGGTCGAAGAAATCAAAACGGGAGCAGAAAACCTCTGAACATGATTTTATCCGGCAATATCCCCAGCCACAAAAAGACGCCTTACCCTGTCCGTGAGGAGCTCCGGCAGTACCTGGCAGACTATGGCATGGGGGTATACCTTCCGATTCACTATGAAGATTTGCTAAGGCACCAGATGTCTGTTCCCCTCCTCGACCAGGAGGGGAACGACACCCTCTGGGAAACCGTGTATTTCAGTGAGCGGGAGCAAACGGAAATTTACGAGGCACTCAAATACATCTACGCCCTGCTGAAGACCTCAGGCGAAATTGACGTGCTCAAGCACCTGACCATCGCCCGGATAGACCATTGTACCTTCGGGAACTCCAAGCCGTTTCGAATCCGCATCATCAACCGGCTCAACGATAACTACGACCATTTCTATATCAAACGGGCCGACGCCTCGCGCGTGTACGGACTGGAACTGGAAAACCTGCTCTCGCCCAACAGCGTCATCTTTTTCGTCCATGACCAGACCCTGGTCGAAGAGCATATCGTGGGCATACCCGGGGATATTTTTCAAAAAAAACACCTTGAAACGAATACCTTTAACCAGATCCGCATTGCCAAGGAGTTCGTGAAGTTCAACGAACGCTGTTATGTACGGCTTTTAGGGGATATGAGGGCCTACAACTACGTCGTCGCGATTACCCCCGACATCGAAGGCAACCAATACCGGATGCGGGCCATTGATTTTGACCAGCAATCCTACGAGGGCTGGCGCACATTTTACCTGCCCCAGTTTTTTAAAGAAAACAACCCGACCATCTTCCTGGGCATTGAGCACATGAAGGCAGCTTCCGTAAAACAATACCAACAGGAAGAACATAGTCTTATGGCCATGCGCATGCAGGCGGTGGGCATCCGCGTAAAGCACTTGTTGCAGATCTTGCGGAAAGATGTGCTGTCCAAACCCGATAAAATCGGGCAACTTCGACAGGAACTGGCGGAGTTCCACCATCAGGACGCTTTCCTGGCCTGTACCACGATGGGCGAAATCGTCGTACAACACTTGCGGGTGAACCTGGGCCGGCACCTGCCCCGGGAACTGTTTTCCTTCTGAGCTCAGATCTCCAGTTCCTGGTCGTCAAAGATCCGGCCGTTCATGCAGCGGATGATCCGGGCGGGAAAGTTTTCCAGCATCCGGTAATCATGGGTAGCGAAAAGGACGGCAGTATTGTTTTGCCGGGAGAGTTTGCGCAGCAACAGCAGAATTTCATCCGAGGTCTCGGGGTCCAGGTTGCCCGTAGGCTCATCGGCGACGATCAGCATGGGGTGGTTGATCAACGCGCGGGCGATGACGACCCGCTGCTGTTCCCCCCCTGAAAGTTGGTGTGGCATTTTGTAGCGGTGATCCAGCAAGGATACATCCGATAAGGCCTCCTGGATACGGGTATTGATCGCTTTCTTGTCCTTCCAGCCCGTCGCCGAGAGGGCGAAGGAGAGGTTCTCGTCCACACTCCGATCCATGAGGAGCATAAAATCCTGAAAGACAATGCCCAGTTTTCGCCTCAATAGAGGGATGTTCCTTCTGTTGAGTTTGCGCAAATCGAAACCGGCCACCTCGCCGGCCCCCTGCCGAAGCGGCAATGCACCATATAGCGTTTTGAGGAGACTGGACTTGCCACTCCCGGTACGGCCAATCAGATAGGTGAATTCACCTGCATGGAGGCGCAAGTCCACGTTTTCGAGCACAGGGGCATTGCCCTGCTCAATACGGGCACTGTGCAACTGTACGATGATCGGGTTCATCCGGCTTTCTCCTTTTTGGGGTTTTTGAAAAAAAATCCCCTTTTGCTCCCGGGGGGAGCGGTGGTTTCAAAATAAAATTTTATGCCTGGCATAACCACACAACTTCTGCGAACCCTAAAAATACGATAAAGTTTGGAAGTGCGCGATTCTGCCCACATTTTACCGTCAAAGGACGCTATGGTAAACAAATGTACGCTACATTTGTCCTTTGAAATAGAAAAATAAAGTCTGTATGAAACGCACTTACCTCATAGGCATCCTGATGATAGGCGCGGCCATGGCCCTTTTTGTGAACACGGCCAAAGACACGAGCACGTATGCGACGTTCCAGGACGCCGGCGAATCCGACCGAAAGGTCAAAATCGCGGGCCAACTGAGCAAAGATAAGGAAATGGTATACGACCCACAGAAAGATCCCAACCACTTCTCCTTTTATATACGCGATACCCGTGGGGAAGAGCGCAAAGTCGTCTTGCTGGGTGCAAAGCCACAAGACTTTGAATTGTCCGAACAAATCGTCGTCACCGGTAAGATGCGCGGCGAAGAGTTTGTAGCCACGGAGATGCTCATGAAATGCCCGTCCAAGTACAAGGATGAAGAAATCAAGGTAAACGCAGAAAAGATTTAATGGAACCAGTACAGTATGTGGGGGAACACCTGCTTCCCGGCCAAATCGGCCACCTCGCAGGTATTGTTTCCTTTGTAGCTGCTTTGCTTTCAGGCAGTTCCTATTTCATGGCCGCTTCCGGCAAGGAGGCCTCCTGGCTGAAAATCGGCAGAGGGGCTTTCATAGCCCATATCGGGGGGCTGTTGGCGGTAATTGGCACCATTTTTTACATCATGGTGCAGCAATATTACGAGTATCAGTATGTGTGGGCGCACGTCTCCCCGGAATTGCCGTTCAAGTACATCTTTTCCGCGTTCTGGGAGGGGCAAGAAGGGAGCTTCCTGCTTTGGATGTTCTGGCACGCAGTGTTAGGAGTCATCTTGATGGGAAGGGCAAAAACGTGGGAAGCCCCTACCCTGGCCGTTGTCTCCCTCGTACAAGTCGTTCTGGCCTCCATGTTGTTAGGCGTGTACATCGGCTATGGGGAAAATGCCCCCAAAGTCGGCACCAACCCTTTCCTGTTGTTGCGCCAAACGATGGATGCCCCGATTTTCAGCAATGCAGATTATCTTAAACTGCTGACGGGCAACGGGTTAAATCCTTTGCTACAAAATTATTGGATGACCATCCACCCCCCTACCCTTTTCCTGGGTTTTGCTTCGACTACGATCCCTTTCGCGTATGCGATAGCGGGCCTGTGGCAAAAGCGGCATGAAGAGTGGTTGCGCCCTGCCCTGCCTTGGGCGCTCTTCAGCGGGGCGATCCTGGGTACCGGGATTTTAATGGGAGGTGCGTGGGCCTACGAAGCCCTCAGTTTTGGTGGATACTGGGCCTGGGACCCGGTAGAGAATATGTCGCTGGTGCCCTGGCTGGTGCTGGTCGCCGGAATCCACACCAACCTGGTGGCCAAGAGCACCGGGCATTCTATCCGCAGTACCTATGTTTTCTACTTGTTGACGTTCGTACTGGTCGTGTACTCTACTTTTCTAACCCGCAGCGGGGTATTGGGCGATACGTCGGTACACGCATTCACGGAAATGGGGCTGGAAACCCAGCTCATCCTGTTCCTGGTGCTCTCCCTGTTGGGCGGCTTCGGATTGTTTGCCCTGCGCTACCCCCGTATTCCTGCCCCTGCAAAAGACGAGCCTATTGCTGCACGGGAGTTCTGGATGTTCATAGGAAGCCTTGTGCTGCTGTTCTCTGCCTTGATCATTACCGCTTCGACCTCGCTCCCTGTTTACAATAAGATCATGCAGGCGTTCAACCCTATCTTCCAGGGCAGGGTCATCACCGATCCGGTGGCGCACTACAACAAAAACCAGCTCTATATCGGCTTGTTTATCGGGTTTTTATCCGGGGTGTCGCAGTGGCTGCGGTATCGGGAGCAAAACTGGGCAGGTTGGATCCGGAAATTCGCCCTGCATGTGGCGCTCTCCGCAGTGCTCGCCTCTGCCTTGGCCCTGCTAACGGCGCAGTGGATTTCGATCAGTGCATGGCAGTACTGGCTGTTGTTGGTCGCCGGTATCTTCACCTGTGTGTCCAACCTCGACTACCTGTTCACTTTTTTGAGGGGCCGCCTGAAAGCAGCCGCGTCCGTAGTGGCCCATTTGGGGTTCGGGCTTATGCTGGTGGGTATCCTTGCTTCGGGGCTGAACAAGCGCATCCTTTCCAATAACCCATTTATCATGGAAGGCCTGATCGAGGGGGCGGACGAGGAAGCACTCAGCAAAAATATCCTCCTGTTCAAAGGTTCTCCCGTTCGGATGGCCGGTTATGACGTGACTTTCGTGCGCGATACGCTGGAAACCTACACCCGTACGTTTACCGTGCATTTCAGCAAAAAAGACGAAAACGGCGCGGAAGTGGAAGCCTTCGACTTGTTCCCCAATGTTCTGTACGATAAGTCTTTCACCAAAATCGCCGCATCAAACCCCGCCACGCGGCGCTATTGGAACCGGGATGTGTTTACCCATATCGCCTCTTTGCCGGCTATCGAGATGGACCTGACCCAACGCCGCAGCAAGGAAGACAGCCTGGACTACCGCCCGCTGACCCTTTCGCTAAGAAAATCCGTGCGGTTCGTGGATACGGTGCGCCTGGACCAGCCGGATACGCTCTTGCTGAAGACCTATACGCTCACCGTCGAGTCCATCACCCGCAACCCAGTGGCGCACGACTACCGCCCTGAACCAGGGGATCTGGCCTTGGGGGCCAAAATCCGCGTTGAACGGGATGATGAGGAAGGTAGTTTTACGGCAGAACCTGTATTGGTACTGCGCGGCGACAAGGTGTATTCCTATCCAGCCCAAATCAACCCGCTGAGTTCCCGTATCCGGCTGGGCGATGCTTTCCTGGCACAAACCCTGGAGTCAGAGCAGCAATTAGACTATCAGGACCACCCGCTCCGAATCGGGGAATCCTTCCAAATAAGCGGGCATACGGTTCGTTTTATCGGTTTTGAGAAAAAACCTTCCAACCCGGGGTACAGCCCGGTAGAAGGCGACCTCCCGATTGGTGCCAAAATAGAAGTGCAAGCCTCCAACGGTATGAAATACTTGGCAGAGCCCGTCTTTGTCATACGTGGCAACCAGGCTTTCGATATCAAATCGAATATCGAGGAGATCGGTCTGCACCTGCGTTTCCCGCTGTTGGACCCCAAAACAGAAACCGCTACGTTAAAGGCTGCCACGAGCTCCCGGAAAGAGCAGTCGGTCCCTATTGACTTAGCGACCGATTCCCTGCGCTCGGACTACATCGTTCTGGAAGCCATAGAATTCCCGGGGATCAATTTTTTCTGGATCGGGGCTTCCCTCATGATGTTAGGGCTTTTGTTGGGCATGTTTCACCGCCTCTCCATTAGGCGGGCGACGGCACTAGCTTCTTAAAACACCAACCGACCATGCGCATAATAGGCCACTTGGATATCCCGGGGGTAAAAACGACGGTTTTCAAAATGGACAACCGCGTCTCGGTGAAATTTGAAACCGGGCTCTACGAGCAGACTTTCAAGTTCAGGACAGGGGAAGGGGTTGATTCACTGGACGACGTCCAGAAATGGGTGACCCCTGCTTTTATCGAACAGATCCTCCAGGGTTTCCGACAAATGCACGAGCTGCGGGTGAAGCGGGTTTCCGAGTGGCAAAGTGCGGCGGAAACAGAACTTCCTTTCGAAGAAATCATCTAAAGAAGCCCCGGAGGCAAGACGCGGTGAAAGAAGCCCTGAACAATCCTGCTCCTGCACCGTTTAAACAGAAAAATAGCTATGTTCAACTTCTTCAAAAAAGACCCGATCGCCGAATTGAGCAAGCAGTACGAAAAACTCATGCAGGAAGCGATGCAGCTCCAGCGCAAGGGCGATATAAAAGGCTACGCTGCTAAGGTAGCGGAGGCGGAAGCCATACAAGACCGAATCGAACAAATGCACAAGAAGTGACCGGGTCCCAGCAGATTAGTCCCCCTTCCCCGTACCTTCTTCTTCTGTGTCCTTCATTTTGCCCTGCGCTATCCGGTCCCTAAGAAAACTGCTCACTACGTCGAGGGCGCGCTCCAGGTTTTTGTTGTTGTTGATTACGATATCTGCTTTCCCTAAATACGGCTTGACGTACTTTTCAAAGGTAGGTAGTACGTGGTGTTCATATCGGTAGAGTACGTCCTCTATCGGGTAGTTGCGTTCTGCCTGGTCGCGTTTGATCCGGCGTATGACCTTGAGGTTTTCCTTAGCGTACAGGAATATGCTCAAGTCCATGGCTTTTCGCAATTTGCGGAAATGCATTACGAAGATGCCTTCTAATACAATAACCGGAGCGGGGATAAAGGTGAGCGTTCTCCTTTCTACATCCGCGTTGTTGAAGGTATATTCCAGGCGTTGTACGGACTCTCCCCGCATGAGGGCCTTGAGGTCGCTGTAAAGCGCCTGCTTGTCGATGGAGCCAGGCAGGTCAAAGTTGATAATGCCCTGTTTATCCACTTTTTGGAGTTCCTTGGGCTTGTAGTAGTCGTCCTGTGATAAGATGCAAAGTTCGCTTTCCGGAAAAGCGGCGCGAAGCCGTTTCACAAAAGTCGTTTTACCGGATCCGCTCCCCCCTGTTATGCCAATGATGAATGGTTTTTGCATAGTGTGAATTTCGCGCGTAAAAGTACGCTTTTTCGCTCTTGCAGCCCCGCCCTACACTTTTTGCACGGGCAAAAAAAACTCTTTTTTTTCTTCTTATCCTCCCCTGCGCACAACGCTACTATTTTTTTTATAGATTTGGCCGTGCCTGACAAACGGGCACGATTAATGCCGAACAATATGAATGTTGCCATCGAGTTTCTGCGCGCTCTTTTGGGGATGTCTTTCCTGGTTTTTGTGAGTTACCTGTTCAGTACCAATAGAAAAGCCATCAATTGGAGAACGGTGGGTATAGGGATTATCCTTCAGTTTGCGCTCGCGCTCATGATTTTGAAAGTACCCCTGATCAACGTCCTGTTTGACGGGGTGGCCAAGTTTTTTCAGGAGGTGCTCAAGTTTTCAGCGGCGGGGGCGGAGTTCCTGTTCAGCGGCCTGGTCACCAACCAGAAGACGTTCGGGTATATTTTTGCCTTTCAGGTACTGCCTACCATCGTCTTTTTTTCGGCACTGGCCGCTGTGCTGTTTTATTTGGGCATCATGCAGAAAATCATTTTCGGCCTCGCCTGGCTGATGCAGCGCACCCTGCGCATTTCCGGGCCGGAGAGCCTGGCGGCGGCGGCCAATGTCTT
>JBEGMH010000135.1:0-43759 GCA_041183125.1 Bacteroidota bacterium | reverse complement strand
TTTATCCACACGAAGGCTTTTTGAGGGAGTATAGCGGCGCTATATGACCGAAAAAAGGCACAGTGTGGGAAAAAAAGGGCCTTTTTGACCCCTCGATGATTCCCCTCGCAACAAGTCTATTCTATTTTTCGGATAGCTCGACGTGGGGGAGTGTTTTTGAGACAGTACCTACTAAACGACACCTCCTCTATCTGCTTCAGCTCTAGGATTGGTCGTCTGTTTCGATTAGCCGCAGGACCTCGGCTTCGCTGTAGCCTGTCAGGAGGCTCAAGGTAGCGATAGGTACCCCGTTGGCATGGCCCCTTTTGATGATCTCGTGTTTTGCTTGGTCCAGACCGGTCTGCATGCCCTGCTGCATGCCCTGCTGCATACCCTGCTGCATACCCTGCTGCATGCCTTGCTGCATACCCTGCTGCATGCCCTGCTGCATACCCTGCTGCATGCCCTGCGCAAATCCCTGTTCCCGGCCTTCCCGGATCGCTTGTTGGCGGGCCTCCTCTTGCCATTCGGCGACGATCTCGTCGTATAGGGCCAGTGCCCTGCGGTATGCTTTTTCGGTGGATACTTCCTTCAACATATCTTTGAATTTTGTAGGTGACATGTCCGTAAGGACCATGTAATAAACCATAAGCTCCCGAAAAAAGTTCGTTTCCGGAACATCCAGCGCCGCCCCGAAGATTTCCCCGAAGCGCGCCTGCAGGGCCTCCGGGCTATGCCCGTACCGCTGTGTCAACAGGGTGGCCCGCAGCCAGGCCTCCGTTGTGGCGGCGATCTCGCTGTCCGGAATGGCCGACAGGTCGGCGTAGATGGTCGTGAAGTGCGGTACATACTCTAACAGGCCCTTGTACCGGGCACCTATCAACTGCCGCAAGGGGCGAAAGGCCCAGGTTTTCCGTCCCCCGTGCTGGAATACGAAGGGGAGGATGGGGTGCAGCGGAGCCGGCTTCCCCTCCTGCACCTGCCGGTACACCTGCGCGCGGTAGCCCATCGCTAAGTAGGCCAGCACCTGTACCGACACGTACTCATCGGGGTAGCTTTT
The DNA here is from genome assembly GCA_041183125.1 of Bacteroidota bacterium. GTDB lineage: Bacteria > Bacteroidota > Bacteroidia > Chitinophagales > Saprospiraceae > JADJPL01. Next base: position 42,720 of record JBEGMH010000135.1, on the reverse strand, counting down.
ATGCTCTAACAGGATGCTGACGAAGCACTCCTCCTCGTCCGCATTTTTCAGCCGTACCCGGAACAGGGCATCCGAGAACAGCTCCTGCAGGTCGTGCGTGACGAAGCCCGTAGCCTGGGCCTCCAAAGTGCTCAGGTCCAACTGGTCCGACAGCGCCGGGGGCAGCAGCCGGTACAGGAAGTCCCGGGCCCGGTTGCGGTTCCCCAACACCGATTTTATGAACTGGTCGTGTAGTTTTTTTTTCCGTTTAGCCATAGCGCAAAGTACGGGACTACACCGCACACAGACAAGGACAGTTTACACGATAAAAGTACGGGCAAAATGGGGCTAAAAATAAGTTTTGTTAAACCTAAAAATCAGAAAAACAGTATATTAAAATCTCAGTTTGGGTTGTGTAAAAAACCTTTTCCGCCAGATGTCACCAAAAAATACTTCGAACGAGCACTTGTTTTTTTGATTTGCCGCATAAAATCAAAAAAACAAGTGCTCGTTCATTATTTTATTCGTCAGGTTGGGGCGGCGAAATATTTTTCACACAACCCCCAACGGTGGTGCCCGCACCCTATAATTGGACTATACCTGTACGCGAAAATATCCCGCCAGACACTTACCTTCGCCCTGGATGTACAAACAGACAGCAATGAATATCGCACAAGAATTCAATACCTGGCAAGACGGCTATACCGACAAAGTGCTGCGCTGGGTACCCTATTACCAGGATCTGTTGCACAGCGCGGCAGGGGGCCTGTTTAACGGTGCCGACCCCCAGCAGGTGCTGGACCTGGGCTGTGGCAACGGCAATGCCACCGCGCTCTTATTAGCCCAGTTCCCCGCCGCTTCCTTTACCCTGCTCGACGCCTCTGAAGAGATGCTCTCGGCATGTGAGGCGCGCTTCGGCCACCGATCGGAGTTTGAACGGGTGCAAGCCTACTTCGAAACGACCCAGTTCGAACCCCAGCGCTTCGACCTGATCGTCGCCGTGCTGGCACTGCACCACCTGCCGGCAGGTGAAAAACAACGCCTGTTCGCTGCTATCCGATCCTGGCTGAAACCAGGCGGCGTATTCCGCTATGCGGATTTGTTCGCGTCCAAAACCTGGCCGTACTATGAAAAGGAGGTCATCGCAGACTGGAAGGCCCAGGCCTTACAGCGAGGCACAACGGAAGAAGAGTGGGCCGCCCTGATGCAACACCACGAACGCTACGACTTCCCGGATACCTTCGAAGATACCCTGGCCTGGCTTCGCGATGCTGGCTTTGAATCCGTAGCGATTACCTGGCAATCGGGCTTCTGGGGAAGTATTGCCGCGACTGCCCCCGCACAGTAGACCCATCGCAAGGAGAATCCTGAATACGGAATTCCGGATTTTCTATAATTTCTGCGATTTCTACCGTAATTTCGTCTTTCCAAACTGGGTATTATGGATGCCATCCTGCAATTTATCGGAAAGTCCCATCTCTTGTTGGTCCATGTGCCAATAGGCATGATGCTGCTGGCAGTGGTGTTCCAACGCATGGGCCGAAAACCGAAGAATGCGGTCTTCCGAACGGTAATCCCGACTACGTTGCTGATCTCTTCTTCCGTGGCCCTGCTGGCTTGTATATCCGGCTTCTTGCTGGCAGACCAAAAGCCGTATGCTCGTGGAATGCTGCAGTGGCACACGTGGCTTGGCGTCGCGGTTACCGTCCTGGGCATCATCGCCTGGAGGTTCAGCGGAAAGCGCCCGGGGAGCTGGCAGGTGGATGTCTGGCGAAACTTTATCGCGGTCGCCCTCTTTGTCCTCCTATTGCTCACGGGCTACTTAGGCTCTACCCTGACACATGGGAAAGGCTATCTCACCAAGCCCACGCCAGGCAAATCTCATACCGAACAGCCTTACTGACCCCCCGCCAACTATACCGAACATGGCCGACTGGCTCTCGCCCCACCAGGGCTTCTCTATCCTCAAAATGCAGCAGGGGAAACTCCATCCCGAAAACGATCTCGTCGCCGTCGAGGAACCACTCGAAATCCGCATCGCGTTCGGCCCCGCCCAACGCCGAATCCGGCACAAACTGTCGGTCACGATGCGCACACCCGGCCATGACTTCGACCTGGTTACCGGCTTCTTGTTCTGTGAAGGGATTATCCACAAGCACAGCGATATCCTCAAAATGCGCTACCTCGGCCCGGAAGAAGCCGAAGATGCTTTGCCTCATATCCTCCTGGCAGACCTCCGCACAGGGTTACTCCCCCAACTGGAAGAACAACGGCGCTTTGGTTTCTCTGCCTCTGCTTGCGGGGCCTGTGGCAAATCTTCACTCGAAGCACTCTACTTCGATCCCCCCTCCCCGCTGCCCCCGGAATCGCCCTGCATCTATCCGGACGCGCTGGCCCGCATCCCAGCCGCCCTCCAGAACAGACAACCCTTATTTGCCTGTACAGGTGGCACCCATGCCGCAGCTCTGTTCAACCCCGCTGGAGAGCTCCTGGGTACCCGCGAAGATATAGGCCGACACAATGCCCTCGACAAACTGATCGGTGCGGCATTGTCGGCACAACAACTGCCACTCCACGAGAGCATCTGCATGGTGAGCGGGCGCGCAGGCTACGAACTGGTCCAAAAAGCCCTCATGGCCGGCATCCCTTGCATGGCTTCCGTCGGAGCCCCTTCTTCCCTGGCGGTTGAATTGGCCCGCACCCACGGCATGACCCTCATCGGCTTTTTTCGCGAAACGGCATGGAACGTGTACAGCGGAGAACACCGACTTGCCCCCCTTTGAATGCAGTGTAGGAAAAATGCCTCTTTTCCCCTCCTTGCCGACCTTTCACCATAAGCTGGCGGTGTTTGATTTTCGTATGTTTTACTTTGAATTATATGGTGTAAAATAGTTTGAAAATCAGTTCCTTTGTATGGCGTACACGTTTAGCCCTTCAAGGATTCCCCTCGCAATAATTCTATTTCGTACAGCATAAATTATATCTACCATGGCAATTTTCAACCTCAACGTCAACGGCCAAAAGCGCCAGGTGGATGTGGACCCTTCCACTCCGCTGCTCTGGGTGCTGAGAGACCACCTCAACCTGCTCGGAACAAAATATGGTTGCGGCATCGCCCAATGTGGGGCCTGTACCGTCCACCTGGGCGATATCGCGATGCGCGCCTGCGTCCTGCCGGTATCCCAGGTGGGCAACCAACGCGTCACGACCATCGAAGGGCTTTCGGAAAAGGGCGACCACCCCGTTCAGGAAGCCTGGCTCGAACACGATGTCGCTCAGTGCGGATACTGCCAGTCGGGCCAAATCATGAACGCCGCCGCCCTCCTCAAAGCCAGCCCAAACCCATCCGATGAAGAAATCGAAGCGGCCATGAACGGCAACATCTGCCGCTGTGGCACCTACCACCGCATCAAAACAGCCATTAAAACAGCCGCCGCACATTCGTAAACCGAAAAATCCCCGAAAAAATGAGTATCGTAAAAACTGCTTACGGAAGGCGATCCTTCCTCAAAACAACCGCCCTCGCCGGCGGGGGCATGATGATCGGCTTCAACTGGTTGTCGTCCTGCAATACCAGCCTCGAATCTGCTCAGTCCACCCCAGCGGAGTGGTTCCCGATCAACGGATACCTGAAAATAGCGAAAAATGGTACCGTGACCATCCTCTCCCCCAACCCGGAGTTCGGCCAAAACGTGAAAACGACCATGCCCATGATGGTCGCCGAAGAATTGGATGTGGACTGGGAAAAAGTAATCGTGGAACAGGCACCGTTCAATATAGATATCTATACGCATACCCGCCAGTTTACCGGGGGGAGCCAGGGGATACGCCGGGGTTGGAAAGGATTGCGCATGGCCGGGGCCACCGCCCGCCAAATGCTGCGCGAGGCCGCCGCACAGGCCTGGCAGGTGCCCGTGGCCGAAGTGACCACCCAGCAGGGAACGCTCCTGCACAAGGCCAGCGGAAAATCGGCAGGCTATGGCGAAATGGCCGCCGCCGCCGCTGTCCTGCCCGTGCCTGCCCAGGTTCAGTTGAAAGACCCGAAAGACTTCCAACTCATCCGCTCCTCCCGCAAAAATGTGGACGGCCTCAAAATCGTGACCGGCCAACCTTTGTTCGGAATGGACTTCCGCCGCGACGGAATGCTCATCGCGATGATCGCACACCCCCCGGCGTTCGGCATGAAACTGAAATCAGTGGACGACTCCACCGCAAAAGCCATGCCGGGTATCCGCGATGTGTTTACCATCAAAGCGCTCAAGGATGACTACGAACGGCAAATGTTCGATGTCTTTACCTTCACGGAAATGGTCGTGGTGGTGGGCAATACGACTTGGGAGGTCATGAACGCCAAAAAAGCCCTGCGCATCGAATGGGAGCCTTCCGGCGATGTGGTGGAAAAAAGAAAGTCCTGGGGAGGTGGCGTACAGCAGGTGCGCGTCCCCGGCCAACTGGAAGGCAGCGCCGAACACAAGGCCGCTATGGCCGCCGCCGCTGCGAAACCCGCGACCTTGCTGCGCAAAGACGGCGACCCCGAACGGGCCTTCAAGGAGGCAGCAAAAGTGGTCGAACGGACCTACACCGCCCCCTTCCTGGCCCACAACTGCATGGAACCGATGAACTTCTTCGCCCATGTAACCCCGGAAAAAGTGGAGGTGGCCGGCCCCCTGCAAGCCCCTGAAACCATCGAACAGACCTTGTCGGAGCGCCTGGGTATCCCTAAAGACCGCATCGAAATCATCATGACCCGCATGGGCGGTGGCTTCGGACGACGGGCATACTCCCACTACCTGGTGGAGGCCGCCCTCATCTCCCAACAGGTGAACGCCCCCGTCAAACTGATGTACACCCGCGAAGATGACATGACCTACGGCGTCTATCGCCCAGCTTACTACGCGACCTACCGGGCTGCCCTGGACGAGCGCAATAACCTGGTCGCTTTTCACGTGAAAGCGGGCGGTATCCCCGAAAGCCCGCTCGGAGGCGGTGCCAACCGCTTCCCCGCTGGTGCCGTGGATAATTATCTCGCCGAAGAATGGGCCCTGGAGTCAAATATCACCATCGGGGCCTTCCGCGCGCCCCGATCTAACTTCCTCGCCGGCGCAGAACAGTCTTTCCTCGACGAATTGGCCGAAGCGGTGGGCAAAGACCCCATCGCTTTCCGATTGGAACTGCTGGACCGCGCACGAAAGAACCCGGTGGGCAAAAATAACGATTACGACCCGGCCCGCTATGCCGGCGTCCTGGAGCTGGTCCGGGATAAATCGGGCTGGGGCCAAAGCGCATCCAAAGCACACCGCGGGGTGTCCGCGTATTTCTGCCACAACTCCTACGTCGCCCAAGTGCTGGATTTGGCGATCGAAAACGGAAACCCCCGCGTGCAAAGGGTCTGCTGTGCCATAGATTGCGGTATCGTCGTCAACCCGGACGCCGCGTCCAATATGGCCGAAGGAGCTATCGTGGACGGCATCGGGAACGCCCTCTACGGCGCTATGACGTTCAAAGAAGGCGTGCCGGAAAAGACCAATTTCGACCGCTATCGCATGATCCGCATGAGCGAAGCGCCCAAGAGTATGGATATCCATTTCGTCCAAAACGATATAGACCCAACCGGGATGGGTGAACCACCGTTCCCCCCTGTGTTTGGCGCCCTGGCCAATGCTTGGTACAAAGCGAGCGGCAAACGCATCTACCACCAGCCTTTCTTAGGCGATAGGCAAACGATAGGGTAGGGGATAGCCTAAATAGATTCAATAGGATAGGGGGTCTGTGGTCTGGTTTTGCGATGCAAACCCGGACAACAGACCCCTCCTATATCCGGTTCAGCAAAGTAAAAAAGAGCCTCTGCACTATTTTTTATTTTCTTTTTGGAAAAATAAAAAAAGCGTGTACCTTTGCGGCGCTCTTTTAGCCGGGGGTCCCGCTTTACCTTCACCGTGAATGGACCTGGTCGGCAAGAGAAAAGGGGACAACCTGCTCCAGGGAAGATTTTTAGAACAATCTTCCTCTGAAAGTTGGTTTCCCGTTTTTAGTTTGTACTTTTGCAGTCGCTTTTGAGCGAGGTGTTTTTAACGCAATAAACCGGTAATTTAACCGCAAAGATTTAAACAGATTCGTTTATGCCTACTATCAACCAATTGGTGCGCAAAGGCCGGGAAAAAGTGGTGTACAAGAGCAAATCGCGCGCTTTGGACGCATGCCCACAGCGCCGCGGGGTATGCACCCGTGTATATACGACCACGCCCAAGAAACCCAACTCTGCCCTGCGCAAAGTGGCGAAAGTCCGCTTGACTAACCAAATCGAGGTCATCGCCTACATCCCGGGTGAAGGACACAACCTCCAGGAACACTCCATCGTGCTCATCCGCGGCGGTCGTGTGAAAGACCTCCCAGGGGTGCGCTACACGATTGTGCGCGGTGCCCTGGATACCGCCGGCGTCAACAACCGGAAGAAGAGCCGCTCCAAGTACGGAACGAAAGCTCCCAAGAAATAATTTCAGTTCTCGTCATAACCGCTTAACGCTCCTTCCATGAGAAAGAGGAAACCAAAGCTGCGGATCATAGCCGCAGATCCCCGCTACAACGACCCGATGGTCACCCAGTTCGTCAATAACCTGATGTACGAAGGCAAAAAGAGCACAGCGCTCGGCGTGTTCTACGAGGCTCTCGACCTGGTCGCCGAACGCACTAAGCAGGATGAACACGGCCTTTGGAAAAAGGCTCTGAATAACGTTATGCCCCAAGTCGAGGTGCGCAGCCGCCGCATCGGGGGCGCCACCTTCCAAATCCCAACGGAAATCCGCGCCAAGCGCAAAGTTTCCATCGGGATGAAATGGCTGATTAAATATTCCCGCCAGCGCAGCGGCAAGGGCATGGCGGAAAAGCTCGCAGCTGAAATTATCGCCGCCAGCAAAGGCGAAGGTAGCGCAGTAAAGAAAAAAGAGGACACACACCGCATGGCCGAGTCCAACCGCGCTTTCGCCCACTACAAAGTATAAAACGATTGTATCATCCATAAATCAAATCATCCTTTTCAAGGCTCAAGCCATGTCAAAAGATCTTAGGTTCACCAGAAATATTGGTATCGCTGCACACATTGACGCCGGTAAAACTACCACCACCGAGCGCGTATTGTACTACACGGGTATCAGCCATAAAATTGGCGAAGTACACGATGGCGCCGCTACCATGGACTGGATGGCACAAGAACAGGAGCGCGGTATCACCATCACCTCCGCTGCTACCAAAACGCAATGGATCTGGAAAAACCAGGACTATGTAGTCAATATTATCGATACGCCCGGCCACGTGGACTTTACCGTAGAAGTAAACCGCTCCCTGCGGGTACTCGACGGACTGGTCTTCCTCTTCTGCGCCGTGAGCGGCGTAGAACCGCAGTCGGAAACCAACTGGCGCCTGGCAGATAACTACAAAGTGCCCCGTATCGGTTTCGTAAATAAAATGGACCGCTCAGGTGCCGATTTCTTCAACGTCGTCAACGACGTGAAAACGAAGTTGGGCTCCAACGCAATCCCACTCCAGGTACCCATCGGCTCTGAAGAAAACTTCAGGGGCGTGGTAGACCTTATCACGAACAAAGCCATCATCTGGAACGAGCACGATATGGGAATGACCTACGAGGAAATCCCTATCCCCGCCGACCTGGTGGAAACCGTAAACGAGTACCGCGGAAAACTCCTCGAGGCCGTCGCAGAATACGACGAAACCCTCATGGAGAAGTTCTTCGAAGACCCGGATTCTATCTCGCCCGACGAAATGCGCGCAGCCATCCGCGCCGCTGTCTGCGATATGAAGTTCGTCCCGATGATGTGCGGCTCCTCGTTCAAAAATAAAGGGGTACAAGCTGTCCTCGACGCCGTATGTGCATTCCTGCCCTCACCGGTAGATATAGATGCTGTCAAAGGAACCAACCCCGATACGGATGAAGAAGAGTTCCGCCGCCCAGACGTGAAAGAGCCTTTCGCCGCCCTCGCGTTCAAAATCGCTACCGACCCGTTCGTAGGCCGCCTCGCATTCATGCGGGTGTACTCGGGCGCCCTGGATGCTGGTTCGTATGTGCTGAATACCCGCTCGGATACCAAAGAGCGCATCTCACGCCTCTACCAGATGCACGCCAATAAGCAGAACCCAATTGACCGGGTAGAAGCAGGCGACATCGCAGCAGCAGTGGGCTTCAAGGATATCCGTACCGGCGATACGCTCTGCGACGTCAACAAGCCCATCGTACTGGAAAGCATGGTCTTCCCAGACCCGGTGATCGCTATCGCCGTAGAACCGAAATCGCAAAAGGAAATAGATAAACTGGGTATGGCCCTGGCTAAGTTGGCCGAAGAAGACCCCACCTTCCGCGTGCGCTTCGATGAGGACACCAACCAAACTGTCATCAGCGGGATGGGCGAGCTCCACCTCGAAATCATCGTGGACCGCCTGCGCCGGGAATTCAAAGTAGAGTGCAACCAGGGTGCGCCCCAGGTCAACTACAAAGAAGCCCTCACGGCTACGGTCTCGCACCGCGAACGCCTGAAAAAACAAACGGGTGGCTCGGGCCTCTTCGCCGATATGGAATTTGAACTCGGCCCCGCCGATCCGGAGTTCCTGGAAAGCGAGGACTTCAAAAATGGCAAAACCAAACTCCAGTTCGTCTGGGGTATCGTGGGCGGCGCCATTGATAAAAACTACATGAAGCCTATCCAGGACGGCTTTAAGGCTATGATGGACAACGGTGTACTCGCAGGATACGGCATAGACAGCATGAAAGTGCGCGTATATGACGGGGGTATGCACGCCGTGGACTCCAAGCCGGTAGCCTTCGAATTGTGCGCCAAAGATGGCTTCCGCGCCGCAGCCCCCAAAGCTAAGCCGGTCATCCTCGAGCCCATCATGAAGCTCGAAGTCGTTACGCCGGATGAGTATGTGGGTGCCGTCATCGGAGACCTAAACCGCCGCAGGGGCCTTCCGAAAGGTCAGGAACCGCGCGCAGGGGGGGCCATCACCATCCAGGCTGAAGTACCGCTCGCCGAAATGTTTGGCTACGTAACCCAGTTGCGTACCATCACCTCCGGTCGCGCAAGCTCGTCTATGGAGTTCTCCCACTACAACGAAGCACCCTCCGGTGTCGCTAAAGAGGTAATGGAGAAAGCAAAAGGAAAATAATTGAATTCAGAACCATAAAGGGCATTCTGACATGAACCAGAAAATTAGAATCAAACTCCGTTCTTATGACCACAACCTGGTCGATAAATCTACGGAGAAAATTGTTAAAACGGTGCGCAGCAGCGGTGCCGTCGTCACAGGGCCTATCCCCCTGCCTACGGAAAAAAAGATCTTCACCGTGCTCCGTTCACCACACGTCAATAAAAAAGCGCGGGAACAGTTCCAACTCCGTACGCATAAGCGCCTGATCGAAATCTATACGCCTACGCAAAAGACCGTGGACGCCCTGTCCAAACTGGAACTTCCAAGTGGCGTAGATATCCAGGTCAAGTTGACGTAAGCATTTTATTAGGCTCAATTTTCCCGGTCCGCTACCCGCGGCGCCATTTTTGAACAGATATAGCCGGACAAGGCCGACCCCCTTCCCGGGGTCGGCCCCCCGTCCAAGGCTCAAAATATAAGGACAGATGAACGGATTGATCGGTAAAAAAATCGGTATGACCAGCATCTACGACAAGTCTGGTCGTAACGTAGCCTGCACCGTTATCGAAGCAGGACCTTGCGTGGTCACCCAGGTAAAAACGGAGGAGACAGACGGCTATACCGCCCTCCAGATTGCCTACGGCGATGCAAAAGAAAAAAATACCACCCAGTCAATGATGGGCCATTTCACAAAGGCAGGCTCCGCTCCAAAACGCCGCCTCGTGGAAATGCGCGACTTCAACGCTGTGCCCAAGTCGCTCGGCGAAGTGATCGCGGTGGATGAAGTGTTCGCTGAAGGGGATATGGTGCATGCGATCGGTGCAACAAAGGGCAAAGGCTTCCAGGGCGTCGTTCGTCGCCACGGCTTCAGCGGCGTCGGCGGGGTAACCCACGGCCAGCACAACCGGATGCGCGCGCCCGGCTCTATGGGCGCCTCTTCTTTCCCTTCCAAAGTGTTCAAAGGGAAACGCCTCGGCGGCCGTATGGGCAACGAACGGGTGAAAATCAAAAACCTGCGCGTACTCAAAGTTTTCCCGGAACAGAACCTCATCCTGGTAAAGGGAGCGGTACCTGGCCACAACGGGGCCTTCGTAATCCTCGAAAAGAAAAAGTAATTGTTGACCAGCCTTTGGCAGTTCAAACCAATATGTGATGAAAGTTGAAGTTCTTAATATCAAAGGTGAAAAGACAGGCAGGGAAATAGAACTCCCCGAGGATGTTTTCGGCATCGAACCGAATGACCATACCCTCTATCTGTCGGTCAAGGCATACCTGGCAGCCCAGCGCCAGGGAACCCATAAAGCAAAAGAGCGCTCCGAAATGTCGGGCTCAACGCGCAAACTCCACAAACAGAAAGGTACCGGCGGATCCCGTAAAGGGGATATCAATAACCCGCTCTACTACGGCGGCGCACGGGTCTTCGGTCCCCGCCCCCGAAACTACGATATCAAACTCAACCGCAAAGTGAAACGCCTGGCCCGCAAATCAGCCCTCAGCGCTAAAGCACAGTCCGGCTCCATCCTCGTCGTCGAAGATTTCTCCTTCGACACACCCCGCACCAAGAACTACCTCTCCGTCCTGAAAAGCCTCCAATTGGATGCCCAAAAGTCAGTGGTCGTAACCGCCGACTTCGAAAAGGAGGTCTATCTGGCCAGCCGCAACCTGCCCAATGCCAGCGTAGTGCGCGCCCAGGACCTCAATGTATATACCATCCTCCATGCCCATAAACTGGTCATCGCCGAGGGAGCAGTGGAAAAGCTAAAACAATCTTTCGAATAAATAGGGCGCACACGTCCCTAAAGACGCTGAAATAAAGCAGCTATGGCACATAAAACGATATTGATCAAACCGTTGGTCACCGAAAAATCGGAGAAACTGTCCGAGAAACTGCACAAGTATTGCTTCATGGTGCACAAAAAGGCAAATAAGATCGAAATTAAAAAAGCGGTCGAATCCATGTTCAATGTGTCGGTCGAATCGGTCAACACGATGATCGTACCTGCTAAAACCAAAAGCAGGAATACCAAATCCGGGGTGATCCGCGGACGTAAGCCCGCCTATAAAAAGGCCTACGTGACGTTGTCGGCAGGGGAAGAAATAGATTTCTACGCCGGCATCTGATAAGAGAGCAATTTTTTAACTGAGTTCGGGTCCGGGGCACATAGTATGGTTAATCCCCCGCGGCGATGAACAACAAAACAGACCATACAATGTCTATCAGAAAATTCAATCCGGTAACCCCGGGCACACGCTACCGCGTAGGGGGCGGGTTCACCGAGTTGACAACCGATACCCCGGAAAAAACCTTGCTCGCCCCCCTCAAGAAAACAGGGGGCCGCAACAACTCCGGACGTAGGACCATGCGCCATATCGGCGGTGGCCACAAGCGCCGCTATCGCATCATGGATTTCAAAAGGGACAAAGATGGCGTTCCAGCTGTCGTAAAGTCCATTGAGTACGATCCCAACCGCACAGCCTATATCGCACTGGTGGAATACACAGATGGCGAAAAGCGCTATATCATCGCGCCCAACGGACTGAAAGTAGGAGCAGAAATCTTGTCGGGCGCCGGCGCAGCGCCTAACGTGGGGAACGCGTTGTTCCTGCGCGAAGTACCCCTGGGCTCCCCTATCCACGCTATCGAAATGCAACCAGGCCGCGGTGCTTCCCTCGCCCGTAGTGCCGGTACCTTCGGAACCCTCATGGGCCGCGAAGATAAGTATGCCGTCGTAAAACTGCCCTCCGGCGAAGTGCGCCGCGTACTCCTGACGTGTAAGGCAACCATCGGCACTACGTCAAATGCCGACCACGCCCTCCAAGTATTTGGTAAAGCAGGCCGTAAGCGCTGGACAGGCCGCAGGCCCCGCGTCCGCGGCGTAGCCATGAACCCGGTCGACCACCCGATGGGCGGTGGCGAAGGTCGCGCTTCCGGTGGACACCCCCGCTCGCGTACAGGCATCATGGCAAAAGGACAGAAAACCCGCAACCCGCGCAAGAACTCGTCCCGCCTTATTATCACCAAGCGCAAGAGCAAGAATTAATAAACTTCAACAGCGGGCGTGACGCACCCCGTAGCAGAAAATAAACGATCCAATGGCAAGATCAATTAAAAAAGGACCTTACGTATTCTACAAACTGATGGAAAAGGTCCTGAAGTCGAAAGAGTCCAACCGCAAGTCTGTAATCAAGACCTGGTCCCGCTCTTCTATGATCGTACCCGATATGGTGGGCGAAACTATCGCTGTCCATAATGGTAAAACGTTCGTGCCCGTATTTGTTACCGAAAACATGGTGGGACATAAACTGGGAGAATTTTCCCCCACCCGCAACTTCAGAGGCCACTCCGGTAACCGTAAGAAATAATTGCTAAGCGTCGCCCATACCCGCCCCGGCTGTTCATCACCCGCCGGATGCGATACCTGGGCTGAAATAAAATAGAAATGGAAGCAGTAGCTAAATTGAAAAGCGTTCCCATGTCCGCCCGCAAAATGCGCCTGGTCGTGGACATCATCCGCGGCAAACGGGTGGACGAAGCCCTCGCCATCCTGCGCTTCACCAAAAAGGAAGCAGCTGTATGGATGGATAAACTGGTGCGTAGCGCCACCGCAAACTGGGAGTACAAAGTCGGTGAACGGGCTGACGACTACGAAGTATACATCAAAACAGCTTTCGTAGATGGCGGCTCCATCATGCGCCGCTTCCGCCCCGCTCCTCACGGCCGGGCCCACCGCATACGCAAGCGCTCTAATCACGTCACCATTATTGTGGCTAATGGCGTCCCCCTCGAGGGCGAAACCCAGGAAGCCCAATCCGTGGAACTGTCGGAAAAAGATTAATTCAGCACATCAACTCAATAGTACCATAAAAACATGGGACAAAAAACAAATCCGATAGGCAACCGCCTGGGCATCATCCGCGGATGGGAATCCAACTGGTTCGGAGGAAAAGAGTACGGCCAAAAAGTGGTCGAAGATGAGAAAATCCGGAACTACCTCATGGCGCGTATCGCCAAAGGGGGCATAGCGCGCATCTTCATCGAGCGCAACCTGAAAAGGGTAACCGTGACCATCAATACGTCGCGCCCCGGTATCATCATCGGAAAGGGCGGCCAGGAAGTGGACCGCATCCGCGAGGAATTGAAAAAGTTGACGGGCAAAGATGTCCAAATCAACATCACGGAAATCCGTAAACCGGAATTGGACGGCGCTATCGTGGCGGAGTCTATCGCTAAACAGCTCGAAGCGAGGATCAACTACCGCCGCGCCATCAAAATGGCTATCCAGTCCACTATGCGCGCCGGTGCCGAAGGGATCAAAGTACGGATATCGGGCCGACTCAACGGAGCCGAAATGTCCCGTACCGAAGAATACAAGGAGGGACGTACCCCCCTGCATACCTTCCGTGCAGATATTGACTACTCCCTCAAAGAGGCACAAACGGTGTACGGAAAAATCGGTATCAAAGTCTGGATATGCAAAGGGGAAGTCCTGGGCAAACGAGACCTCTCCCCCATGCTGGCCGCTCCTAAGCGCGACCTCGGCAAACCGGGCGGCGAACGCAACGATCGCAACGAACGCGGCGGTGGCGGTGGAAGACAGCGCAGAGGCGGCGAACGCAACGACCAACGCGGCGGCGAACGCGGTGGAAGAAGAAACGATCGCAGACGCTAATTTTTTTCGAAAATTAACGTACCTTTGCCAGACTTTTTTTGAAACCGGCACAACTTGCTCATAATTTTGAAATTCTGCTAAATACGAAATAAAATGTTACAGCCTAAAAGAACCAAATACCGCAAACAGCAGAAAGGACGCATCAAAGGGATCGCGTACAAAGGCGGTACCGTGGCATTTGGTAGTTTCGGCCTGAAGGCAACCACTGGTGGACGGATTACCAACCGCCAAATCGAATCCGCCCGTATCGCCATGACGCGCCACATGAAACGGGAAGGAAAGGTCTGGATCCGCATTTTCCCGGACAAGCCAATCACTAAAAAACCACAGGAAGTGCGGATGGGTAAAGGTAAAGGCGCCGTAGATCACTGGGTAGCACAGGTCAAACCAGGGCGTATCATGTTCGAACTGGACGGCGTACCGTTTGAAGTAGCAGCGGAAGCACTGCGCCTCGCCGCCCAAAAACTCCCCCTGCTGACTACGGTGGTCATCCGCCCGGATTACGCAGGTTAATGCAATCATTTTCCAAATGCCCCGGATATTAGGCTCCCAAAGGGTACCCCAATCCGGCGCTGATAGCAATACATCTAATTACAAACGTCATGGCAACTAAAAAATTCGAGGAGCTCCAAACGTATTCCGACAGCGATCTGGCTGCGGAACTCGAACACACGGAGGCAAGCCTGGTGAAACTGCGCTTCGACCATGCGATCAAAGGACTGGAAGACCCCATGCGGATCCGTGAAGTCCGTCGCGATGTCGCACGCTTGAAAACGGAAGTACGCCGCCGGCAGGTGGCCGCAATGTCCGCAGAAGAATTGTCTAACCGCAGCAAACTGCGTTCGAGGAGACGTCAAGGGAAATAATCGCGCCGAACCGGGACAAGCCCTGCGCATACCGTCCCTTCATGGCCTCCAAAGTTCAATACCATGGAAAGAAATCTAAGAAAAACAAGAGTCGGGGTAGTATCCAGCAATAAAATGGAAAAGACCGTCTCCATCTCGGTGGAACGTAAACTGATGCACCCGATCTACGGCAAGTTCGTTAAAAAGACCAAAAAATTCATGGCGCATGACGAAAACAACGATTGCAATATCGGCGATCTGGTGCGCATCATGGAAACCCGCCCCCTGAGCAAACTCAAGCGCTGGCGCGTGGTCGAAATTATCGAAAGAGCGAAATAAATTTATTGGATTTACGGCCGCCCAACTCCTCGTGGAGTCGCGCCGGCCCTCTAAAACCATTTTGTCATGATCCAACAGGAAAGTAGATTAAAAGTAGCCGATAACAGCGGTGCCAAAGAGGTCCTGTGCATACGTGTACTGGGTGGCTCTCATCGCCGCTACGCATCCATCGGCGATAAAATTGTCGTCGCTGTCAAAGATGCAACCCCCGGTGGCCTCAAAAAAGGCTCCGTCTCCAAAGCGGTCGTCGTCCGCACCAAAAAGGAAATCCGCCGCAAAGATGGTTCCTACATCCGCTTCGACGACAACGCCTGCGTCTTGCTGAACAACCAGGACGAACCGCGCGGAACCCGTATCTTCGGCCCCGTCGCCCGCGAATTGCGCGAGCGGGACTATATGCGTATCGTCTCCCTGGCCCCCGAAGTATTGTAATTGCTTGCATTCAACCCCGACCTGCTTCGCAACGGGTCGTACAATCTGTAAACCATGGCTACCAAAAAAAGTCATAACAATACCGCAAAACGATTCACCCCCAAGCTCAAAGTCAAAAAGGGCGATCAGGTGGTGGTGATAGCTGGTGCTTATAAAGACCGCAGCGCCGTGCGCGAGGTTCTCGAAGTCTTCCCAGACTCAAACCGCGCCCTGGTCAATCAGGTGAACGTGATGAAAAAACACGTCAAGCAAACGCAAAACGACGCAGGCGGTATCCAGGAAAAACTCGCACCTATCCATATCTCTAACCTCATGGTGGTAGACCCCAAAACAGGCGAACCCACCCGCGTAGGCCGTAAAGAGAACGCAGATGGGAAAATCGTGCGCTATTCTAAAAAATCTGGTGAAATCCTTAAATAATGAGCTACGTACCAAGACTTAAGAAGAAGTATAGGGAGGAAGTACTCCCTGCCCTGCAAGAGCAGTTCCAGTACAAGTCCATCATGGAAGTGCCCCGCTTGGTGAAAATTTGCCTGAACCAAGGGGTCGGCTCTGCTACCCAAGATAAGAAGCTGGTCGACGTGGCCATAGACGAAATGTCCCTCATCGCAGGCCAAAAAGCAGTGGTCACCAAAGCCCGCCAGTCTATCTCTAACTTCAAACTGCGCGAAGGTATGCCCATCGGCGCCCGCGTGACCCTGCGCAATGAACGCATGTACGAATTCCTGGATCGCCTGATCACCGTCGCCCTGCCTCGCGTACGCGACTTCCGCGGCATCAGCGATAAAAGCTTCGATGGTCGTGGCAACTATTCCGTAGGGGTAACCGAACACATCATCTTCCCGGAAATTGACATCGATAAAGTGAGCAAAATCACTGGCCTGGATATCACGTTCGTAACTACTGCACGTACCGATGCAGAAGCGCTCGCCCTGCTCAAAGGTATGGGCCTGCCGTTCAAAAACCAGAAAAACTAAGGATTTACACCATGGCAAAGAAATCTATCATCGCACGGGAAAAGAAAAAAGCACGCCTCGTTGCTAAATATGCGGCCCTGCGCAAACAACTCAAAGAGGAGGGTCGCTACGACGAGCTGGATGCGCTCCCGCGCAACTCCAACCCCATACGCTTGCACAACCGCTGCCAGTTGACGGGAAGGCCTAAGGGCTATATACGCTACTTCGGCCTGTGTCGCGTCAAATTCCGGGAAATGGCCCTGGACGGCAAAATCCCCGGTATAACAAAATCAAGCTGGTAAAGCATTTTCCTAACCGTTGAAAAGGTTCCCCCCAAAGGGAAAACCACTCAGCGAAACTTCGATTATAATGGCAGTCACAGACCCAATCGCAGATTATCTGACGCGCATACGGAATGCGCAAATGGCAGGGCACCGCATCGTGGATATCCCTTCCTCCAGGCTCAAAGTCTCCATCACCGAAATCCTCTACGAACAGGGCTATATCCTGAAGTACAAAATCGAAGAGAAAGCAGGTAAAGGAGGCCAGGATGTCATTCGCATCGCCCTGAAGTACGACCCAGTATCCAAAAAGCCAATCATTCGGGAATTGGGGCGTATCAGTACGCCGGGCCTTCGCAAATACGCGAAATCCACCGAACTGCCCCGCATCATCAGTGGACTCGGCACCGCCATCGTCTCTACCTCAAAAGGCTTGATGACCGATAAAAAGGCGCGTTCCCTGAACGTAGGAGGCGAATTGCTCTGCTATATTTATTAATTCACGGAACCGCTCCAAAATATATATACACCATGTCAAGAGTAGGAAAAGCGCCCATAGCAATCCCCAAAGGGGTTGATATCAACATCAGCAAGGGCAATTTGGTGACGGTGAAAGGACCTAAAGGAGAACTTCGCCAGCAAATAAGCCCGGATCTCTCCATCGAAATAGAAAATGGCGAGCTCACCGTCACACGTCCGACGGACCAGAAACGCCACCGCTCCTTGCACGGACTCTCCCGCGCACTGCTGAACAATATGGTCGAAGGAGTCAGCGCTGGCTTTAAAAAGCAAATGGAACTGGTCGGCGTCGGCTACCGCGCCGCATCCACCGGCCAAGTCCTGGAGCTCACCCTGGGCTACTCCCACCCGATTATCTTCATGCTCCCTCAGGAAATTAAAGTGGAAGCACGCCAGGACAAGGGCTCGAACCCCATGATCTACCTGGAATGCAACGACAAACAACTCCTGGGCGAAGTGGCCGCCAAAATCCGCGCCTTCCGCAAACCGGAACCGTACAAAGGAAAAGGTATCCGCTTCTTCGGGGAAAGCATCCGCCGCAAAGTGGGCAAAACGGGCGGAAAAGGTAAAAAATAAGGTTCGCCTGATAAAGGATGTGCTAAAAAGGGCCTTGGGTTTGGTCACCTGGCTTCTCACTAAGGCCGTAAGTTCAAAACAATGAAAAGGACAAAAGAAAACAAAAGAAACCGGATACACCTGCGCATCCGCAAAAGGATCAAGGGCACGGCAGAAAGACCGCGACTGAATGTGTTCAGAAGCAATAAGTTCATCTATGCCCAAATCATAGATGACGTCTCCGGCCATACCCTCGCCGCAGCCTCCTCCCTGGAATCCTCCGTATCCAAAGAACTCAACAAATCCCAACAGGCCGCCGAGGTGGGCAAACTCATCGCTTCAAGAAGCCTGGAAGCCAACGTCTCAAACGTAGTCTTCGACCGCGGTGGTTACCTGTACCACGGCCGTATCAAAGCACTCGCCGACGGTGCCCGGGAAGGCGGACTCAAATTTTAATCATCTCAAGAGACCTGAAAAATGGACAACAGAAATAGCAACCGCGTCAAACCCGCCGAGACCGAACTCAAAGAAAAACTGGTGCAGCTCAACCGGGTCGCTAAAGTTACGAAGGGCGGCCGTACCTTCAGCTTCGCCGCTATCGTAGTGGTGGGCGACGGCAACGGAACGGTAGGCCACGGCCTGGGTAAAGCCCGCGACGTATCAGAGGCCATCGCTAAAGCAGTGGACGATGCCAAGAAGAACCTGGTCAAGGTGCCGATCGCAAAAGGTACCATCCCGCACTCGATCAAGGCCAAGTTCAAATCCGGCAACGTACTGATCAAACCGGCCTCCGATGGTACCGGTGTGATCGCAGGTGGAGCTATGCGCGCTGTACTGGAAATCGCCGGTATCCACAACGTGTTGGCAAAGTCCCAAGGGTCTTCCAACCCACACAACGTGGTAAAAGCTACTATCTATGCGCTCTCGCTGCTGCGCGAACCGCATGAAGTAGCCCGTCAGCGCAATATTTCCATGGATAAAGTGTATAACGGGTAATCAAAACCTGGTAACATCGTATTGTTAACTCTCAAAGTGGACTCAAAATGGCTAAGGTCAAAATTACCCAAGTCCGAAGCGTCATAGACCGCCCTCAGCGCCAAAAAGATACGGTCAAAGCTCTCGGGCTGCGCCGCATCAACCATAGCGTGGTCAAAGAAGCTACCCCCCAAATCAAGGGGATGATTGATAAGGTAAAGCATCTGATTACCATAGAAGAAGTGGCCGGCTAAGTACACTCCTTCTGTGAGTATGCCTTTTTCTCATCGGCAAAACGAACGAATCATGCAACTGCATACGCTCAAACCAGCGCCCGGCGCTATTAAGAAAAGAAAACGCATCGCCCGCGGCCAGGGTTCTGGTCACGGCGGCACGGCTACTCGTGGCCACAAGGGGGCTAAAGCCCGTTCCGGCGATAAACTGAAGCGGAATTTCGAAGGTGGCCAGATGCCGCTGCAAATGCGCCTCCCTAAGATCGGCTTCAAAAGCCTGAATAAAATCCACTACGTTCCCCTCAACCTGGAACAAATCCAGGCTATGGTCGAAAAATATCAGGTGGATACGATTGATATGGCTCTTCTGCGCAAAATCCGCTTCGCACGCCGCCTCGACAAAGTCAAAGTGCTCGGCCGCGGCGAACTCAGCGCAAAAGTCAATATCAGCGTACATGGTGTCTCCGCTTCGGCCAAGGCAGCAATCGAAAATCTTGGTGGCTCTGTTCAACTCGTTTAATCCGGGCGCATGAAAAAATTGATTACCACTCTCCGCAATATCTGGAGCATTAAGGACCTGAGGTTCAGACTTCTGTTCTCCTTTGCCCTGATTGCCGTATATCGGATCGGCTCCTACGTGGTGCTGCCCGGTATCATCCCCGACCGCTTGCAACAACAGCAGAACACGGGTGCCCCAACGGATCTCGTGGGCCTCATCAATACGTTCACCGGCGGGGCCTTCAACCAGGCTTCTATCTTCGCCTTGGGCATCATGCCCTATATCACTTCTTCCATCATTATTCAGTTGCTCGGCTTCGCAGTGCCGTACTTCCAACGCTTGCAACAGAAGGAAGGGGAATCGGGACGCAAGAAGCTGAACCAGATTACCCGCCTGCTCACCGTGGCCATTACCCTGGTACAAAGCGGTGGGTACTTGACCTACCTGACTACCGCAGGTGCCGTCAACCCCGAAATTCCTTCAGGGGTGTTCTGGTTCTCTAATATTATCATCCTGGCCGCGGGTACGGTGTTCGCCATGTGGCTCGGCGAGCGTATCACCGATAAGGGTATCGGCAATGGGGTGTCCCTCCTGATTATGGTAGGTATCATCGCATCCCTCCCCGGTGCGTTCATCTTCGAATTCCAGTCGCAGTTGGAAAACAACAAATTGCTCCTCTTTGTACTGGAACTGGCCATCCTGTTCGTAATCATCATGGCTACCATCATGATCGTACAAGCAGTGCGCCGAATCCCCATCCAATTCGCAAAACGAATGGTGGGCCGCGATGCCGGTGTAGTCCCCCAGGCAGGGGCACGGGATTATATGCCGCTGAAACTGAATGCAGCAGGGGTAATGCCAATCATTTTTGCCCAGGCATTGATGTTCTTGCCCGCTACCGTCGCCCAGTTTGTCACCCGCGACAGTGGCGTAACGGCTAACCCGATCCTTCGCGCGCTGAACGACTTCACGTCGCTCCCTTATAACGTGATCTACTTCCTGCTCATCGTCGTGTTCACGTATGTCTATACGGCACTCGTGGTCAACCCACAGACGTATGCGGAACACCTCAAGCGCCAGAATGCTTTCATCCCTGGTGTTAAACCGGGACAGGCCACCGCAGAATACATCGATGCCGTAACCACACGGGTGACACTTCCAGGGTCTATCTTCCTGGGCCTCATCGCGATCATGCCGGCATTCGTGAGCCTCTTCGGAGTCAACAGCGGCTTCGCTATCTTCTTCGGGGGAACCAGCCTCCTGATCCTGGTAGGGGTCATCTTGGATACGCTCCAGCAAATCGAAAGCCAACTGCTGACGCGCCATTATGAAGGCCTCGTAAAATCGGGTAGGATCCAGGGGCGCTCCGGCAGCGGACGCTTCCAGGGGATCGGGGCAAATATGTAAGATCACTCAGCCTGTATAAGAACAGGTTACGAAGTAAACTATGATTTACTATAAAACTCCGGATGAAATCGAACTGATACGCACAAGTGCCCACCTGGTGTGCAAAACACTCGCGCATGTCGGTTCGATTTTACGCCCGGGGCTCTGTACCTGGGACCTCGACAGGGCAGCGGAAGAGTTTATCCTGAGCCACCAGGGCGCTACGCCCTCGTTCAAAGGATACCGGGGTTATCCCGCATCCTTGTGCATCTCTGTAAACGAACAGGTTGTACATGGAATACCCTCCAAAGACAAAATTGTCCAGGATGGGGATGTCGTATCAGTAGACTGTGGGGTCTTTTGGAATGGATTTCACGGAGATGCCGCCTATACGTTTATGGTAGGGGAGGTCAGCCCAGAGGTCTATTCGCTGTGCGAAGTCACCCGCGAATCTCTTTACCTCGGTATCGAACAGGCAGTAGCGGGTAGTCGCCTGGGGGATATCGGCTTCGCGATACAAGAGTACGTAGAGAAAAAATACGGCTACGGAATCGTGAGGGACCTGGTAGGCCATGGCATCGGACGGCAACTTCACGAGAAACCGGAAGTGGCCAACTATGGCAAACGGGGCTCCGGCATGAAACTCCAGGAAGGCCTGACCATTGCCATAGAGCCTATGGTCAACCTGGGAAGCCGGGAGGTCAAAACACTGCGCGATGGATGGACCGTCGTCACGAAGGATAAGTCCCCGTCCGCGCATTATGAACACAGCGTCGCCGTAGGAAAAAACAAGGCAGATATACTGTCCGATCACTCCTACATAGAAGCTGCCGTGGTCCAAAACAGCGCACTAACCCCTTTAAAAACCTCGTTGGCAGCATTTTAGGCGTGCGAAATAAGAAAGTTTTGCACATTGTGATATATTTATTGAACTTTCTTATCTTTGCACTCCGAAAATAGTATTATGGGCAAGAAAAATTTGATCAAACAGGACGGAATTATCGAAGAGGCGCTATCTAACGCCATGTTCCGTGTCCGTCTGGAAAATGATCATCAAATTATTGCGACTATTTCAGGCAAAATGCGCATGAACTACATACGCATCCTGCCGGGCGACAAGGTCTCCGTGGAAATGTCCCCGTATGACCTCTCCCGCGGGCGAATCATCTATAGGTATAAATAAATTCGAGGAAATCCAAAACAAGGATCAATGAAAGTCAGGGCATCTGTAAAGAAGCGATCGGCAGACTGTAAAATCGTACGTAGGAAAGGGAAAGTCTATATCATCAACAAGAAAAACCCTAAGTTGAAACAGCGCCAAGGGTAATTTGAACTAAAAAAGCAACGGAAAATGGCACGTATTGCCGGTATTGATTTGCCAAGAAACAAGCGCGGAGTAATCGGTCTGACCTATATCTTCGGCATTGGCCGCTCCTCTGCCAAGCGCATCCTGGAAGCGGCAGGGATTGATGAGAGCGTAAAAGTGGAAGCCTGGACCGACGACAACGTCCGGGAACTGTCCCGCATCATCACCTCAGAGTTCAAAACGGAAGGTGAACTGCGCACAGAGGTATCCCTCAACATCAAGCGTCTGATGGATATTGCCTGCTATAGAGGGCTGCGCCACCGAAAAGGCCTGCCGCTGCGCGGCCAGCGTACCCGTACGAACGCCCGCACGCGCAAAGGGAAGCGCAAAACGGTGGCCAACAAGAAGAAGGCTACGAAGTAATCATTCATAGAGGCACCTACCCGCGGTGCACCACCATAATAGAAAGTAATGGCAAAGTCAACTAAAAAAGTCAAAAAACGCAATGTTAAAGTGGAGTCGGAAGGCTTCGCTTACGTACAGGCTACGTTCAACAACATCATTGTGTCGCTGACCAACAAACAAGGCCAGGTCATCTCCTGGGCCTCCGCAGGCAAAGCCGGCTTCCGCGGTTCCAAAAAGAACACGCCCTATGCCGCCCAAGTCGCCGCCAACGATGCCGCAAAGGTAGCGTATGAGGCTGGTATGCGCACCGCTGAGGTTTTTGTCAAAGGGCCGGGCTCCGGCAGGGAAGCTGCCATCCGCGCTATAGACGCATCTGGCATACGGGTCTTACGCATCAAAGACGTAACGCCGGTCCCCCACAACGGTTGCCGCCCTCCTAAGCGCAGAAGAGTTTAATCGCAGGTAAAAGAAATCAGGTCCAATGGCAAGATATACAGGTCCAAAGACGAAAAAGGCAAGAACCTTCGGGGAAGCTATCTATGGAAACGACCGCTCGTTCGAACGCCGCAAGTTCCCTCCGGGTCAGCATGGTATGACCCGTAAGCGCAAGCAGCGCTCCGACTATGCCGTCCAGTTGACGGAAAAACAAAAGGCGAAATATACATACGGTGTCCTGGAACGCCAGTTCCGCAAAACGTTCGAACGCGCTACCAGCAAACACGGTGTTACCGGCGAAGTACTGCTCCAGCTCCTGGAAGCCCGCCTGGATAACGTGGTGTACCGCCTGGGTATCGCCCCCACACGCGATGCAGCCCGCCAGCTCGTCACACATAAGCATATCGTCGTAAACGGAGTACTCACCAATATCCCTTCCTACTCGCTGCGCCCAGGTGATGTCATCAGCGTCCGTGGTAAGTCCCAGGGACTGGAAGTGGTGCGCAACAGCGTCAGCGCCAAAAACGATGGACGCCGATATGCCTGGCTGGAGTTCAACCCGGATAAAATGGAAGGTAAGTTCCTGGAATATCCAACCCGCGAACAAATACCAGAAAAAATCAACGAACAGCTCATCGTCGAATTATATTCGAAGTAAGACCCACCGTTTTGACAGCAGGAATACCGCCCGCTGTCAAAACGCGTTTTGGATTTCAGGCCTCCGCGCACTGGCTTTTCTTAAAGTATTCCAGATCAACCTATGAGTATACTCAATTTCCAGAAGCCCGATAAAATTGTAATGCAGAAGTCTAACAATTTTGAAGGGCTTTTCGAATTCAAACCGCTCGAACCGGGCTTCGGCCAAACGATCGGAAACTCGCTCCGGAGGGTACTCCTCTCTTCTCTAGAGGGCTATGCTATCTCCGCGGTGCGCATCGCCGGCGTAGAACATGAGTTCGCAACTATCCCCGGCGTAGTCGAAGATGTGGTGGAGATCATCCTCAACCTCAAACAGGTACGCCTCAAAAAAATGATCTCTGATGACGAAACCGCATCAGATAAGATCTACTTCACCGTCAGCGGCAAAAATAAGTTCGTAGCCAAAGATATCGAAACGCATACCAACGTATTCAAGGTCATGAACCCCGACCTCCATCTTTGTACCATGGAGCCCTTCGTCAACCTCGAAGTGGAACTCACCATCACAAAGGGCAGGGGATACGTGCCGGCAGACGAAAACCTTCCCAAGGATGCCCCCATAGGGGTCATTCCGGTAGATGCTATCTATACGCCGATCAAAAACGTCTCCTACAAGCTGGAAAATACCCGCGTAGGCCAACGGACGGACTATGAAAAGCTCACGATAGAGGTCAAAACGGATGGTACCATCCACCCGGAAGATGCAATCAAGGAAGCCTCCCGTATCCTCATCCAACACCTGATGTTGATTACGGACGAGAACATAACCTTCGATGATGCCGCCAGCAGGGAAGACAATATCGTGGATGAGCATATCCTCCACATGCGCAAACTGCTCAAAACCTCCCTCGAAGACCTCGACCTGTCGGTGCGCGCCTATAACTGCCTCAAAGCAGCTAAAATCAATACGCTCGCCGAACTGGTTCAATACGATACCCACGAGTTGCTGAAATTCCGCAACTTCGGTAAAAAGTCATTGGTCGAAATCGAAGAACTGCTCCAGGAAAAGGGCTTGACCTTCGGTATGGACCTGGCAAAGTACAAACTGGACGAAGAATAGTCCAATCACATACCCGGTAGCGAAAAATGGCTTTTCGCTCCTCTTTTTTTATTCACCTGTGCAATAACCAGGACCTCGGGAAGCCATCTCGTATCCCTTGACGTCCGGTGTTGCGAAGTAAACTTTTTTAAAACACCATGAGGCACGGAAACAAAGTGAATGCCTTGGGCCGCAAAGCTGCCCACCGCCACGCGCTCCTGCGCAACTTGGCTATCGCCTTGATCGAACACAAAAAAATTACGACGACCCTGGCTAAAGCCCGCGAACTGCGCAAGTATGTCGAACCGCTGATCACGAAGTCGAAAAACGATACGACCCATAATCGCCGGGTGGTGTTCAGCTACCTCCAAAACAAAGAAGCTATCAAGGAACTCTTCGGCGTCGTCCGCGATAAAGTCGGCGAACGCCCGGGAGGCTATGCACGCATCATAAAACTCGGTTTCCGCAAGGGCGGGGATGCCGCTGAAATCGCTATGATCGAACTGGTTGACTTCAACGAAATCTATCAGGCAGGCGATACCTCCGCGAAATCCGCTGCTTCCAAGCGCCGCGGCCGCCGGGGTGGAAAAGGAAAAGCAATCGCCGCCACAGGTGGGGATGCACCCACCCCCGTGGGTACAACAGAAGCATCTGACGACGCCTCCGACGCCGGTTCCGGTGATTCATCCGATGGTGGCGGTACGGATTAAATACTATGCCATGTCCTATACAGCAAAAAGGCAGTTCCCATCCTTAAGGGAATTGCCTTTTTGCTTTGTAAGGGGCAATAAGTCTAACTATTTTGCTACCTTAGCGCCGCAATTTTCTGACGGGCGCACAGCGTTTTTTGCCCAAACTATCCTTTGAGACACCAATAAGCACTTTGGCAATGCCTCATACTGCTCAATCCAAACCATCCCCCGCCGTCCTGCTCCTGGAAGACGGAACGGTCTTCCACGGCAAAGCTGCCGGCAAAATCGGGACGACCACCGGGGAAATTTGCTTCAACACCGGTATGACCGGCTATCAGGAAATCTTTACCGACCCCTCTTACTTCGGACAGCTCCTGGTAGCCACCAATGTCCATATCGGAAACTATGGAGCCAAATCCAGCGAGGTGGAGTCGGCGTCCATCAAAATCGCCGGCCTGATCTGCAAGAATTTTACCGTGCCGTTCTCAAGGCCCCAAGCGGATTTTTCTATCCAGGAGTACTTCGAACGGGAAGGCCTGGTCGGTATCTCCGATATAGATACGCGGGCCATCGTCCGCCATATCCGCGATAAAGGGGCGATGAACGCCATCATCTCTTCCGATGGTACCGACCTGGATGCCCTGCGTGCACAGTTGCAAAACGCCCCCCAAATGGCGGGACTGGAGTTGGCCTCACAGGTGAGCACGCCCCGCGCCTACACGGCCGGAGACCCCTCGGCATCCCTGCGCGTAGCTGCCCTGGATTTCGGGATCAAACAGAATATCCTGGACTGCCTCGTCGAACGGGGATGTTTCGTACAGGTCTTTCCCGCCAAAACACCGTACGAAGAACTGCGCGCCTTCGCCCCGCACGGCTACTTCTTGTCCAATGGCCCCGGCGACCCGGCTGCTATGCCCTACGCCGTCCAAACGGCTAAAGCGATCCTGGCCGAGAAAAAACCGCTGTTCGGTATCTGTCTGGGCCATCAGTTGCTCGCCCTGGCCCTGGATATCCCTACCTTCAAAATGCACCACGGCCATCGCGGAATCAACCACCCCGTGAAAAATATACGCACCGGCCACTGCGAAATCACGAGCCAAAACCACGGCTTTGGCATTGACCCGGAAGCCGTGAAAGCCAATGCCGATCGGGTGGAAGTGACCCATGTAAACCTCAATGACGACTCTATCGAGGGGATTCGGATGAAGCACCAAACCGCTTTCTCCGTCCAGTATCACCCGGAAGCTTCTCCGGGGCCACACGACGCGCGCTACTTGTTCGATGAGTTTGTACAGTCTATGCAATAATTTTTTAAACCAAAAATATCCCGACTGCCATGAGTTCAATCGTAGATGTCCATGCAAGGCAAATCCTCGACTCGAGAGGCAACCCGACCATAGAGGTCGAAGTCATTACCGAAGAAGGCGCTTTTGGCCGCGCAGCAGTGCCCTCCGGCGCTTCCACCGGAAAACATGAAGCGGTGGAACTGCGCGATGGCGACGCATCCCAGTACCTCGGTAAAGGCGTCCTGCGTGCAGTGGACAACGTTATCGAGGAAATTGCAGATGAGTTGATTGATATAGATGTGTTCGAACAGGTCGCTATTGACCGTCTGATGATCGAACTGGATGGTACGGAAAACAAGTCTAAATTAGGCGCTAACGCCATCCTCGGGGTCTCCCTCGCCGTGGCGAAAGCTGCCGCCGAAGAGGCTGGCCTCCCCCTGTACCGCTACCTCGGGGGCGTACATGCTTCCACCTTGCCCGTGCCGATGATGAACATCCTGAATGGGGGTTCTCATGCAGATAACAGCATTGATTTCCAGGAATTCATGATTATGCCGGTGGGCGCAGAAACCTTCTCAGAAGGCCTGCGCATGGGCGCTGAGGTGTTCCACCACCTGAAAAATGTCCTGAAAAAGAAAGGCTATTCCACCAATGTGGGGGATGAGGGTGGCTTTGCCCCCAATATCAAATCCAATGAGGAGGCTGTAGAAACGGTGCTTCAGGCGATTGAAGTGGCGGGCTACCGCCCGGGCGAAGACATAGTGCTCGCCATGGATGCCGCTTCTTCAGAGTTCTTTATCGAAGAGGAAGGGGTCTATCATTTCAAAAAATCAAATGGCGCAAAACTGACGCCCGCGGAAATGGTCAACTACTGGAAGGAGTGGACAGAAAAGTACCCCATCTACTCCATCGAAGACGGCCTGGCCGAAGACGATTGGGACGGCTGGATCGAACTGACAAAAACGCTCGGCAACAAAATCCAACTGGTTGGCGATGATTTCTTTGTGACGAACACCAAGCGCTTGCAGCGGGGTATCGAACGCCATGCAGCAAACTCCATCCTGGTGAAAGTCAACCAAATCGGTACCCTCACCGAAACCATCGAAGCGGTCCAATTGGCTACGCGCAACAGCTACACCTCGGTGATGAGCCATCGCTCGGGCGAAACGGAAGATACGACGATCGCCGACCTCGCCGTAGCCCTGAATACGGGCCAAATCAAAACGGGCTCGCTCTCGCGCTCCGACCGGATCGCCAAGTACAACCAGTTGCTGCGCATAGAGGAAGAACTAGATGGCGCTGCAGGGTACCCGGGTTGGGGTATCTTTCGCAAAAAAGCGTAACTTTGGGGAAAACCCTCTCAGCGTATGAATAGTCTTTTTCAACCCTTGCTGGAACTAGCACCGCGCCCCTTGCGCAACCGCTATGCGCTCGCTCTGCTGCTCTTCTTATTCTGGATGCTGCTGATCGATAAACACGATGTCGTCACCCAGTGGCGCCTGCAACGCACCCTCAACAAGCTGGAACAGGAAAAAGCCTACTACTTTGAAAAAATCGAACAAGCCGAACGCGACCGGCAAAACCTGGAAACCAACGGGGAAAGGTTCGCCCGCGAACGCTATTATATGAAAAAACAGGGAGAAGACGTCTTTATTATCGAAGAGACAGAGTAAACGGGACGTCTTCCTCCCCCGATCCTGCTGTAATCATCATAAGAACCATATCTACTTTTCGCCATGTCAGTTCTCGTCAATAAGTTCTCCCGCGTCATCGTACAGGGGTTCACCGGTAAAGAGGGTACGTTCCACGCCACGCAAATGCTGGAATACGGCACTAATGTAGTGGGAGGGGTAACCCCCGGAAAAGGAGGCACCACCCACCTGGATTGCCCGGTTTTCAATACAGTCCAGCATGCCGTCGAGCAGGCAGGGGCAGATACGTCTGTCATTTTTGTCCCTCCGTTCTTCGCAGCAGATGCCATCATGGAAGCAGCCGATGCCGGCATCAAAGTGATTATCTGTATCACGGAAGGTATCCCCGTTCAGGATATGGTCAAGGCAAAAGCCTATCTCCAAGGCCGTAACTGCCGCTTGATCGGCCCTAACTGCCCGGGCGTCATTACGCCGGAAGAAGCAAAATGCGGTATCATGCCGGGCTTTATCCATCGAAAAGGGAGTATCGGTATCGTTTCCCGTTCAGGCACCCTCACCTATGAAGCCGTGGACCAAATCACCCGCGCAGGATTGGGGCAGTCTACGTGTATCGGTATCGGCGGCGACCCCATCGTGGGCACTTCTACCAAAGAAGCCGTCGAACTGCTGATGAACGACCCTGAAACAGAGGGAATTATCATGATTGGCGAGATCGGTGGCGGCATGGAAGCTGAAGCAGCCCACTACATCAAGGCATCCGGCACCAAACCCGTCGTCGGGTTTATCGCTGGCCAAACTGCCCCCAAAGGCCGGAAAATGGGCCACGCAGGTGCGATTATCGGTGGCGCAGACGATACCGCCGAAGCGAAAATGCGCATCATGGAAGCTTGTGGCCTCCACGTCGTGCAATCCCCCGCCCAGATCGGCGTGACCATGCTGGAAGCCTTAGGAAAAAGATAACAGCAAGATTAAGACAATGCTCAAGAGCACTATCGCAGTGACAAACAGATAAACCTGGTTGTTGCTGCGATAGGTGTCGTATAGCAACTCCATCAACTCTATCCACTCCCGACCCTTGGCTAAGGGTTCGTGCGCCAGTACAAAGTACTTGGCCCGCTTGCTGTGTATATGATCCCCGTGTTTTTTCAGGATAAAGAAATCCTTGTCCATATACGCCAGGTCGAACAGCTCGGCCTCGGAGTCTCGCTCTTTGTGTTCCAAAAGGAACTTGTTGGGATGCTCCAGGATGCGCCAATGGCCGGCCGATACATCGCCGTTCACCGATATGAGGTACTCGCCCCCCGGGTTGAAAAAGTGAAGGACGCTGTCGTGGAACTTGTCGTGGTCCCGAAATTCCAGCCATGCCTTGCCCGTGAAGTATTGTTCTTCTTGCAGGTCTTCGCTACGAGGCCGGATCTTAGGGATGATCCAGTCCAGGTACTCGTCCATAGACCCGAAATCAGGTAAGTCGCTCCGAAATGCCTGCCCCAGGTTGGTGATCAATTTTGGGTTCGGTGCAGCCAAAGGTGTGTTTTTTTATACTGAATTAGGCGCCTATTGCTCAGCCGCCCAGTCTTTCCGTTTGCCGAAATACTTGGGGTGTACGATGAGCAAACCGAAACTGACGCCGTCTTCTTTGCCCGTCTTGGAGTGGTGGGCACCGTGCGCACGCAGGATCGCCCGCGAATAGGTCGAATCCAGTTGCCGGAACCACCTGAAGCGACGATGGATGTACACGTCGTGGATCAGGAAATAGATCAACCCGTAAACCGAAATGCCAATGCCTACAAAGAGCAGCCAAAACTGGGGCGTGGACAGCCCTACGATGTACGATAAGGCACTCGGAATGGCAAATACCAGGAAGAAAAGGTCGTTTTTTTCAAAAAAACCATGTTTTTCGTGATGGGGCTTGTGGTGGTCTTCGTGCCATGACCACAACCATCCGTGCATGAGGTACTTATGCGCGATCCAGGCCACGAATTCCATGCCGAGGATAGTCAGGAGAACGATGCAGGTATAAATCACATAAGACATAGTCGAAAGTTGATGCGTCAGTCAAATCAGGAGAAAAAACAAAATCTGAAGGATAAACAACGCGGCTGCTACAATGTTTTTGCTGCTCCGGACCCAAAGGGCAAAGAGCATCTGCAAGGGCAAAGATACAATAAACCAGCCAAAGTAGTTCTTGACCGGCACTTGACCGTTCTCCCAGGACCACATCTGGTACTGCATGGCATCGGGCTCGATGAGCACATCGAGCGCGACCATGGCTAGGGCTGCTATCAAGGCCTGTACCCCCGCCGGGGCATTCGGGCTAAGCCAGTATACGAACGCCGCAGCAGAAAGGCTCACGAGGACCCAGTTTATCCCAATCATCAAAGGGGTGCCCCAAAGCTTGGGGCCCAATACCTCCCCATACGCATAGTGCCCAAACAACCGACCGGTCTGTACGCCGTATACCTCAGCTAAAAAACCGCTCACATAACAAATCGCGATAAAAAAGTACAGCCTGCGCCCCTGCCCAGACTGAAACCGCAACAGGATGGCTGTCGAAACGAGTAGGTTGAGCGGGGTGAGCCGCATAAAATCAGGGTGTATGGGCAGCAGAACACCCGCTACGCCTACCGCATACAACAGGGCCAACACAGCGATGGCTTTGCCCTCCGGGGCCTGTAGTGCCGTCTTGACAAAGAAATTCATGGCACGGGGTGCTTTCTGGTGATGAAGGAATCGGTCAGCTTGGCCGATAGCAAACAGAGGGGAATCCCGCCCCCGGGATGGGTACTGCCCCCACAGAAATACAGGTCCTGGATACGGGAGGAGAAATTGGGGTGCCGCAGGAAAGCCGCCATCCGGTTGTTTGAACTCGTCCCGTACAGCGCACCGAGGTGCGAGGAGGTCCTGCTCTCTATGGTGCGTGGGTCCAGGATGTCCTCACACGCGATCAAAGCCCCCAAATCAACGTTGAGGGCACGACCGACCTTCGCAACCGCATTGCGCCGGCAGCGCGCGATGATCGAATCCCAGTCCTGCCCGGAGTGGTAGGGCACATTGATCATGACAAACCAGTTCTCACAGCCCTCAGGGGCATCGCCAGGGGTGTATTTCGAGGTGATGTTGACATACACCGTGGGGTCGTCGCTCACTTCCCCGCGGGCCATACACGCGAACTCCTGGGAGTAGTCGCCGCTGAAAAAAATGTTGTGCATGTCCAGTTCGGGAAAGGTACGCCGCACGCCCCAGTAAAAAATGAGGGCAGAGGTGGATTTCTCCTGCCGCAAGGTCCGCTCAGGCCGGGGCTGGTCGGCAAGTAGCTTGCGGTAGGTGAAAAAGATGTCCATATTGCTCACGATGGCATCGAAGGGACGATAACTGCCGTTTACTTCCAGACCGGCCGCACGCCCATTTTGTACGTCTATGCGCGTCACCGGGCTGTTGAAGTGAAAAGTGGCTCCTTTTCGCTTGGCCAACTCGAAAATACTGGTGCTTATAGAATACATACCGCCCCGGGGATAGAAGGCACCAATATGGTACTCGAAATGAGGGATGATCGTGAGCAGCCCCGGTGTTTTGTACGGACTGGAGCCGTTGTACGTGGCGTAGCGGTTGAACAATTGGACCATCCGGGGGTGCCGTAGGAATCGCTCGTTGACGGCATGCATGGAGCGGAAGAGGTCTAATGCCGGGATTTGGAGCATGGCTTTGGCTACTTTCCAGGAAAGCCAGGTCTCGGGTAGGTGTAGGGATTTTTCGAGAAAGATCCGTCCGGTGAGATCGTACTTGTACGCGCTGTCTTCCAATAGGCGCAGCACCTGCCCGGCGGGGACTTGAAAGGTCTCCTCGACTCGCCGGGCAAACTGGGCTTTGTCGGCGGGTGCCGATAAGCGTACGCCGTCGTCCCAAAAGTAGTTGCAAAGGGTGTCCAGGCGCTCGTATTGAAAATGCTCCTCCGCGCGCTCCCCCGCTGCCTCAAATATTTCTTCGACATACTGGGGCATGGTAAACAAAGAGGGGCCAGCGTCAAAGCGGTATCCGTTCAGGGTGAATTCCGAGAGCTTGCCCCCCGGGTAGGCGTTGGCCTCAAAGACCTCCACGTCAAACCCGCGGGCAGCCAGGCGGGCAGCAGTGGCCAAACCTCCTATGCCGGCGCCGATAATTCCGATTTTCAAACCTTTCTGTTGTTTTTCGTTAGGCATACACACTTGCTTCTGGTGTGAACGATAGTACACTGGTTGCAAGAGGCTGGCGAAGAGGGGGAAACGAACTTTCTTGACCCTTCTGGGATTCCTTTCGCAACAAGTCTATTAGAACAACAATTGCAAAAATAGGTTTTTAGCCGGGATGTTCGACATCGTACAACGGAAGCTCTATGATAAATTCAGTACCTTGATTTTCAATGGTTTGAAAATATATATTCCCGCCTGCCTGTAGGATGATGTTTCGGCATATCGCCAAGCCCAGCCCCATACCGGAGGATTTGGTGGTGAAATTGGGGTAAAAAACGCTTTCCTGGATCGCCGCTGGGATACCGGTCCCGTTGTCGCGGAAGCGGATGCGGGCCAAACGGCCAAAGGTGCTGAGCTCTACCTGTATAGCGGGTACCCGGTCTGGCGGGATGGCCTGGAAGGCGTTTTGGAGCAGGTTGTTGAACACGCGCACCAACAAGCGGCGGTCGGCAAAGACCCATACTTCGGCTTCGGGCAGCTCGACGTGCAGGGTGTCCTGGCCTTGCCGAAACAATTCCACAGAGACCAGCAGGGCTTCAGAAAGGGGTACGGGCTGGTTCTCGGCCTGTGGCATCTGCGCGAAGTTGGAAAACTCGGTGGCGATGCGGGCTAATCCGTCCATTTGTTCGGAAAGGGTAGCGGCTGCGTCGGGTAGAAGGGTACCGATGCGCTCCGGTTCCCGCTGGTAGGCGTGGAGCAGGTATTGTATGCTGAGTTTCATAGGGGTGAGCGGGTTTTTTATCTCATGGGCTACCTGCCTGGCCATTTCCCGCCAGGCTTTTTCCCGCTCGCTCTGCCGTAGTTGGCGGGCGCTGACTTCCACTTGCTCTATGGCTTCGTTGTACGCCCGCACCAGCTCGCCGATTTCATCTTCTTCGTTCTCCCAGTCCAGGGGCCGGTTTTCGCCAATGCGAAAGCTGCGCAGGTTCTCGCTGATATTGGCCAGGGGCTCCGTGAGTTGGTTCGCAATCCAAATCGCCGCGCTGACGGAAAGTAGGAACAGGAAAATGGATACCATGAGCATAGCCCCCAAAAAATTTGTGAGCCCTTCAGAGAGCTGCTCGGAAGGATGCTGGAAGGGGATGCCTAAAACGCTTGCCCCCCGCAAGGGCGCTTGGGAGACGGGTAGGTACAAAACTTGTACCTGCCTATCTTGTATGTGTTCATTTTGAAGTACATACGGGGCTTTCCGGCGGTTGAGCCGGGTGGTCACGGCGTCGGATAGCCTCGCCGACCGCAGGCCGGCCCGGTAAATGGCCCGTTCGGAAGAGGCGAGGAGGTATCCTTTTTTATCGTAGAGGTCGAGGTCGAGGTCGAACTGCCGGGCGATTTGGCGGAGGAGACTGTCGGCAGCCCTGCTGTCGGGAATGACGGCTTGCAGGCGCAGTTCGTCCCGCGCCCTGCCTGCCTGCCGTAGGATCCGGTTTTCCGCGTCCTGAATGGAATACTGGCGAAAAAACGGAATGGCGATCAGGATGAAGAGAGCGAAAGTGCCAAGGGCAATGCCGAGGGCCATCCGCTGTACCCGCCCTCTGAACTGAACGTTCCAGTTGAACGGCAGTGAAATGCGCAGGGCAGGCCAGCGCCAGCGCTGGTAGTTCCACGCTAAGAGGGCGCTGAGGAGGAGTATACTGATAAAAAAAAGGGCAAAATTGGGCAGCAGTTGGGGGTATCCGGGCAGTGGCCGGTCGGCGTACACGCACCCACCCGATGGCAGTAGGGCATAGTAGGCAATGCGCCCACGGTACATGCCGGAATATTCCGCCCTTATGGTGTCGGTGTTGTCTTTCCTCTTTTTCAACACTACCTCCAACTGGTTCCAGGGGATGCGCGGCCCTTCACCGAAGGATTGTACGCTCTGTCCGGGGCGGCGCAGGGCCAAGCGAAGGGGGCTAGCAGTGGCCCAGGGCACTGGTCCCGACAGGATATGCGGATATACACGGGTGCTGCTGAGCTCGCCGGATGGGAGCCGCTGCCGTCGGGCGGTTTCCTGCGCACGGCTGCGCAGCAGCGCAGCTTCTTTCTCCAATTGGAAGGTATGGGTGAAAGCGGTGGCGGCCCCGGCAAAAAAGAGCGTCCATACAACGGTCCAGGTAAGGCTGTTGCTGCGGTAGTCTAAAAAAAGGTCAAACAGCAAAAGATAAGAAAAGGCGAACAGGGCAAGGATGGTCGCCTCAGTACCCAACGCCCGGGCAAGACCGGGCAAAAATGCAGAAAGCGCAAAAAGCCCAAAGAGCAGCAGCTTCGCATAAAGCGGGGGGGCTGTTTCGCGGAAAGCCTGTAGCAGCCGCTCAGACAGCAGGTACAAGGCAATACTTGCGACACCGATGAGCAGCAGCAAAACCCAGGCGGAGGGAGTTGCCCCCAGCAATGCCTCAAGGCTGAATGCGGTGCGCTGCCCAAGTACATACCAGCGGAGCCCCCCCAGCACACCAGCAAAGGCCACCCACGCCCATAAGGGGAAGGAAGCCCGCCAAACCGTGCGCAAAGTGGGTAATCTTTTCATATATAAAATAAATGATATGCGAAAATACAAACATAATCCGTAATTTGAGGATTAGACTTTTCTAGCCAAAGGTTGGTAAGGTGGAAAAAGAGCGGTTTGCCGTCAGGCGAAGGCTTTTGAACGGAAAAAGGGGCTCGTTGGTCCCTTGGGGGATTCCTCTTGCAACAAGTCTTAAAATCGCATACCTTTGCTGTGCCGCAGGCTACCCTGTCGCGGGTCGGCGACGTCTGTCGCCGGCATGAGGAAAGTCCGGACAACGCAGCGCGCCACACCATCTAACGGATGGGGCTCGGCCTTGTGCCGGGTACAGATAGTGTCACAGAAACGAGACTTCCCGGTTTTCCGGGTAAAGGTGAAAACGTGCGGTAAGAGCGCACGCTGCCCCGCAGCAATGCGGGGTGGGGATAAACCTTGTGGGTTGAAATGCCATGTACACCTCAACTCTGAAAGAGCAGGGTTGCGCGCCTTGTTTTCCCCATGGGAAAGTTGGGGGGGGTAGGCAGATGGACCCCGGTCGTGAGGCCGGGGCTAGATAAATGACAGGGCGCCCCCTTGGGGGCCGACAGAATCCGGCTTATCGGCCTGCGGCATATTTTGTCTACACACGAAGGGGCCGCATTTTAGCAGCGCGCGAAAAAGCGGCCCCTTCGTGTGTAGATAGACTATTTTATTGTCCGCTCAGGGCGGCAAAATCAAAGAGCAGGGAGAACCGGAGGGTATTGTCGAGCGGGTTCCGCTGGTTGGTCGTCGGGACGAGGTAGGAAAAGTTAAGGCCGAAGATGTTGTATTTCAAGCCCAGTCCAACGGTGAAGAACTTGCGGTTCCCCTTTTGGCGGTGTTCGTTGAAAAAGCCGGTGCGCACGGCAAACTGGTCGCTGTACCAGTATTCAGCACCAACGGAGTACATGATCTCGCGCAACTCCTCGCTGAAGCCTTCAGGGGCGTCGTTCCAGGAAGAAAAGATGGCGTTGATTGGGGAGATATCCTTGTAATCGGGGTTTCCATCGCCGTTTCCGTCGCAATCTTTTCCCTGGCAGGGCGTCGGCACGAGGAGTTTGTTGATGTCCGAAGTAAACGTGACCTTGTTGTAGTCGTCTAAGTTGAGGGTCCAGGCAGCCCCCAGGCCGAAGTTGGCAGGCAGGAAGTCGCGGAAGCGGTTGTTGGTGTAGGTGATCTTGGAGCCGATATTCGTCAGGGCCAGGCCAATGGTCAGTTCCGACTCGCCCTGCCGCAAATCAATCGGGGTATTGTAGGTCATGGAAAAATCGGCAGCGCCGGCGATGCCCGGCTCTATCGTTTCCCCGTTTACAATCTGCCCGGCTGCGAGGTTGGAATAGATGAACTTGGCGCTTACGGCAGCAGAGAGGTTGTCGGCCAACTTGCGCGAATAAGCGGCTGCGATTTCATATTCCCTCGGGCGACCGGTGTTGAGCGGCTGCCCGTTGGGATCGGTAAACTGGATGCTGCCGAGGGAGAAATAGCGCAGTCCAACCCCTATCGCCTGGTTTTGATCGAGTTTATAGAACCCGGTGAGATAGGCTAAATAGACATCGCTGAGGCCCAGGGCGCGCAACCAGGGGGTATACGTAGCGGATACCCCCATCTGCTCACTGGAAAAAGCGAGCTTGGAAGCATTGAAGTGCATGGCGTTGGCATCCGGGGAAAGGGCTATCCCCGCATCCCCCATGGCGCCCGAGCGCGCGTCGGCGACGATGCGCAGGAAAGGAACAGCCGTCACTACGGTGTTGGTACAAGGCGTACCGTCGAGGTTGTAGTATTTCCCGTCCTGCCCCAGCGTACACTGTGCCCGGGCAGGCAATGCCGCCGCCCAAAAGGCAGAGCATACCAATATATAGCGTAATCCTTTCTTCATTGGTCCTTCACTTAGATTATAAATTTTTTGCAAATATAAAAGCCAAAAAAGTATTATCTTGGATTTATCAGATACACTTTCTGTGCCAAATCCTTTCTTTTACGAAAAAAAACGGTACTTATTTTAACAATACCAATTTTTCGAATGTGCTTTCTCCTTCGATACTTTGGGCACCGGACAGGGTAGCGCGGATTTTTACTTTGTACAGGTATACGCCGCGGGCCAGCCGGTCGCCATAGTCGTCGCGCCCGTCCCAGGGGATGCAGTCGTCCTGGCGCAGTGAACCATCTGAGAAGAAGGATTGCGAGATGGTCTTGACGAGCCGCCCGGAGATGGTGTAAATTTGAATGAGGGCTTCAACAGGCTGGTTGGCGAAATTGTGGTCGAACTGGAAGCAGGTGTGGTCGGTGAAAGGGTTGGGATAGTTGAGGACTTGCTGCAGGGCAATACCTTCGGAGCTGGCGACGATGAATTCCGTGTAGCCTTCCGAGGGGTTGTTGGCGATATCCCAGGCTTTTACGCGGATGCGGTGCGTGCCTTCCGACAGGTCTGCGAGGGGGTAGCGCGCTTCCCCTTTGCGGTAGTCGTCTAAGGCGGCGGTAAAGAAGTCGTTGAGCACGATGGAGTTCTGCGTTTGTTCGTCGAGGACGGCCTCCAGGTCGTGCCCTATGCTGTTGCCCACTACGTTGATGCCGTTATCGTCGCTCAGGCGCACCAGCAGGAGCGGGTCTGGCTCGGTGATGCTGCCGGGGATAAAGTCGAAGTTGTTCATGAACACTTCCACGACGGGCCCTGTGCGGTCGTTGACCTGCGCCCGACTGTTCCCTCCGATGACGAACCGCTCATAGTGCCCGGCGGCATCGGCCCGCGTGGACGCATGGGCGGCGAAATAGCTGATTTTACCATTGCCAAAAGCGTAGTTGATGTCTTTCGGCACGATAA
Organism: Bacteroidota bacterium; assembly: GCA_041183125.1. Lineage (GTDB taxonomy): Bacteria > Bacteroidota > Bacteroidia > Chitinophagales > Saprospiraceae > JADJPL01. The sequence goes on along the minus strand of JBEGMH010000135.1, from coordinate 4,834 downwards.
AAGTGAAACGGAACCGGCCATTGCGGATGGAAGACCGCCCGCGGAAAAGCGTGTTGTTCTGGATTTGATAGGGATAGGCATAGCTTCCGTCATCCTGCCCCAGGGTAGCGGTCTGGATGCTTTTATCAAAAACAGTGGGGTAGAGCACCCCGTTGAAGTCTTCGAGCACGCGCCCGTTGAAATCGGTGACTTCCCCCTGCACCTCTACGCGCTGGAGGGCGCGCAGGGTGTCGGTCTGCCCGCTGACAGGCGTACTGTCAATGGCTGTGGTCCGTATTTGGTAGCGGGGGATGGCCAGTTGCTGGGAGGGGTCCCCTATGAGGCTGAATTTCCGCGAGTTGGTGGTGATGCCGATATTGGAAGAACTGTTTTTTGCTTGCCGCATCGCTTCCCCCAAGGCAGGGTACCGTTCGTTCTGACGGGTGAAAAGGGCATCCAGGGACTTTTCTGTAAGAACGGCATTTTGGTTGGCAAATACGGCGCGGGTGGTCGTCATGAGGGCCATGGCACCGCCCTGCGGGTTGAGAAAGGCCTCTTCCCCGGCAGAGCTAAAGGTCGGGTCGTCGTAATTGGTAAACGAGCAGGTAGCGGTCAGGAAGAGGGTCTGCCGATCGAGGTTTTTCCAGTTGAGGATATCGGGAATCGTGAGGATGCGCTCCTGGGCCCATCCGTTTGGCCCTCCGTGCCCTAAGTAGGTGACGATGAGCGCCCCTTTAAAGATGGCTTCGTTGATCGCCTCGGTGACGCCGGGGACGCGGTTCCCCCCGCTGGTAGCGGTTTGCGGATAGGCATCCACAAATACTTTTTCAAGGTTGAGTGCCGGAAAGGCCGTCTGGATATCGTCGGCGATGATGTTGGCGTCGCGGGTGTGCTGCATGCCGTCCTCATCGTCGCCGACCACGAGCATGCGGTTGCGCCAGTCGGAGAGCGTGGCCGGGGCCGTGTCGTAGTGGATGATCTTGGCAACGACCCCGGAGGCTTCCTCCGGGGTGTTCACGGGTAGGCGCCCCACGCCGATTTGTAAGCGGCCTGAGAGGGGGTCGCTTCCCGCAACGGGTTCCAAAAGGGCGAAATAATCGTCGGCCGGGAAGGCGAACAGGGGGTTGAACGACTCGTTCTGATAGGTCGGGATGTGGTCGCCGCCGAAACCGTACAGGTCGCGGGCATCAAAAGAACCATCTCCAAAGAGCAGCAGGTGTTGGAATCCCGGATCCCGCAGGTACAGCATGCGGGCGAAGTTGCGGATAGCCGAAGGGTCTTTTTTCCCGGAAGAAAATTCGTTGTACACTTGTTGTACCTCGACGGCTTCGACGACCAGCCCGCTGTGCTTCCTCCGGTGCGCTGCCAACTGGGCAGCTTGTGCGGCCATAGAGGCCGGATAGATGAGCAACAGGTCGGCACGGGAGATGCCGTGCAGGTTCTGGTTTTCGACTTTTCCGACCGCCTTGGGGGCGTAGAGTGCCTTCGCAGGGTTGAACGCGACGAACTGCCGCAGCGTTTCGGTCGCCGTCCGGAAGCGGATCTGCTGCGCACTGCGCTCCGCACCCTGTACCTTGGGCTGTAAGGGGTTGCTGATATCCCACACCGCGAGGTCGGCAACCGCAGTGCTGAGCTCGAAGGAGCTGCTGGGCTGGCCCAGGGTCTCTACGTCCCTGAATGCCATTTGATCGCCCGTGAATACCAGCCTGCGGCGCGCTTGCAGCTCGATGTAGTCCACCCAGCCTTCGCTGCCGTCGTTGGTCCCCCCGGGCGGAGCATAGCGGATGATGGCCTCCACAGCATCGCTGTTCAGGTTGAGGCTGCCTTCCAAAAGGGCGTTCTTGGCATAGTCGCGTATGTTGTCGAGTTCGCCCTCTAATTCGACCACGCGCTCTGCAAGGCCGGACTGGAGCGTCGTGCCGTTCAGGCTGAGGGTGAACCGCGAAACCTGTAGGGCGCGCAACGCCATTTCCGCCCGTACGAGCACCGGGCTTTCCGCAATGAGGTTGGGAAAGGAAAAGAACTTATCGTACTTATACTCCCGGACGTTGCGGATTTGGTCGCCGTACCATCGTTTGCCGGAGCCTTTCGATTTGACCCACTGGTGCAACAGGTTGATCTTGTCGGTTTCCAATCGGGCAAAATCATCGAACCCCTTGGAGGCATAAACTGCTGTGGGGAGACTGGCCTGCTCTGCTACCCGCTGGCCTGCTCCGCTCCCGACTTTCAGGAAGTAAAACTGCTGCTGGCTGTAGATGTTTTTTTCCATGGAAAAACGCCCGGTACCTGCCTGGTAGCTCCATCTGTCCGGGCCTTCGGCATAAAACAGTAGGTAATCGCCGGCATCAAACCGACCGTCGCTCTCACCCGCTATGAAAACCGGTATTTCCACCAGGTCGTCGGGCTTGGGCAGGCCTACCAGCTCGGGCAACACACCCCCGGAGTTGCCCCATAAAGCGATTTGGCGGGGGTCTATCCGGTCAATATCTAGTTTAAGTTCGTTCTTCAAAAAATCGTAGGATATTTTGTGCATGCCCTCCTGAGCCACAGAAATTTTGTAGATTGTCCCGTTGCGCAGTGCGGATTCGCCGGCAAACTCACCGGATCGGGCCTGTACTTCGGGTTGTGGGGCCCAGGTAGCCTCGAGGCTGTATTCGAGTACCCGGTGCACACTGCCCTGCACGAGCAGGAAAGGGGCAAAGCTGATTTTCCCAAAATAGCCCTGCCGGTCTTTTTCGACGAGTGTTTTAAACGAGAGGCGATCGGAGGGCAGGGGCACAGAAGCCGGCCAGGTACCCGGTAGGGCTTCCGTGCGCAAGTCCAGCACCCGTACCTGCAGCACGCCGCTGCCCTGTACGGGGAAGTCGAGTACCACGAAAGGGGTCAGGGGCATCGCATCATCGTGCAGGGCGCCCTTAAACGACCACCAGGACTGGACGCCGTCCTCCGTGCGGATGCGCTGTGGCGCAGGGTACCATTCCAGGGTATCGGAAAAACGCAGCGGCACAACCGCCCACAGGGGAGATAGGGACACGCAGAACAAAAAGGTCAGAAGATGAGTCGTACGCATAGACTGAACAGGATTTACCAAAGCCCAAAGATAGCTTGGGCAAACAGACTTTTGGCATAGGCCACGGGCTTCCTTTGATTTTTTCGGTGCCATAGACCTCTGTTTTTGAAAAAATACACGTTATATAAGCTGAATTTATTGTAAAGTGAAACTGTCGAGGGGCTAAAAAGGCCTTCTTTCCCCAACCGCCCGCTGCCCCCTCTCAAAAAGCCTTGGCATGGACAAAAATGGGTCTTTTCCTTTTCAAAAAAAAATCCGACATTCGGCGGGGCAGTTTGTCCTGTTGCGCACAGAAAAGTAACCGTATGCCTTCAAGACCAGTCTTTTTACTTGCGTTTTTCCTTTCCACCCTGGGGCATATCCTGGCGCAGGACCCTCTGTTCAGCCAGTTCTATGCGTCGCCCCTCCAGTTGAACCCGGCCATGGCAGGGGTGGCACAGGCTCCGCGTATCTCGCTGAACTATCGCAACCAGTGGCCTTCCTGGCCCAATGCCTACAGCACCTATGCCTTGGGGTTCGAGCAGGCCCTCAATGGCCTGAACAGCGGTTTCGGGGTGTCGGTCCTGGCAGACGATGCCGGGAATGGCATCTACCGCACCCTGACCCTTCACGCAGTGTACAGCTATTCTGTGCAGTTAGGCGACGATTTTTATGCAAAGTTCGGCATGGAAGGCGGTGTTTTACAGACGCGGGTGGACTGGGACCGGCTCGTCTTTGGCGACCAACTCAACCCCTATACCGGGGCTACCCTACCCGGCGGTGGCGTGGCCCCGAGCGAGGAGAACCGACCGAGCGGCCTACAACGCCTGGCTCCTGACCTCGGTACAGGACTGGTACTGCACAACAGCCGAGGCTATGTGGGCGTCGCGCTGCGCCACCTCAACCGACCAGACGAAAATTTCCTGGAATCCAGGGACAACCTCCGGGTAGGCCGCCCTATGCGCTTGTCCGTCCACGCAGGCTGGGATATTGGCTTCGCTAAAGGCGACCATCTGAGGTACCCCGCTGTCATCTCCCCCAATATCCAAATCGTTCGCCAGGCGGGGTTCATGCAGGTCAATGCCGGGGCCTACCTGGGCTACAACTTGCTGTTTGGCGGGCTGTGGTACCGCCACAGCGGGGGAAACCCGGATGCGGCCATCGCCCTCATCGGGGTGCGCCAGGGCGTCCTTCGCTTTGGGTACAGCTATGACGCAACGCTATCGGCCCTGGGCTTGGCACGTACCGGCGGAGCACATGAAGTATCGCTTGGCATCAATTTCGCCGAAGGGCAGCTCGCGCGCCGCCGCAAAAAATCAGCGCAACTCAATAATTGTTTTAATATGTTTCGTTGATTTTAATATTTTGATAATCAATGTTTTTTTAAAAATAATTAAAACGGTGCAACCCTCCTTCCCCATCGAAAAAAGCGCGTTTCAAAGGATATTAACCCCGGGAAAATACTAATTTTGCAGCCGCTTCGTTTTGGGCATAGTATGGCATGACTGTGCGCACCGCGCGGCATCCCGTTCGCAATAAGTCTAATAAAGGATATTTTTAATAAAACCTTCTAACAAGAATGAAGAAGCTTTTGAAGTTTGGCGCTTATTCCCTGATGACAGCCGCGCTGTTAACTTCCTGCAAAAGCAAGGAAACCTCCGACACGACAGGGTGGAACTACAACGACAAAGACTGGGGCGGCTTCGAAAAACTGGACTACGAAGGCCAGGCTACCGGCCCTAACCTCGTACTGGTGGAAGGCGGTACCTTCACCATGGGCTATACCCAGGACGATGTCATGGCCGA
>JBEGMH010000134.1:0-7491 GCA_041183125.1 Bacteroidota bacterium | reverse complement strand
TATTACTTTCGCTTGGTAGATGCTTTTTTAGCAGAAGATCTGAGTCAGGCGCTGCTCTTGTTCGACGAGGTCGTCAACAAAGGGTTTGACGAGGATTTGTTCATGAACGGTCTCGCAGAACACCTTCGCAACCTCCTGGTTTGCAAAGATCCGGAGACCCTGGCCCTGCTCGAAGTAGGGGCTGGGTTACGCGAGCGCTATCTGTCACAAGCGTTGTTGGCACCGCACTTTTTCCTCTTGACCGCACTCAACCTGGCTAACGACTGCGATATTCATTTTAAAATGGCGCGTAACAAGCGCTTGCATGTGGAGTTGTACCTCCTCAAAATGGCCTATATCCAAAGTACAGTAGAGAGCAGCCGGGGGATGGCAGAGCCGGAAAAAAAAAACCCTGAACCACAGGTAGAAACTTCTTCGCTACCGCCCGCGCCTCCCCCCACCCCAAAAAAGGAAAAGGCAGAGGCCGCCCCGCAAGAGGCTCCCCTGCCGGAAGCTGCCCGGTCGTCTGCCGGCAGCCCCTCCTGGAAGTCCTCCAGCCACCTGGTCGCTACGCCCCGTCTGGATCGAATACAGGCTGAAAGTATTCCGGTCAACCCTTCGCCATCTACTACGACGGCTACAGGGGGGCTGCCCCTCACCTTGGCGAACATTCAGACTGCCTGGGACCAATATGTGGAGCGATCCGGGCAGGAAACGGTACAGACGTTGCTGAAAGATATCCCCATCCAGTTGCGTGAAGAAACGTTGGTTGCAACGGTGTCTTCGGCGTTGGTGGAGAATACCCTTCGCGCAGAGCGCGGCTTGATCGAGTCTCTGCGGGAGGTGTTTGCAAGACCGCGGCTGGCCCTGCACATCGAAGTGCAGAAACCGGTACCGACCGAGCTGCCCAAAGCAGCAAAGCCTTTGTCCAATAGCGATAAGCTGCTCAAGCTTTTTGAAAAAAACCCCTTGGTCAAAGAGTTGTCGCAGCGCTTTGCCCTGCGCTTTGACGATCACTAATCCGTACACATGGCTTATCCCGGCGAGCAGCGGCTAACCCACACTGCGTTCTTCCTCCAGCAACTGGAAACGCTCAATGCAGCGCAGCAGACGGCGGTACAGCACATAGATGGCCCCATGCTCGTAGTAGCTGGCCCGGGAACAGGCAAAACCCAGGTCCTCGCTGCCCGCATAGGGCAAATATTATTAGAAACAGATGCGCTTCCGGAAAATATTCTTTGCCTAACGTTTACGGACGCCGGGGTGATCGCGATGCGCAACCGCTTGCTCCAGTTTATTGGGCCAGCGGCACACCGGGTACACCTGTTCACGTTCCACGCCTTTTGCAACCACGTGATCCAAAGCAATCTGGCCTTGTTTGGCCGGCAGGACATGGAGCCCTTGGGGGATTTGGACCGCATAGATTTGATTCGGCGCTTGATAGATCAACTCCCGCCAGGTCATCCGCTGTATCGCCCACAGGCCAATCCGTATTTTTACGAAGGCCACCTATCGCGTCTTTTTCAGTTGATGAACCGGGAAAACTGGTCTTGTGAACGGGTACAGGAACGAATAGATGCCTGGCTTCAGGACTTACCCGAACACCCGGATTTTCTGTACAAGGTCAATACCTCCAGGGGGGCTAAAGGTACGGTACGCGAAGCCCGCGTCCAGCAAGAGCAGGAGCGCATGGACCGCTTGCGGGCTGCTGTAGCCCTGTATCCTTTGTACGAGGAGGAAAAAAAGCGTGCGGGTCGCTATGATTACGACGATATGATCCTTTGGGTTTGGAAAGCGTTTGCTGTCCACCCCTTCCTGTTGCGCAACTACCAGGAGCGCTACCAGTTTGTGTTGGTAGATGAGTACCAGGATACCAATAGCGCGCAGAACGATATTCTGCTCCAGCTCATTTCCTATTGGGACAACCCCAACGTGTTCCTGGTAGGCGACGACGACCAGTCTATCTATGAGTTCCAGGGGGCAAGGCTGCAAAACCTGACGGACTTCATTGCGCGCTACGAGGCTTCGCTGGAGGTCGTGACGTTACAGGAAAACTACCGTTCTACCCAGCCTATCCTGGATGCGGCCGCGGCGCTGGTACGAAACAACACCCTGCGCATTGGCGCCCGCACGAATATCTTTCCTTTTGAAAAAAAGTTGCACGCCGCCAACCCCCGCCACGAGGGCGTCCGGCAGTTCCCGATCCTGTCGGGGCATGCTTCCCGACTGCACGAAACGGCGCACGTCCTCCAACAAATAGAAGCCCTATTGGCTCAAAAGGTACGCCCTTCAGACATTGCGGTCATTTACGCACAGCACCGCCAATCGCGGGATTTGCTCCTGCTTTTCCAAAAAAAGGGAATACCCTACGTGAGTAAGCGCAGTATCAATATCCTGGAAACCCCTTTGATACAACAACTCCTTCAGTTGCTGGAATACTTGCACCGCGAGCAGACAGAAGCGCACAGCGCCGAGCGACTGCTCTTCCGCATCCTGCATTTTCGCTACTGGGGGCTGTCTCCCCGCTATTTGGCGGCGCTGAGTTTGTTCTTGTCGGGCGAACCTGATGAAAAACGCCTCTCCTGGCGGGAAACGCTGCACGATCCGCAAAAGGCTGTACCGACTATGCCAGACGTATCTGCCGATGCGTTCCGGCAGGCGGTGACAGCTCTGGAAGAGCTGATGGCGGCAGAAGGCAACCTCTTGTTACCGGAGCTGGTAGAAATGGCCATCAACAGAAGCGGTTTGCTGTACTATGTCTTGCAGTCGGTCAATAAGCTGGAAAGCGTACAGATTTTACATGCTTTCTTACAGTTTGTGCGCGGGGAAAACGAGCGCAACCCCTGGCTGCGCCTTCCGGATTTATTAGATATACTCAACCGGATGCAGGAAAACCGCGTCCCGCTGCCGTTAAACCAAACCATTGGGGAAGAAGGGGGGGTACAATTCCTGACGGCGCACAGTGCCAAAGGACTGGAATTTGACCACGTGTTCCTCATAGACGCCGTCAAGGACTATTGGGAGCCTAAAAACCAAAGCGCCAACGGGCAGTTCCCCCTGCCGGGCAACCTGGTACCCTCGGGAGAAGAAGATGCCCTGGAGGCCCGGCGGCGGCTGTTTTATGTAGCGATGACGCGTGCTAAGTCTTTTCTCCACATTTCCTTTGCCAAAACGGACGAGAAACAAAAAGAATTGGCCCGGGCCCGGTTCATAGACGAGTTGCAGGAAGGGTGCCCCTCCATGGCGATACAAGAGCCCGGCATCGCCGGTGATTCCGTATTACAAGTCCAGGCCGAACTCCTGCAGCTTGCACAGGCTCCAGTGATCCTCGCTCAGGAGCAGACATTTATAGAGGAGCGCCTCGCCCAGTTCAGCCTGAGCGTATCTTCTTTGAACGCTTTTTTGAACTGCCCACTCGGTTTTTATTTCGAGTATATCCTGCAGGTGCCTACCCTGAGCAGTGAACAGGCGGTGTATGGGGCAGCGATGCATATTGCCATGCAAAAACTGTTCGCCGGTATCCAGCCTACCAAGGCTTTCCCCCGGGAGACGGATTTTTTACGGTTTTTTGAAACCGAAATGTCGCGAAAAAAAGGCTGTTTTCAACCTACGTCATTTGATAAATACACCACACAAGGCAAGCACTACCTCAGTGGGCTGTACGCCCAACAGGTAGAAGAAGGCCACAAGGAAGTCCATGTAGAATACACCATCCGAAAGGTGGAAATAGACGGTGTGCCCGTAACCGGGACCATTGATAAAATCGAGTACCATCCAGGTTTATCAGTGGGGATCATTGATTACAAGACAGGCCGGGTAGAGGAGGGCGGCTTGTCGCGGCCTTCGGACAAGAAGCCGGGGGGAGGGATCTATTGGCGGCAACTCAGCTTCTATAAACTTCTGTTCGAATCCCTCGACCGCTCCTCCCGACAGGTTACCTTTGGCGAGATCCAGTTCCTGGAGCCAGACCGGCAGGGCAAGTACCGCCGCCTGCGCCTGGGTTTTGAACCGGAAGACGGGCAGTATATGCGGGAACTCATCGCCGGGACATACCAGCGCATACAGGCCAAAGACTTTTATTCCGGCTGCGGCAAGCCCGAATGTCGCTGGTGTACCTTTGTGCGCCAAACATTCAGTGCGGGAAGCCTCGGCAACCCGGAAACAGAAATACTCGACGATTAGACTGCCGCCTATGCGAATTGCCGTCAATACCCGTTTTTTATTATCGGGAAAACTCGAAGGAATGGGCTGGTACACCTACGAACTGTGCCAGGCAATGGTGAAGATGTACCCTCGCGATACGTTTTATTTTCTCTTTGACCGTCCGTATTCCCGGGAATTTATTTTTGCAAAAAACTGTATTCCTCTGGTAGTGCCTCCTCCTGCCCGGCATCCCTGGCTTTGGGAGCTTTGGTTTGAGTATGCTTTGCCCATCGCTTTGAAAGCCGTGCGGGCAGATGTATTTTTTTCACCAGACGGCTACCTAAGCCTGCGCAGCCGGGTACCGACGTTGATGACGCTGCACGATCTGGCGTTTTTGCACTATCCCGAGCAAGTGCCGCCGATGGTACTGCGCTATTACCAAAGCCATGTGCCCCGTTTTTTAGAGCGTGCAGATGCCGTTGCTGTCATTTCTCATTTTGTAAAAGAAGATGTGGCTGCGCATTACCCGGCATGGGCGGATAAGCTGACCGTAGTGCCCAACGGGCCCCGAAAGGGGTTTCATCCACTTTCAGAAGTGGAAAAAGCGGTTGTTCGCCAGCAGTATGCGGGGGGTAAGCCCTATTTTTTTTATTTGGGAGCGCTTCACCCCCGCAAAAACCTGCCCCGTTTAATCCGTGCCTTTACCCAATTCAAAGCGCAGACCGGTGCCCCATTGGAGTTGTTGATCGGGGGCCGCATGGCTTGGCAAACCGGTGAGATACAGGAAGCTTGGCAGCAATCTCCCTATCGGGACGCCATACGGTTTTTGGGCTATGTGCCGGAAGATGCTTTACACGATGTATTGGCCGCTGCCCAGGGATTGGCGTATTTTTCCCTTTTTGAAGGCTTTGGGCTACCCGTTTTGGAAGCTTTTTCCTGTGGGGTGCCCGTTTTAGCCTCCAATACCTCCTCTATTCCCGAAGTAGCGGGTACCGCTGCTTTGTTGGCCGACCCGACCCAGGAGGCAGAAATGGCCAACGCCATGCGGACACTCTGGGAAGAGCCGGGAATCGCGGAGGCGCTCATTGACCGAGGATGGGAGCAGTTGGAAAAATTTTCCTGGGAAAGGGCTGCGGAAAAAATGTATGCGCTGCTGGTTCAAACGGCAAGATAGGGCAGAGGCTGACCATCGTAGAGGACGTCAGCCGCCATGTTCCCGCTGCGCGTGACCTGTTTGAGGCGGACCGTACAGATGGTATTGATTCGATTCGCCTCAAAGGGAGCATCAATTTTGATATAATTATCGGTAAAACCAGACATGAGCGTAGGGTCTTTGTGCATTTCGAACAATACCGGCCGCTCTTGTCCGACGTGTTGCTCGTAGAAATGGCGGCGTTTTTTCTCGCTCAGGATGCTGAGCATTTCATTGCGCCGCCGGCGTTCTTCAACGGGCACGGTACCGCCCATATCCGGTGCTGGCGTGTTGGCCCTTTCCGAATACGTGAATACATGCAGGTAAGATACGTCGAGGTCGTTGAGGAAGTGGAAGGTTTCCATAAAATCCGCTTCTGTTTCCCCTGGGAAGCCGACGATGACGTCGGCCCCGATACACGCATGCGGCATGAGCGCTTTGATGTGCTGTACGCGGTTGGCATAGAGCTCCCGCACATAGCGCCGCCGCATGAGGCGCAGTATCTTGTCGCTACCCGACTGTAGCGGCATGTGGAAATGCGGTACAAAGCGCTGTGAGCCGGCTACGAACTCGATGATTTCGTCGCTGCACAAATTCGGTTCAATAGAGGAAATGCGAAAGCGCTGGATATCGGCCACCCCATCGAGTTCCCGGATGAGGTCGCTGAAGAGCGCTTCTTTTTTGGGCCGCATGCCTTCCACCACTTCGCCGCCGTTGCCAAAATCGCCGATGTTAACCCCTGTCAGTACGATTTCTTTGACCCCTAAACCAGCGATTTCCCGGGCGTTGGCCAATACGTTGTCCACGGAATCGCTTCGGCTGCGCCCTCTGGCTTGTGGGATGGTACAGAACGAGCACTTGTAGTCGCAGCCGTCCTGTATTTTCAGGAAGGAGCGCGTTCGGTCGCCAAAGGAAAAGGCATCGCTGAACGTATTGGCTTCCCGGACTTCCCCGGCAAAGACCAGGCCTTTTCCCGGTGCTTTGCTCAGGTCGTCTATATATTCCAGGATACGGAACTTCTCAGCGGCACCGAGCACCAGGTCCACTCCCGGGATATGGGCGATTTCTTCAGGTTTGAGTTGTGCATAGCAGCCCACGACCACGATAAAAGCATTGGGTGCGTGGCGCAGGGCTTGGCGCACAATCTTGCGGCACTTGCGGTCGGCAAAATCGGTCACCGAGCAAGTATTGATGACATAAATGCCAGCACCCTCCTCAAAAGGCACTTCCCGATATCCCGCCTGTTCGAACAGGCGGGATATCGAAGAAGTCTCCGAGTAGTTCAACTTACAACCCAACGTATAGAATGCTACGGAGCGAGGGGTAGCCATTTTTCTGAAGATTTCGGTTTAACAATTTGATGGTAAAAAGGCTTTACCAACCATCGCCATCGAGGAGGTTGCCCAGGCCGCCCAGCACGCTGCCTTCGTCTTTGCCGCCTGCTCCATAGTTGCGCGAAGCGCGCAATACGCGGTCTGCCAGGCGGCTGAACGGGAGCGATTGGATCCATACGGTCCCGGGGCCTTGCAGGCGGGCAAAAAAGAGCCCTTCGCCGCCGAAGAACACGTTGCGCACGCCCCGCACCATTTCGATGTCGTAGTCCACATCGCGGGTGAACGCGACGAGGCAGCCGGTATCAATCCGAAGGGTTTCCCCAAGGGCCAGTTTCTTTTCGATGATGGCTCCCCCGGCATGGACGAAGGCAAGTCCGTCGCCTTCCAATTTTTGCATGATGAACCCTTCGCCGCCAAAAAAGCCGCGGCCCAGCTTTTGGGAAAATTCAATGCCTACGGAAACGCCTTTGGCAGCGCAGAGGAAAGCATCCTTCTGGCAGATGAGTTTATTTTCGTATGCATCCAGGTCCAGGGCCAGGATGCGGCCGGGGTAGGGGGCGGCAAAAGCGACTTTGCGCTTGCCGGTACCCGCGTGGGTAAAGGCCGTCATAAACAGGCTCTCCCCTGTCAACAGGCGCTTACCGGCGGACCACACTTTGCCCCACAGGCCTCCCGACTCTTGGGAGGATCCATCGCCGAAGAGGGTGGTCATTTCGATGCCATCCTCCATCATCATGAAACTCCCCGATTCGGCGATGACGGTTTCATAGGGATCGAGTTCGATTTCGACGAACTGCATTTCTTCTCCAAAAATCTGATAGTCAATTTGATGTGAGTTCATGA
>JBEGMH010000133.1:0-10883 GCA_041183125.1 Bacteroidota bacterium | reverse complement strand
ATGGAAATATCGCCATTGCCCCCGGTACCGCCCGTAGAACCTACCGGTACCGCCGCCCCCCTTCCCTCCGTCGCACAGGAAGAAGAACATTTCAGCGAGCCATACGACCCTACGCTGGACTTGTCCTCCTACGAATATCCCGTAGTGGCCCTGCTGAACGATTATTCGGATCAAAAAGTCGAAATTGACCGCGAAGAGCTGGAAGCGCACAAAGACCAAATCATTGAGACGCTGCTTCATTACAAGATAGAAATTACCAAAATCCGCGCGACGATTGGCCCTACGGTCACGCTGTACGAAATCATCCCCGCTCCAGGCGTGCGCATCTCCCGGATCAAAAACCTGGAAGACGACATCGCCTTGAGCTTGTCGGCCCTCGGCATCCGGATTATCGCGCCGATACCGGGAAAAGGCACTATCGGTATCGAAGTGCCGAACAAGAAGAAGCAGATGGTGTCCATGAAGGAGGTCCTCATGTCCGAAAAATTTAAACGGGCAAAAATGGACCTGCCCATCGCCCTGGGAAAAACCATCACCAATGAAGTCTTCGTGGCGGATTTGACGAAGATGCCGCACCTGCTGGTCGCCGGGGCTACCGGGCAGGGCAAATCAGTGGGTATCAATGCTATTTTAATGTCCATCTTGTACAAAAAGCACCCTTCCCAGGTCAAATTGGTACTGGTGGACCCCAAGAAAGTAGAGCTCTCCCCGTATGGGTCGCTCGAGCACCACTTCCTCGCTTTCCTGCCCAACCAGGACGAGCCGATCATCACGGATACCAACAAGGTAATCCATACCCTCAATTCCCTGTGCATCGAAATGGACAGCCGCTACGATTTGTTGAAAAAAGCTTCGGTGCGCAACATCAAGGAATACAACGACAAATTTGTGGAGCGCCGGCTCAACCCCATGAAAGGCCACCGGTTCCTGCCCTTCGTCGTACTGGTCATAGACGAATTCGCCGACCTGATCATGACGGCGGGCAAGGAAATCGAACTGCCTATCGGCCGCTTGGCGCAGTTATCGCGCGCGGTGGGCATCCACCTGGTGCTGGCTACCCAGCGCCCATCCGTAAACATCATCACGGGTATCATCAAGGCGAACTTCCCGGCGCGTATCGCGTATAAAGTGACCTCAAAAGTGGATTCCCGCACCATCCTCGATGGGGGCGGGGCGGATCAACTCATCGGCCGCGGGGATATGCTGCTCTCCGTCGGCGGGGAAATGATCCGCCTGCAAGGCGCTTTTATTGATACGCCGGAGGTAGAGCACGTCATGGATTTCATCGCAAAGCAACCAGGGTATGCGGAGCCATATTTCCTGCCCGAGTTCCTGGGCGACGAGCAAAGCCCCGGCGCAGTGGACCTGAAATACTCCGACTTAGACGAGTTCTTCGAGGAAGCTGCCCGCCTGGTCGTGCAAAACCAACACGGCTCGACCTCGATGATCCAGCGCCGGCTCAAGTTGGGCTATAACCGCGCGGGACGAATCATGGACCAAATGGAAAGCGTGGGCATCGTAGGCCCCAGCGAGGGCAGTAAGCCCCGCGAAGTGTTGATCTACGACGAGGTAGAGCTAGAGCGCTTCCTCGAAGAATTCCGAAACCGCAAAGGGTAATTCCCCACAACGCTACTCTTCTATAAACTCGAAGGGCTCAATCGCTATACCGGGCTCCAGGGGCTTTCGGTAAGCGACGTGTATGCGGTCAATATCCACTTGTAACTTGGCATAGACACTGCGGATTCCGTGGTTGTGCGTGCGGATGCCGGCGAGGCACATGCGGGGATAGCGCTGTACGTTGCGGGGGCTGCACAGGAAATCAATGAGCAGGGCAAAAATGCCTTTTGCCTGGTATTCCGGGTGTATGCCGAAGCCCAGCCCCTTTGCATTATAAGTTTTTTTGAATCTTTTTTTGAGCAGGAATACCGGTATGGTCCAGAAATTCAATTTGCCTTTGGCATGGCGGAGCAGGGGGTTGATATCCGGGTACAAAGCGACAAAACCAGCCGGTTTTTCGTCGTAGTAGGCCAGAGCAGCAATGTGTGGGTCGGCAATGGCCTTGGCTTGTTGCAGCATATTGCGCACCAAGTCGGCGCTCACGGGATGGAAATGTTCAAATTCGGCAAAAGAAGCATTGTATACTTCCGCAAAATCGCGGGCGAATTTCTCAAGGTGCTCGTAGTTGAGCATTTCGACATACATAGGCTGGCGTTCCTTCAGGCGCTTGGCGACTGCCCCCAGGCGCTCGAAGGGGATGTTGACGGAATCCCCGGCCAGGGTCAGGATTTGTTCGTAAGGGACAAACCCTTCGTGCAGGAAAAATTCCTGGTAATACGTCGGGTTGTAGTTCTCCTGATAGAGCGGGGAGGCGTCGAACCCCCGTACCAACAAGCCCCAGAATTTATCGCGCTCCCCAAAGTTGACCGGGCCTTCTATAATCTTAGCCCCTTGTGCGCGCAGAAATTGTTCCGCTTCCTGGAAGAGCGCCCTGGCATAGTCGGCCCGGTGGATGCACTCAAAGTAGCCCAGCCCCCCGATCGGATAGGGCTGCAACTCGTTGGCCGTATGGTCAATAAATGCCGCGATGCGCCCTGCGGGCTTGCCTTTTTCGTCCAACAACACGAAACAGCGCGCCGTCCCGTTTCTCCAGGCCGTGTTTTTGGCAGGGGTGAACACGTTGCGGATATCCATCTCGAGCGGGGCAATCCAGTAGGGGTCGCCGCGATAAACCCGGTGTGCCGCTTTGAAGAACAGCGCCCACTCCTTTGGGCTTTCAACAGTCAGTATTTGCATGGGCTTCTTTGTTTTAATAGACTTGTTGCGAGGGGTCAGCAAGGTGGGAAAAAAGAGTCATTTTTTGTCCACACGAAGGCTTTTTGAGGGAGTATAGCTGCCCTATATGACCGAAAAAAGGCACAGTGTGGGAAAAAAAGGGCCTTTTTTGACCCCTTGATGATTCCCCTCGCAACAAGTCTAATGGACTTGCCACTCATAAACGGGGCACAATTTACAACGCTTCCAGTTGTTCTAATAACCATTTTCGCTCGGGCAAGGGATTTGCTTCCTCAATTTCCCGGCGCAGTTTTTCTTTTTGCGCGGTATCGTAAGGCCCCACCCGCACGAGCCGCTTGGTGAAACGGATGAGGTTGTTGTATATGGTTTTGTGGTATGCAATAGCTTTTTTTCGGTTGATATAGGTGCGCAGGCTTTCCAGGAGGGAGTCGAGGGCCGTAAACTCGCCTTCTTCGTAGTATATTTTGATGAGCATGGACTTGGCGATGAGGTTGAACAGGATATCGTCGTAATCAAACTGCATGAGGAAGCGCTGCGCTTGGGCGTAGTCCCTTTTTTCAAAATGCAGCTTTGCGAGCGAAAACGAAACGAAAGCCTCCTTGAGCTGGGGCAGCAAGAACTGCTGATAGGACTCGATAAAATGCTGTACCCATTCGAATTGGCGAAGGGTACAACCTGCGTTGACGATATTGATGAACGTAAGGTGGTTGAGCACGCCTTTGTCGAGCAGGGCTGCGTTTTCGATACCTCTCTTATACAAATCAAACGCTTCCCGGACGAATTGGGCCATCCCGATATTCATCTTGGCGATGCAGTAGTTTACGGCTAAGAGTAAGATGTCGCGCTGCTCCTCTTTGCTGAAAAAGTGGTCCTTTTCGAAAATGGCTTCTTTGAGGGCATAGAAGTGGGCTTCCTGGTCGGGGTCGCTCAGCGCTAAGTACACATAATAATATATGCTGATCGCCGGGTGGGCCAAAAGGCCTCTTTCATGTGCAAAACGGACGCATTCCGCAAGCAAGCCTACTTGAAAATCCTGCTTATAAATATTTTGAACGGCAGTGATCAGCGAGGCGATCCGCAGTTTTCCCGCAATGAAGTGCAGGTCTAATGCGTCGGAAAATGCCTGCAGGTTGGTGTCCTGATTGCGGTTTTTTTCTGAAAAATATTGATATTCAATAGAGTGTATGAGATACTTGGTCTGTAGGTAGGCTTCATCCCTTCTGGGAGCTGCTTCCTGGGCCTCATCGAGGTGGCGCAGGGTTTTCTCGAAGAGGCGGTCCAGGTTCCTTCTTCGATAGGCCTCGGCCAACGCGAGTAGTTGCCGGGTCTCGTCGGATTGAAACTCCTTGTAGGCGAGGAATTCTTCGACGCTTTTTTGTAAAAAATGGATCGTCTGCCGCACCCGGGCATCGTCGTAGGGTATCCCGGGGAAAAGTTTTTGGTAGATCGCGGCTTTTTCCAACCGGGATTCGTTGTATAGATGGTCTTTCTCAAACAGGTAGTCAAAAAGGGCTACGACGTCCTCCCTTTGGTTGTGGACAGGGGAAAGCAACCATTTTCGCAACTCCCGGACTTCTTTTTTTTCTAATCCAGTTAAAATATTTATCAATTGACTACCCTGCATGAAAAACTTTTTTCAACAATATTAAAAATGATTTTATAATTCAAAATATACATTTTCAATTATTTTGAATTTTTTTAATTTAAAAATGATGACTAAAATAATGTTTTTTTTTCAACAAACCCTTTTTTTTGTCTTTGATACTGGAAAAGAGTCCCTGCATATTTGTAACGTATTCAGAAATGAAGAACAAAAAGACACAGCTCATGGAATTCAGACTAGCTAATCGTTCAGCCCGGGGCACCTTCGCGAAGGTGGCAGGAGCGGCATTGCTGGTCGTAATGAACCTGCTCTTCAGCCGAGTCGCTTCGGGTCAGGGATGGCAGTACACCTTCGGTGCCGAAAAAACGGATGAAGGTTGGGCCGTACTTCAAACGGAAGATCATGGCTTTCTCGTCGTAGGTTTCGGGGAATCGTTCGGGACCGACAACGACCAGGATATTTTCGTCATCCGCACGGATGCCGATGGCACAAAACTATGGTCCACTTACTTCGATGAGGGCTACCAGGAGCAAGCCCGCGCCATCTTAGCGACGGCTGACGGCAACTACCTGATCGTAGGCAATATCATCAGCGAGTTTGGCCAAAGCGAGAATGTCTACCTTCTGAAAATAAACCGCAAAGGGGAAAAAATCTGGAGCAAGCAGTTCGGCTCGGCCAGTGCCGAGCGCGTACAGAGCGCAATCCTCGACAAAGACGGCGGGTTCCTGGTGACAGGCTCCATAAAAGCCGGAGTAGACAACGAGGATGCTTTCCTTGCACGCTTCGATGCCCAGGGCAATATCGCTTGGTTCAAGCAATTTGACCTCAGCCGCTCGGACGTAGGGGTGGCCGTAGCGCAGTACCCACAAAACAAAGGCCTTGCCTTCGTCTGCAATGGCCAACTGAACGGCTTGAGCAGCGATATCGTGCTCTATCGCCTCGCACAGGACGGCACCGCAGTCTGGGAACGCCGCATCGCCGGCTCCGCCCGCGAAGAAGCCCGAGATCTGGTGGTCACGGCGGACAACGGTATCGTACTGACAGGTGCGATCGGCAACAACCCCAATGCCTATGCAGTCAAGTTCGGTTTCGAGGGCGATAAGCTCTGGGAAACGTCCATAGGCCAGGCAGGTATCGAAGAAGAATCAAACGCAATCGCCGAACTGAAGGATGGCAGCCTGATCCTCACCGGCCTCAAAGTGGTGAACCAACTCAACGTGGATATCTTCCTCGCCAAGTTGGGAGCCGATGGCCGCATACTCTGGCAAAAAAATATCGGCGACCCGGAAGCGGCAGAGGAAGCCCGCGATGTGAGGGCTACCGCAGACGGTGGCTTCGTGCTCACCGGGTACAATGCCCAGATGCTGACCTCGTTCAACGACCTGATTCTGGTGAAAACCGACGGACAGGGCAATATCGTCACGAATCAGCTCAGCGGACGGGTATTCCGGGATTTGGACAGCGCTTGCGACAGCGATGCCAACGAACCCGGCCTCGAAGGCTGGCTGGTGATGGCCGAACAACAGGGCAAGGTATTCTATGCGACGACGGACGCCAAGGGGGCATACCGCATCTCCGTGGACACAGGGCGCTACAACGTGCGCGCTATACCGGTCAACCTGTACTGGGACGCCTGTATCGCACAGGGCACAACGGTGCAGTTCAAAGCGCCCTACGACTCTATCCGCATAGATTTTCCCATGAAGTCGGCCCTCGCGTGCCCCTTCCTGGAAGTAGAAGTAGCTACGCCTTTCCTGGCACCCTGCTCGGATCTGGACTACTTCGTCAGCTACCGGAACATCGGTACGGGCCGTGCGGAAAAGGCATACGTGGACCTTCAATTAGACCGCAAGATACGCTTTAACAGCGCTTCGGTACCCCATACCTTGTTGAGCGACGGCAAATACCGCTTCCAATTAGGGACGCTGGAGCCGACCGCATCGGGCAAGTTCAGTATCAAAGCAGAGATGGCATGTACGGGGATTGCAGAAGGGCAGGCCGCGTTGGTCAGCGCCCATATCTACCCCGATACGACCTGTCTGCAGGCCGACCCCAACTGGGATATGTCCAGCTTGACCGTGAGCGGGACCTGTGAGGGGGATTCGGTATCGTTCAAGATCAAGAACGAAGGACAGGGGGATATGGAGTCGGCCCGGCGCTCTATCGTCATCCAGGATGCGATTATCCTGCGCCAGTTCGACGTACAATTGAAGGCGGACGAAGAGCGCACCATCAAAGTGCCCGCTACAGGGGCTACGTTCCGGATCGTGGTGCAGCAGTCGTCGGGCCATCCCGGCCGTAGCTTCCCGACGGCAGTGGTAGAAGCATGCAGCAAGGGCACAGGCTCCCTGAGCTTTGGAAAAGTAACGATGTTCCCGGAGGACAATTTCGATCCCTTCGTGGCTATAGATGCACAAGAAATTAAAACGTTTGCGTT
The DNA here is from genome assembly GCA_041183125.1 of Bacteroidota bacterium. Taxonomy (GTDB): domain Bacteria; phylum Bacteroidota; class Bacteroidia; order Chitinophagales; family Saprospiraceae; genus JADJPL01. The sequence goes on along the minus strand of JBEGMH010000133.1, from coordinate 4,050 downwards.
GCCGGTAGAGCTAAGAGGCTATCCCAAAGGGTATCGCGATTCGATTATCGCGCCCGAAACCGATTTAACATTCAAAGTTTTGTTCAAAAACTCGAGTACAGACACTGTGCGCAGGGTGGTGATCAGAGACACGCTCCCCCAGGGGCTTGACCCGAGAAGGGTCACCCCGGGAGCGAGCAACTTTAGCTACCGGCTGGAAGTCACTTCCACGGGAGTCGTGAAAATCACCCTGGACAATGTCGCACTCGCTCCTGCTGGCAACGCAAACACTGGTTTTGGTTTTGTAGAATTCCGGGTAGGCCAAAAAGCCAATAACCTGCCAGGCACGGTAATCGAAAATAGGGCAACGGTCTATTTCGACTACCAAGCTCCTGCCGCCACCAAGGCCCTGCGCTATGTGGTACAGAAGTTCCCGGATTTCATAACCGTGCTGACTTCTGCCAAGGAAACGTTTATGCCCGGACTTCAAGTGAAGGCATACCCCAACCCGGCAGTAGAAAGCGTAACATTTGAGCTGGAAGGACCTGGATTCGATGCCGTAGCGCTGCGCGTCTTAGACCTGAACGGCAGATTGGTTGATCAACACCTTTTTTCAGGACATCAGTTTACCTGGAGCCGTAACGGCCTCCCGTCGGGCATGTATCTGTACCGGCTGGAATCCCGGGGCAAACTGATCAATTCTGGTAAGTTTATTATACGATAGTCGTAATCCCATTTACTAAAAAGGTTCCCTGCAGTAACCCTGCGGGGAACCCCTCACACGAACCATCAAAAGAAACCCAACAAGATATTGGAGTCTTAAGATTTAAAGGTCGTCTTTTTCATGAGATTATGATTTGTTATTAGCGTGAGGCCGCATTCAGGTAGAATGCGGCTTTTTTTTTCTCATGAGGTCATTCAACGAGTACAAAAATAGGCTTTTTTTCGACCTTGTCAACAATAAGTCTAAACCATTGAGGGAACGGTCAGAAATCAGCGTTATCCGGCGTTCTTGGGAAAGGAACGACATCGCGGATATTGCCCATGCCCGTGACGAACTGCACCATGCGCTCAAACCCAAGGCCAAAGCCGGAGTGGGGCGCCCCACCGAACTTGCGCAGCTCCAGGTACCACCAGAGCTCCTCTTCCGGGATACCCACTTCCTGGATACGGGACAAGAGGTTTTCGTAGCGCTCTTCGCGTTGTGAGCCCCCGATGACCTCACCGATTCCCGGGAAGAGGACGTCCATAGCCGCCACGGTTTTGCCGTCTTCGTTCAAGCGCATGTAGAACGCCTTGATTTCTTTGGGATAGTTGCGGACGATAACGGGTTTTTGGAACTCTTTTTCCACGAGATAGCGCTCGTGTTCAGCCTGCAAATCCCGGCCCCACTCGACGGGGAACTCGAACTGTCCCTTTTTATAAGGCTTGGAGTTGAGGAGTATCTGCACGGCGTCGGTATAGGTGATGCGCTCGAAGGCATTGTCGGCCACAAAGCGCAACTGCTCGATGAGTCCCATCGGACGGCGCTTCTCTTTCGGGAGGTTTTTTTCTTCTTCTTCGATACGGGCGGCCAGCACTTCGAGGTCGGGCAGGTTGTGTTCCAGGACATAGCGGATGATGAACTTGCAGAAGGATTCCGCTAAGTCCATATTGTCGTGGATATCGTAGAAAGCCATTTCCGGTTCGATCATCCAGAACTCGGCTAAGTGCCGCGGCGTATTGGAGTTTTCGGCGCGGAAAGTAGGGCCGAAGGTATATACCTTGCCCAAGGCCAGGGCGCCGATTTCTGCCTGGAGCTGCCCGGATACCGTGAGGTTGGTGGGGCGGCCGAAGAAGTCGGATTTCCAGTCTATGTAGCCTTCCTCTGTGCGGGGCAGATCATCGAGGTCAAGGGTGGTTACGCGGAACATTTCACCGGCCCCTTCTGCATCGCTTCCCGTGATGATGGGCGCGTGGAGATAGTAGAACCCATTGTCGTTGTAGAACTTGTGGATGGCGAACGCCACTGCATGGCGAATCCGGAACACGGCGCCAAAGGTATTGGTGCGCATGCGGAAGTGCGCTTTGGCGCGCAGGAACTCCACCGTCTGCCGTTTGGGCTGCAGGGGATATTCGTCGAGGTTGTTTTCCCCCAAGATTTCCAGGTGCTCGGCGATGAGTTCGATGGCCTGTCCACTGCCCTGCGATTCGACTAATTTCCCGCTTGCGGCGATGCAGGCGTGGTATTTGATTTTTTTGACGAGCTCTTCGTCCATCTGCCCTGCCTCGATCACCACTTGTAGGTTTTGGGGACTGGAGCCGTCGTTCAGGGCGATGAAGCGGTTGTTGCGGAAAGCCCGTACCCAGCCCTTTACGGTAATGGTTTGGTCCAGTGGAGGGTTTTGGATAATCCGGGCAATATCAATGTGTGTGGCCATGGTTGCGCATTTGTGTGTTTGCCAATGGCCGGCAAAATTAACCCAGAATTTGCAGACTTTTGCAATTACGGGCGTGGAATTGCATTATACTTGTTGCGAGGGGTCAGCGAGGTGGGGAAAAAAGCCTTTTTTCCCACCTCGCAACAAGTATATTTATTTCAGCTCGATGTAAGCAGCGCTGATACTGCGCTCCACCCCTTGCCCGGTCCATTCTTCTGCCCCGGGGATGAGCTTGGTTTTTTCAATCAGGCTTTTTTCATCTATTCCATCTTTGATGGCTTTTTTCACGTAAGCGAGCAGTTTGTTGAGGTAGTTCTGCATCGCTGCGAGGTCTTCCTTCCCGCCTGTTACGGCGTATTGCTCCGCGGCATGGCCGAAGACGAAACGCGTATCCTGGTCGAACGTTTTCCGGATTTGCTGCAACACGTCTATCCAGTTTTCGATGGAAGCGCCGGCGGTTTTATCAATGTACGGGAAGCGGCGGTTGAACATGAGGTCGCCGACATGCGCGATATTGGCCTGTTCGAAGTGGACAACGCTGTCGCCGTTGGTATGGGCAGGGCCGAAGTAGTGGGCGGTGATGGTTTCCTCATCCACTTTTTGTGACCAGCGGGTTTCATACGTCGTATCGGGATAGAGTTGCTGGGCTTCGGTTTTGCGGGCGATAGCGGCTTGTTCCTGGTTCGTGCGGGAGTTGGCGTGGGCCACTACTTTTTCAACCATCCCTTTGAAGGCGATATTGCCACCGGTATGATCGCCGTGGTGGTGGGTATTGAGGAGCAGGTCTATGCGCCGATCCGATTTCTCCCGGACTTGTTCGATGAAATGACCCGCTTGTGCGGGAAACTGGGTATCTACCACGACGATTCCCGCCTTTCCGATATACCAGCCGATCGTGCCGCCGCTTTCGGTAAAATAGCCGACGTTGTTGCGGATGAGGTGCATATTGCCGGCTGTTAAATAATCGAGCCATGTTGCCGGCGGAACGGCAAAAAGCCCGGCGGCGAGTGCGCCTTTTTTGAGGAAAGACCTTCTTGAATGCATAGTGGTAGGTTTTTAAAGAAATCTGGCTTTTATATCCGGGGTGGGCATCAGGCATTGCTCGCTTTTTCCAAACCAGGCGTACCGGTTGCGGCCTACCCAGCGATAGATGGCGTCGCGGAGCACGCGGGGTACCCCTTTGAACCCGTAGGCCAGCGACCAGGGGAAACCGAGTAGGCGGGCGGTCTCTAATACGGCATCGGAATGCGCGAAGAGGCGTCCGTTTGCGATCAACACCACGCTGTCGAGCGGAGGCCCCTGGTAGCCAGCTTCCTGTAGAAGCCGGATGCCCGCCTCAGATTGGAGCGGTGCAAAGCGGAGGACAGCCCGGCGGTCGGTGCGCAGCAGGAACTGCACGGTGCCGTTGCACAAGTTGCAGGCCCCGTCAAAAAGCAAGACAGGGCCGTCTGTTGAGGGGGCGCGGGGAGTCGTATCTGCCATGGAGGTATAACCCAAGTTTGGGCGTTTTGTTGAATGGTAGAGGGGTTTTGTAAAAAGACCTTTTTCGCCTGATGCCACCAAAAAATATTTTGAACGAGCGCTTGTTTTTTTGATTTTGCACGGCAAAATCAAAAAAACAAGCGCTCGTTCATTATTTTATTCTTCAGGC
>JBEGMH010000132.1:0-13831 GCA_041183125.1 Bacteroidota bacterium | reverse complement strand
TGGTGGATGAGTATTTGGGAAAACATGTTCCCGAAAATGTGTTCCAATTCTCCTTGCTGTCCCACAAAAATATCCGGTTCCGCCACGATGTCCACAAGCATTTTTTCCGGGGCAGCGGTGGTGATTTTGCCTTCCCGCATCAGTGGTGCCTCAGACAGCAGCGGCTTAACAATGACGGCTTCGTTCAGCGAAAGCACGTACAGTTCCATGATGGAGCGGTTGGGTCGAAGGTACACCTTTTTAGATAGCCCGGTCAGGTGGTTGAAAATGGCATCGAGTGCGTCTTTCTCCGCTTCCACCAACGTCCAATTGTAGGCGGGTTGGAGTTCCATCCAGGCGTTCAGCCAGCGAGTCTCCCAGATGCAAACGTTGACCAGCGGCAACTCTTTCGCCAGCATGGCAGCGATGCGTCTGGACATGTTGGAAAAGACGGGAATAAAATCTTCCCTGGTGGCCAGGCGGTACATGCCTCGGCCGGGGCTTTCCAGGATGCCTTTTGATTTCATGTCGAAAATGCGCCAGTTGAGCGTTTCTTCCGACACTTCGGGATAAACCTCTTCCAGCCAAGCGACCAACTCGCTTTTGGTGAGGAGTTTTTTCTCCTGAAAGGCATTGGCTATGGTGTCGTTTACGTCAGCGCTCATTGGTTGAATGTATTAGCACTGCGAAGATGTAGGGAATTTTTTGCAATTTCAAATTTCCGGCACTTTTTGTAGGTTAGTGCCGGAAAATGGGGAGATTGCCAAACTGAGCTTACCCCAATTGTTAGGACAGCTAAATTTAGTTTTTTAAATTTGAAAAACCAGACTGAGTTATCCATAAAGTGAACGTCATCAATTTTGACCCTCCAAAGGCCAAAAAATTGGTGGTGTTCATTTTGTAGGTAACTCCATTATCAGCGATTCTCGGTTTAAAAAAAGTTATCATCTAAAATTATTCTAACATAGGAAAATCAAGGGTTACCTCCTTGGAGATAAAACGGTAAATGACGTTCATTGACATACAGGGTAAAAGATCAAAGACCTGTCGGACCTTTTCAAAGAGGTTTTTTCGGGTCTTACAATAGGCCAGGGCTTTTTTGAAACAGGCATCTGCATGCTGCGCCAGTTGGTCGGTCAGGAAAGCCAGCATCATTAGACAGGCAAGGACGGAGGAAAGGAACTGCTTGCCGTGGCCAAAGTTGTGCTCAAGCTGGTAGCCTTGATTTTTCAAGGTGTTGAAGGTCTCGTTTTCGACCTTCCAGCGGGCTCGCGCCACCGATACCATTTCCGCGATATTCGCCTCTTCGATGGACAGGTCGGTCACCCACGAGCTCTTGTACAGCTCCTTTCCGGTACGGGTATCCCGTTCCTCATAGCTTAGGTAGTTGACTTCAAATTCCTGATGTGCCCCCGAATGGGCCAGTCCGTGTGCATAAAAAACCGTGTGACGCTTCCCTTTGCCCGTCCAGGTGTACTCCTTCAACTGGCCTTTCTCGGCCATCCGGGCCGCCTGGACCAAAACGTAGCCGTCTTTTATGGTTGCCAAATAGGACAAATTATGTGCTTTGAGCAGTTTCAGGCACGGCCCGGTGGCGTAGAGCGCATCCATCAACATAAGCCCTTGCATACCTTGGGGCAGGCTCTGGGTGATCCGCGGAATCAGTCTTTTGGCCGCATTCTGCTCACAATCGTTCTTTGAGTTGCCGTCCTGCTGCTGAATGGGCTCTACCTGCAGCGGAAAAACCGTTTCCTGCTCGGGGTGCACTTGCACGGCGGCAAGCAACTGGTGATAATAATCCGTTTCCCCGTTGCGCTTTTGCTTCACCAGGCAATGAGCACAGGACTTCTTGCTCGAGCAGTAGTGTTGGGTACCGTCCATAGAGATGGCCAGATAGTTGCCCAATACCTTGCGGCCTTCCCAAAGGCCTAGTTCTTCGTGGACCTGCAGTACCGATTTGAACAATTTGCCTACTTTTTCAGGCTCAACCCCGTCCAACGCCTGGCGCATCGCCGTGTCCCCGGGCACCGATTGGATACCGTACACCCGTTGCAAGTTGGCCCAGCGTTCTTCAAGGCGCTGGCGAAAAATCAGCAGCGACGGGTCTTTGAGATGGAACATGGCAAATGCCGCCATGAGGATGTCCCCAAGGGAATGTTGCAGGTTTCCCGCAGCCTTCCGGTGATCTTTTACCCCGTCCATCGCTATTTTTAACTTCCCGAGTAGCGTGTCTATCATACCTGTTTTTTGTCTGAAAGATACGCTTTCGAGTCTAATATTTGATTTTTTTTAAACCGAGAATTGCTGGTTCCAGTCTTTTGTTATTATATTTTTTTTTAATATATTTGTGGTTGTAAAATCACACATAATCCACAAATCTCATGAACTGGAAAGTACTTGTCTTGTTAGTGGCGGTACGCCTGCCACTCAACGGCATGCCCCTGCCTGAGGGGGTCGAATTTCTGAACCTACGCCTTCCCGAAGCTCTTCAGCAAGCCTCTAAAGTCAACAAACCACTGATGGTACATTTCACGGCCAGTTGGTGTATGCCCTGCCGTTGGATGGAGAGCAACACCTTCATGGATCCGGAGGTCGCAGCGTTCACCAAGCAGTATTACCTCGCGGTAAAAGTAGATTTCGATGATATAGAGGGCTCCCGCCAAGTGGATATTTACGGCATCAAAACGTTACCGACCCTCCTTATCCTAAACCCGGACGGGGGGGTAGCTGCAAGGCAGGAATACTCCATATCGGCAGAACGCCTCCTTTCCATCCTGAAGCGGTTCTACGTTCCCGCAGCCACTTCGAGCACCAGCGAGGGCTTGCCGGGGATGAAGGTCCCTGTACCTGAGATCGTCCTTCCCTCGATCCGCACGAACGACACCCCAGGCAGTTCGTTTGAGACACCGCGGGGCGGAAAAGAAGGCGAGGGCACGAATATACGGGAGTTGAACGGTGCGGTTACCCCTTCTTCCCGCCCGGCTTATTTTTCCATTCAGATGGGGGCGTATAAAGATGCCCAATTAGCCAACCAGTTTGTCAGGGAAATAAAAGAAAAGTACCAACTTCCCGTCAGCATACTCGAAGAAGCGCTCCCCGGCAAGCCTAAATATTTCAAGGTGCATCTCGGGGAATTCTACGACAAGCAGGAGGCGACGGTTTTTTTGGCCCGCATCGCAAAAGAAGGCCGCCAGGGCTTTGTGGTGGAGTTGAACAAATTCTGAGCCTCCCTGCGCGCGGGCCTAAGTGAGCTAAGCGGCAATAATTAGACGGTCCCGGCGTTCTTCCCTACGAAAGATTGGCCAACAGGATAGCTTCATGAGCGATTCGCTCCCGGAGGAACGGGTGGTCCCGACCAAGAGGAAGGCAACGTTCGTGGGGTGCCCCGAGCGTAGTTGACCTGGTAGGGACTGTCTGTGTACGGGTAGCCCCCATCCGATTAGATGTGTTGTGCTGTGGCCAATAGACTGGTGGCGAGGAATCGGTATCTTTCCCCCGCAACCCGTCTGATATCCAAAGAACCTTGATATAGCCATGCAGCGCATGATCAAACATCTGTTTACCGCAGCATTATTGTGCGGCGTCTTCGCCCTGAGCGCGCAATCGCCCGTGCCTGTTTCCCTGAAAGGCCGTATTTCTGAAAATGTTGTGCGCACCCGCTCGTCTTGTGCGAACTTTGCGGGCACCTTTCAGTTCGGCCTGTTCAATGGGCAGAGCAATACCGTGGGGGGAAAGTTGATCTATTTGTGCGCCAACGACTCTTTGGACATCAAACACAACGGCGACCTGAACCTGAGCGGGGACCCAGACCCATTTACTCCTCCCGGTGTCCGCTATGCCTTCTACGATTGCCCTCCTGGTATCACGGGCCCCTCCCTTTCGGATATCCTGAAAGACCGTTGCCTCAACCGCACGAGCCCGATTATCGTCAATAACCAGCCCTTGGAGCAAACGAAGCTGTGGGTCACCGGGGGGGGGACGCCGGGTGGGAACCTCACCCTCTTCAACCGGGGGCAGCTCCAGTCCAGTTTCAGCCAAGGCAAGCCGGTTGCTTTTTGGTTTGCCCCTATCACCGTAGACGATTTCGCGCCGGGCTCGGCCACATCTGCCTATGAAGCCGACCCGGTGAGCAAGGAAGCCGGCCCCTGCGTGCACGTGAATACCGCCGCCGCTTTTCAGGTGGTCTATCTCAACGCAGTGGAAGGCAAACCGCTGGGCGTAAGTTCCGTAAATAGTTGCCAGGGCTCCTTTATCGCAAAGGGCGGCTTTCCCGAGTACGATACCAGCGGCGTATACAGCATCCGCATCCAAAAGGTAGGGGATCCAGATGTGAAGGGCTATCTGCTCAGCAGCAGCAAGCCGCATCATTTGGATACGGTCCGTTTTTTCGCGCCGGAACCCGGTGACTATGAGGTCTTGATAGAAGATGGCATCAGTTGCGAAGCCCTTTTCACCATGAGTATGTCCGGCTGCAGCCCGGTGGAGTTTTCACTGCCCTTTGTAAACCGCTTGCCCGGCGATAGCGTATGCCTGCCGTTGACCATTAAAAACTTCAAGGGGGTAGGGGCGCTCGAAATGGACTTTACCTGGGATGAAAAGGTCATCCGCTTTACAGAAATTAAGTCTTTTAACGACAGCGTTGGGGGCCTCGGACTGGGAAACATGAATATCGTCCCACAGGGGGGCCAGATCAATTTATCCTGGTTGGACCCGCGTTTTGGGGGGGTTACCCTTCCAGACGGAGACACCTTATTTTCCCTGTGCTTTGTCGTGGTGGGCAACCTGGGCGATAAAAGCCCGGTTCGCATCGTTCCTTCCCTCATGCCGCCGGAGACCGTGGGCACTCCCGACCCTAAACCGATCGGCTTTATCCTGCGCTCCGGCCAGGTGAACGTTTCCTCTGCGACCCTCTTCTTCGATGTAGTGGCCGATAGCGTGAGCTGCGATGGCTTTGAAGACGGCAGGCTGATCATCACCTTAGCAAATGGGCGGCCTCCATACGACATCACCTACCAAAAGATATCCCCTGCACCCCTTCTCAGCGGCTCGGGCGTGATCGCTGCATCCGGCAATACCTTGCAGGTTCCGCAGCTCCCGGCCGGGTTGTACCGCGTTTCTGTACGCGACCAGGGCACACCCCGCAACGTGGCCATTGACACGGTGGAAATTGTGGAGCCGCCGGACCTTGCTGTGCGGCTGATCGAGACCGATCCGGCGTGTTTTTCGAGCACGGATGGGGCAGTACGGGCTGAAGTGTTGGTCAATTCCGTTTTGGAACCCAATCCTCTGGCCTCTTATACCTTCCGCTGGAACCTACCCGGGGAAACCGGGGATGGGATAGATAGCCTTCGCGGGGGAGCGTATGCGGTCACGGTGACCAACCCGTCCGGCTGTACTTCCACAGCGAGCACCAACTTGTCGTCGCCGGCTGCTATTTCCCTGACCCCCACGATCACTACAGCGAGCTGCTCAGGCATCGCCGACGGGGGGATTGGCATTGCGGTAAAAGGCGGTTCACCGGACTCAGCGGGGCGTTACACCTTTATCTGGAATGGTGAGGCCCCCGTCAAAGCGGCCAGTTTCAGCAAGAGCAAGTTGCTTCCGGGGACGTACTGTCTGGTAGTGAGCGACGAAAAGGGGTGCCAGACCCAACAATGCGTTACGATAGGGGCTAAAAAGACGCTGGTCATCACCGCTTCGGTATCCGACGCATCGTGCAACAGCCGTTGCGACGGCGCGGTTTCAGTGTTGGGGAGTACCCTGCCGGCTACATCCAGCGCGACTCCTTACACCTTTAGCTGGGACCGGCGGGGGAGTGGCGCACCGGTCAATACGCCTACCGGTAGCGCCATCAACGGCCTTTGTGCGGGGCGGTACATAGTCACCATGCGCGACAGCGACCCAGCGGGGTGCTCTCTCCTGGATACGATTGAGGTAAAGGAGCCCGACCCCCTACAAGTTTCCTTGTCCGATCTGGTCAATGAGACCTGTGTGGTAGGTAAAGACGGGAGTGCTGCGGTATCGGTGAAGGGGGGCACCCGACCCTATTCTTTTGAGTGGAACAACGGGCAGCGCGACTCTACTGCGCGCAACCTGGCCGCGGGCACCTATACGTTAAAAGTTAAGGACATTCGTTCCTGTGAGACCAATTTTGAAGTTAAGATTCTCGCTCCTACCCCTCCGCAGGTCGTGGGCCTGAGCAACGATACGCTCGCCTGTGCATCGGATACCAATGGAGAACTCTTTGTGAATGCCCGGGAGGGAGGGGCAGCCATCCTGTCTTACCGTTGGAGCAACGGGGCCAGCGGTCCGCGGGCATCGGGTTTATTGCCGGGGGAGTACACCGTTGCCATATTGGCGGCGGATGGTTGTCAGACCCTGGATACGGCGCGCGTAGTAGCCCCTGATACCCTTAGGATAAAGGATATAGTAGTGAGTGCTCCCCGTTGTCCAGGGGAGGCCAACGGTAGTGCCCTGGTGAGCGGGGAAGGCGGGACAAAGCCTTACCGTTACTTATGGGCTACGGGCAGTGGGGTGGACACGACTTTTTTCCCGCTGCGCCCCGGTTTATCGAAAGGTAGTTACTCGATGACCCTGACGGACGCCAATCTCTGTCCGGGGGTAGTGCGCAGCGTAACGGTGAGCGACCCGCCGCGTATCGAGGTGGCCTACTCGGATATACAAGCGGTGAGTTGTTTCGAAAAAGTCTGCGATGGAGCAGCTACCATAAGTGGCCGGTACAGCGATGGCACCAGTGGGCGTTTCACGTTCACCTGGGCAAACGGAGAGGTGTTCAGCAAGGTACAGAGCGCAAGGGCGAAGGCACTTTGCGGGGGCCGGAACGCCGTCGTCGTGGTGGATTCCAACGCCTGTTCGATAGTGGATACGCTGTTGGTACCCAGCCCGGAGGCGATACGCATCACGTTTGATACGGTGCCGGTGAGCTGCTATGCGGGCAAAGATGGGAAAGTAACTGCCAAAGCCCAGGGTGGCGTCCCGGGGTATACTTTTCAATGGGTTGAGGCTGGTTTGGCCTCCAACGAGCTGAGTGGTATCGGGGTGGGCAGGTACACCGTACAAGTGCGGGACAAGAACGCCTGTGTCAAAGAGGAGGTCTTTGCTATGCGCCAACCGGCTCAGCTCCGCTTGACGGTGGATCCGGCGGGTACGAACAATGCCCGTTGTTTCGGGGGCAATGACGGCCGTATCCGGGTGGTCATCAACCAGCAAGACAGCATCAACCCGCTGTCTGCGACGCCTTACACCTGGTCGGGCGACATTGCTTCTGCCAGCTCGAACCAAGCCGTGAAACTCTCGGCGGGCAGTTATTCCGTAACGGTCACGGACATAAAAGGCTGCCAGGCGGTATTGAATTACGATATCTTGCAGCCCGACCCCATTGTAGCGGTCATCCCCAAACCTAAAGACCCGCGTTGCTACGGGGAATCTACGGTCTTGAAAATAGATACGATTTACGGCGGTAACGGTGGCAATCTGCTGGATTACACCTATTCCGTAAACAATACGGGGTTGAGTTTTTCCCCGAACCAGGCTGCTACGGTGTTTGCAGGCGATTTGTTGGTGACCGTAGAAGACCCCTTGGGGTGTACCTTGACGGATACGATCACGGTGACGCAGCCTGCGGAGTTGCGCGTCGTGTTTGACCCGGTGGAGCTGGTAGTGGAATTAGGGGATACCTTGACAGCGCTACAGCCGATTATCACGGGGACTACCCCTATCCAGACGTATGCCTGGAGCCCTGCTGCAAACCTGAGTGCTGCCAATATCAAATCCCCCTTCATCCTCAATCTCCTGGAAGACCAGACCTTCCGCTTGAACGTCACGGACGTGAACGGCTGTAAGGCTTCGGGCAGTATCTTTGTGGAGTTGGATAAAAATCGCAACGTTTTCATCCCCAACGTTTTTTCACCGAATGGAGACGGATGGAACGATGAGCTGAGGGTTTTTGCCTGCAAGGGCGTCACCAAAATCAACTATGCGGTTGTGTTCGACCGTTGGGGTGGGCAGGTTTTTGAAGCCCGTAATATAACCGTGGACTGCCTGAGCGGGGCACCGTTATGGGACGGAAAAGTAGGCGGTAGGATTGCCCCCTCGGGTGTGTACGTCTATCTCGTCGAAGTGGAGTTTTTAGACGGTGTGGTGTTGCTGTACCGGGGTGAAACAGGTATCATCCGATAAAAACCTCTATTAGACTTGTTGCGAGGGGAATCATCGAGGGGTCAAAAAGGCCCTTTTTTTCCCACAGGATGCCTTTTTTCGGTCATATAACGCGGTTATACTCCCTCAAAAAGCCTTCGTGTGGATAAAAAACAACTCTTTTTTCCCACCTCGCTGACCCCTCGCAACAAGTCTATTTCATCACCACAAAGCTGCCGGTCTGGACTTGTTTCTTATCGTTGCAGGTAAAGGACACGCGGTAGATAAAGACACCGGGGTTGACCTCCTGCCCCTGGAAGCTGCCGTCCCATTGGTCAAAGACCTGGGTCGTGTAGAACACCCGGGCCCCCCACCGATCGAAGATTTCAAAGGTGTGCAGTTGCTGTATGGCATACGGGTTGCTGATGCCATATACGTCGTTCAGCCCATCGCCGTTTGGGGTAAACGCGCCGGGCAGAAACACGGTGTTACAACTCAGGGTGTTGGGATCTACGACGGAGATATAAATGGAGTCGGTAGCTACGCAGGGGGAGGCGGCATCGCCCATTTGGACCTGGAGGCCGTACGTACCTGGTTGGGCGGGGGTGAAGCGCGGTTCTGGGGCGTTGGGATCATCGAGGCCTGTGGCAGGCGACCAGCGGAAAGTAGAGGCACAACTTGGGGATAGTTTTAGGTCCAGGTAGTTGCCGAGGAAGATATTGGTATCCTGGGTGATGATGCGGTCGGGTAGGGAACGCAGCAAGCCGTTTACTTCTTCCCTTTTCAATGCGCGGTTATAGATGCGGAGTTCGTCGAGGAAGCCGGTGAAGGAGTTTTCATTTGCTCCATAGCACTCACTGCCCCCGATGAGGATATCGCCGTCGTTGCGCAGGTCAATACGGCCCAGGGTTCCCTGTTGCTGTACCATTTTGCCGTTGATATACAACTGGAGCAAACCGGCATCGCGCACGATGGCCACGTGGTACCAGCAGGAGCCTGGTTCCAGCTCGCTGACCAGGTTGATGAACTTATCGTTGCTTTCTGAGAAGACCGCGTTGATGTTTCGGGTGGAAGGCCGGTATCGGATATACCAGGAATTGTCCTGCAGGCAATCTTTACGGCGTTTGGACAAGAGGTACTGTATGCCGTCGGTACTGGCCATCCGAAAGTAGAATGCGATGGTAAAGTCCTCTGTATCAAATTCCTCCCGGACGGGGCCGACCAGTCGGACCAGGGCGATGCGGTCGCGCACCGACAGGGCTTCTTCGAAAACTCCACAGCCAAATTCAGGGGCACGGGACACGAAGCCGGTGTTGGCCGTATTGCCGGTGGCGTCGTTGACCGATAGGTCGAAGGGGTAGTACGCGACCAGGCCGGCAGTAGATTGGCTGTTCAGGGGCCTGAGGCAAAGGACGCATATAAAAACGAGGAGGTATCTCATACTTGAAGCGTAGAAGGATTTCACGGGATAAAAACGATGCGCCTGCTGTGCACGGAGACCAGTGGGGCATCCTTTTTTGCAAAACGCAGCACCTTTCGTTGTAGTATATAAAACCTGGGGCGAGGCGGATTTGCAGCCTCGCTGTAAGTCTATTTTAGGCAAAGGTAGGCTATCTGTGCAAAATTCTTAATTTTGGGGTTTCATATTACAGGTGCTATGTCAAAGAACCAAACCAAGGAGATGTCCTTTTTTGAACACCTGGAGGAATTGCGTTGGCATATCCTCCGTTCACTGCTGGTGGTTGCGCTGGCGGGTATCGTGTTGTTCATTTTTCAGGACTGGTTTTTCAAACAAGTGATTTTCGGGCCGACGCAGAAGGATTTTTTCTCGTACCAGTTCATTTGTAAGTTGTCGCACGCGGTAGGGTTGGGAGACAACATGTGTTTTAGCCCTCCGGAGTTCAAGAAGCAGGCGATTGGTTTTGGGGAGGCATTCATCACCAGTGTGAGCATTTCCTTTACAGCCGGTTTGATTTTTGCTTTTCCGTATGTATTCTGGGAGTTGTGGCGCTTTGTCAGCCCGGGTTTGTACGCTGCGGAGCGGAATGCGGCCCGGGGGGTTGTGTTCATCTGTTCTTTTCTGTTCATGATGGGGGTTGGCTTTGGCTATTATATCATTGCGCCTTTTGCGATCAACTTTTTGGTGGGGTATACCATTCCGGGGGTGGAGAACACGCCTACGCTGGACTCGTACATTGGCTACATGGTGATGTTTACCCTGCCGATGGGGTTGGTGTTCGAATTGCCCATTGTCGTCTATTTTTTAGCGAAGGTCGGGTTGATTGGGCCGGGCACGATGCGGGATTTCCGCCGCCATGCGGTTGTCGTGATTTTGATTGTGGCGGCGTTTCTCAGTCCGCCCGATGCCGTTTCACAGGTATTGATCGCACTCCCGCTTTTTGGCTTGTACGAGGTCAGTATATTGGTAGCGGCGCGCGAGGCCAATAAACGGGCTAAAAGGGAGGCGGAAGAAGAGAAAGAGCTGGAGGAGCGCGAGCGCTCTACCCAGGCATAATTCCAACTAACTGTATATCCATACTATGGAAAGAGTTTCCAGCAACCTCACGTTGTTTTACAAGATATTTGTCCCTGTCTTTTGGACGGTTTTTTTCGGGGCGCTCAGTGCGGCGCTTCTGTTGTCTCCGGAGGGGAAAGGAGGGGTTTCTGGTGCGTGGCCGCAAAAATTGGCCATTGGCGGGATATTTTTATCTGGTTTTGCCTTTTTGTTTTTCACGCTGATGCGCTTGAAGCGGGTAGAGATAGGGGAGGGGTTCGTGTATGTGACGAACTACTTCCAGAGCTATCGCTACCCGCTGCACAACATAGAGAAGGTAGAAACGGTGCGTTCGCCGCTGATTCCCTTTGGGCGAATCTACTTGCGGGTTCCCGGCCGTTTTGGCCGGGTGGTTTTATTTGTACCAGCGATGGGGCGTTTCAAAGCGGTCATGGAGCAAACGCCGGAGTTGAAAGCTATTTGGAGCGCATCCTGATAAAGGGGCAGATGATCTCTTCCATAGAGATGCCTCCGTGTTGAAAGGTGTTTTTGTAGTAGTTGTTGAACTGGTTGTAGTTGTTGGGATAGAGGAAAAACACGTCTTCTTTGGCGAAGATATAGCTGGAGCTGACGTTAGCCCTTGGCAATTTTGCCTGGTTGGGGTCCCGTATTTCGAGCACATCGCGGCGTTCGTACTGTAGGTTTCTACCGGATTTATAGCGGAGGTTGGTAGTCGTTTCCCGGTCACCGACTACTTTGGAGGGGGTGTTGACGCGTATCGTGCCGTGGTCGGTCGTCACGAAAAGTTGCACATCGCGCTCGGCGATGCGTTGGAGGGCGCCCCAGAGCGGGGAGTTTTCAAACCAGGAGCGGGTCAGGGAGCGGTATGCTTTTTCATCGCCGGCCAATTCTTTGAGCACTTCCATTTCGGTGCGGGCGTGGGAGAGCATATCTATGAAGTTATAGACGATGACGGTGAGGTCATTTTTGAGGTAGTTGAGGGCATTTTCCTGGAGCTGCCTTGCGTAGTTCGAGTTCGTGACCTTTATGTAATCGAACCTGATTTCCCGTCGAAAGGTTTTTCGGATCAATTCGGCCAAGAGTTGGTCTTCGAATTGGTTTTTCCCACCTTCTTCGTTGTCGTTGCGCCACCAGTCGGGGTGGGCGCGGTCAATTTCAGCGGGCATCATACCGGCGAAGATCGCGTTTCGGCTGTATTGGGTAGAAGTGGGCAGGATACTGAAGAAGAAGTCTTCCTCTTCGAGGCGGAACGCTTCGCTGATAATGGGTTCTATGATGCGCCACTGGTCGTAGCGGAGGTTGTCGAGCAGGAGGAAGATAGTGGGCACGGAGGTATCCACCTTTGGAAAGACCTTGCTCCGCAGGAGGTTATCGGACATGACGGGGCCGGGTTGCTGGTGTTGTACCCAGGAGACGTAGTGTTGTGCGATATATTTGCAAAAAGCGGCGTTCGCGTCCCGTTTCTGGTCGGTTAGGATATCGGCCATCTCGAAGGAGTTGGACTGGTCTATTTTGATTTCCCAGTTGATGATTTTCCGGTAGAAGTCCACCCATTCCCTGTATTCGAGGCCGCTGTTGATTTGGCTGAATATCTCGCGGAACTCCATCCGGTAGTCGGAGGAAGTTTTTTCTTTGATCAGTCGTTTGTTGTCTATGATTTTCTTGAGGGTCAGCAGGATTTGGTTGGGGTTGACGGGTTTGATGAGGTAGTCGCTGATTTGGGAGCCGAGGGCTTCTTCCATGACGGTTTCGGCCTCGTTTTTGGTGATCATGACGACGGGCATATTGGGGTTGGTCGCTTTCAGGCGGGCGAGGGTTTCCAGCCCGGTGATGCCGGGCATGCTCTCATCCAAGAAAACGACGTCGATGGCTTTATTGGATTCACATTCATCGAGGGCATCGTGGCCGTTGGTCACCTGGATGACGTCGTAGCCTTTTTTTTCCAGAAAGAGGAGTTGGGGTTTGAGCAGTTCGATTTCGTCGTCGGCCCATAGGATGGTAATTTTTTCCATAGTTGTGGTTGCGTTCTGTGGATTGGTTTGACAAACGGGTTGCGACGGGGCAACAAGTCCAATATTAAGTATAATTTTCGGGGGAATATTGTTTACCACTGGATAAAAAAAGCGTTTCGTAATCGGGCGTAGGGTGGTACGCGGGTGTTTCTGCCCTAAGAGGCTTTTTGAAAAACGGAAAAACAAGCGATGATGGCAAGGGAAAAAATATTCAACGATCCGGTGTATGGGTTTATCAATATCCCTTACGGGGTTATTTTCGATTTGATCGAGCACCCGTATTTTCAGCGCTTGCGTCGGATCAAGCAGGTGAGCTTGTCGCATTACGTCTATCCGGGGGCTCTGCACACGCGCTTCCACCACGCCCTGGGAGCTTTTCACCTGATGACGCAGGCAATTGGGGTGCTGCGCGGCAAGGGGGTGGAGATAACGGATGAGGAAGCCACGGCGGCCTCTATTGCCATCCTGCTGCACGATATTGGCCACGGGCCTTTTTCCCATACCCTGGAGCACACCCTGATCGCCGTTCCGCACGAGCGTCTGTCGGAGTTGTTCATGGAAAGGTTGAACGAGGAGTTTGGGGGGGCTTTGCGCCTTGCGCTCAAAATTTTCAAAGACCAGTACCCCAAAAAATTTTTGCACCAGCTCGTTTCCGGGCAGTTGGACATGGACCGGATGGACTATCTGAGCCGGGACAGTTTTTTTACAGGTGTCCATGAGGGCGTGATTGGGTATGACCGCATCATCAAGATGTTAGCGGTACACGACAACGAGCTGGTGGTGGAGGAGAAAGGGATTTACTCGATTGAAAAATTCCTGGTTGCCCGGCGCTTGATGTATTGGCAGGTCTATTTGCACAAAACGGTGGTATCAGCCGAGCAGATGCTGATACAGGTGTTGCGGCGGGCGAGGTACCTTGCGTTAAAGGGAGTAGAGCTGCCTTGTCCGCGCAACCTGTGGTACTTTATTCGGCACGCGGTGTGCGAAGCGGATTTTGAGCAGGACGGCAAGCGTTTGCTCGCCTCTTTTGCATCCTTGGATGACGACGATGTTTTTTCAGCGGTAAAATCGTGGATTTCTGTGGAAGACCGCTGTTTGTCGTACCTGTCGTACGGACTGATCCACCGGAAGTTGTTCAAGTTGGAATTTTCGGCGCAGCCTTTTCCCG
>JBEGMH010000131.1:0-2750 GCA_041183125.1 Bacteroidota bacterium | reverse complement strand
CGGCGCCGGTGGCCTTTCCGCCTGCCCGTCGGCGCAGCATGGCCGCGCCCGTGCGCGGGGAGCTCATCGCGCCGCGCAGGAAGGTGAGGGCCGTGTAGTAGCGCAGTTTTTGCATGCCTTTGTTGGCGGCTTGCACCTGCACCATTTTTCGTACCAGTTCCAGCAGGTTGAGGAATGCCAGGCGGTATTCCGGGTGGAGCTCGTAGGCTTCCTCCCGCGCGTCGCGCTCCGGGAAGCGGATATTTTCTGCAAAGCCCTGTTGGATATTTTTTCGGCGGCGCTGGATAAAATGCGCGGCCACCTTTTGCCGGTGTGCTTCCGGGGCGGTGCTCAGTTCTACCGCTTCAAAATCGGGGTTCAGCAGTCCCAGCAGGCTGTGGAACTCCTCCGGTTTGCCGCTGTGGGGCGTAGCGGTGAGCAGGAGCAGGTGTTGTTGCGGGCGGCGGGCCAGTTCGGAGAGCAGGGCATGGCGCAGTTGTTGTTGCAGGCTTTCCGCACCGGCCGGGCGGGTGCAGGTATGCGCTTCGTCCACGATGACCAGGTCGGGGCAATCCCGCATAAAGAGGGTGCGGTAGCGCTCCGTTTTGACCAGGTCTATGGAGGCCACTTGCATATCGAAGCGTTCGAATACCGTTTCGTTGGCGGCGCACTGCCGTTCCAGCGCCCCGATGGTACCGGAGCGGATGATGGCGGCATCGAGGCCGAATTTATCTAGCATTTCGGCCTGCCATTGTTCGCAGAGGTGGGGCGGGCAGAGCACGGCGATGCGGCGCAGGAGGCCGCGGTCGTACATTTCGCGGGCGATGAGCAGTGCTTCGATCGTTTTACCTACCCCTACATCGTCGGCGATCAGCAGGCGCACTGTTTTTTGGCGCAGCGCCATCACCAGCGGCACCATCTGGAAGGCCCGCGGGCGCACCGAGATTTTGCCGGCACAGCGGAAGGGCCCTGCCCCGTTGCGGAACAGCAGCCGCACCGCATTGAACAGCAGCCGGGCCGAAGCGAAATCGCCAAACTGACCGGCGTCGGGAGGGGCGAAAAGGGCGGGTTTTATCTCCTCCAGCGGATGGGCCGCCGGCAGCCAGATCGTGCGGGTTTCCAGTTCGGAGCCGCCCAGCGGCCGCAGGGTCAGCAGGTCGGGTGCCGGGGAGGGCATCACCACCCAGGTGCGCCGGTGCAGCTCCACGAGGGTTCCGGGGGTGAAAGGCGGTATGGGGGCGGTGTGGTTCATCGGGTGCTCGACTGGGTGAAAATATGCGGATGGGCGGCTACAAAATCGCCTAAGGGTTGGCGGTAATGCCAGACGAGCACCTCCCAGCCGAGCCGCTCCAGGCATTCCCGTTTGAACGCATCCCCTTCTGCCACGTGGGTGTGGTCGTGGACGGAACCATCCACAAAGACGGCGATGCGCGCCTTGTCAAAGGCGAAATCTGCCGACACATAGCATCCGAGGGAGCTCATGTTGACCTGTGCGCGGTCGGGCAGGCGCAGGCCGTTTTGGTACAGGTGATCCAGCAGTTGGCGTTCCATGGCGGAGTTGGGATCGGTCTGGGCGCGCAGCGACTGGTACAGCTCCCCGTACGATTTATCGCCGGTGCCGATGTCGTAGCGGCAATCTTGCAGCAGCTCCAGCGCATTTTTGATCAGCAGCCGGTTGATTTTGGCGTGGTCGCGCTGGTTGAAATAGTCCAACAGGTCGGAATAGGAAGCAGGGCAGTGTTCCCCGTTGGGGTGTACATCGCTGCCATTTTCGAAATAGCAGAGTTTGTAGGCCGTTTCGGCCACTTTTCGGAACGCCCCGGCGTCCTGGGTAATCTGCGACAGGATGCCCAGGCTGCCTTCGGCGGCTTCGTAGATAAAGATATTGGGCTGTGCGGGTTCGCCCATCAGGGTGGCGCCCATTTCGCGGGGTTCCACCTGGAAGTAGATTTCCAGGGCGCGTTTGAGGGCGTACATCAGCGTCAGCACGCCGTCGGGGGAGAGGTTCAGGCGGGCGCAGGGTTCAAGGTACAGGGCGTTGGCCGTATCGGTGGCGTAGAGGTGCACCCGTTGGAGCGTGTCTATGGCTTCTTCCCCGCGGTCCTGCCGATTTTCCACCTCTTTTTGGGTGAGCCATTTCCCGCTGCGGGTATCGAGGGCAAAGCCCTGTTCCTGTGTCCGGGACGCCCGCCAGCGCAGGTTGACTTTTACGATCTGCGCGGTGGGGATGTAGCGGAGGTTGAGCAGGTGTTCGCCTTCGAAAATGACTTTTACCACCTGGATCGCGTGGGCGTGGTCGGTGCGGAAATAGAGTTTTTCTTCAAAGCCCTTTCGCATCCGCTCTTCCTCCTCACAACTGATGCGCTGCACCTGCCGGGCGCGCCCGTCCTGCATTTCCAGCAGGTTGGCCAGGTTTTCCACATTGCCGTTATCGCTCAGGTCGGCGCCGGAGAAGGGGTCGGTATCGGTTTTGGTTTCCTGGTCGAGCAGGATGAAGCCCGATTTTTTGGAAATCTTAGCTGCCCGCAGGCTCATTCCCTCGTTGTCAAATCCCGGCATCATGCTGTGCACCTGGTATTTCTGCCCATCGTAATAGACGGTGTTTTGGGGTCCGAATTCCGTCAGGGCCAGCAGCCGCGGCCTGGAGATGGTATCGGCGCCGGTGCTGGAGTTTTCCAGCCAGAGCCTGCGCGGCAGGCGCGGGAAGTTGTATCCCGGCAGGAAGCCTTCCGAGGCTAAGTAGCGGTAGGGGAAAAACTCGCTTTGTTCCG
>JBEGMH010000130.1:0-4267 GCA_041183125.1 Bacteroidota bacterium | reverse complement strand
GGTACTTTTTTCAAAAAGCCGCCCTGTATCTTCCCCCAAAACATCATGATGGCAAAACTGATCAAACCTACTGCCGTGGCGCGTATGTCCAATTTGCTGAAAAAAGCGGGCATATTGGCCAGTAACTCGAATGGCCCCAAGCCTTTCGCCATATTGGGGTTGTCATTCAACAATACCGGTACCTGCTTGAGGATGATGATGATACCAATTGCTGCCAACATGCCATGCACGGCAGACAAGGGGAAAAAATCGACGAGTTTCCCCATCTTGAACACCCCGAAAAGCGTCTGGATGATACCGGCTACTACTGCCGCACCCAGCACATAATGCCAGCCGATCTCGCCGCCGCCAAATTCGGCGACGCCTTCTACCATAATGACGATGAGCCCCGCTGCCGGCCCCTTGATCGTCAGCCGCGAACCGGCCAATAAACTGACCAATACCCCGCCGATGATCGCGGTCAGCAAGCCCATCAGAGGAGGAAAATCAGAAGCTTTGGCAATGCCCAGGCTCAGGGGAAGTGCCAACAGGAATACGATGAACCCGGAAGTAGCATCGGTGGAAAAATGGTCTTTTAGCCCCTGAAGCCCATCCTTCGGGAGCTGGTTTTTATCTTTCATGTGAAGTATGCATTGGTTGAAAAGAATACCAAGTATGCCCTGGACAGGACATATTGGGATAAAATAGACTTGTTGCAAGGGGTCAGCGAGGTGGGAAAAAAAGAGCCTTTTTAACCCTTTGATGCTCCCCTCGCAACAAGTCTAATACCGTTTGCGGAGCTAACAGAACTCCTGTGACGGGATCAACCAATGCTATAAGCGGAAATTTTCGTGGATTCGATATAACAGCAAATGGATCCGCTGTAAGTTCAGCGGATTTAGTGCCGGAAGCACATAGTTTGCCGAGAGGGCGGACTGCCCCTCTGGAGGGCCATTTTCCCCATCCCCCTCACAGGATGAGCTTTCATTTTCGTTTGCCTCTACGATCTCTACCAGAGGCGGCTGGTAAAAACTGCGGTGGGAATCAACGTGCAACCCGGGCCTTAGAAACTGTGCCAACGAGTTGTCCCCTTCCCTGGCTTGTGCCGGGGAAGGGGACATATACTGCACGAGCAGCACGCCGAGCCAGATAAGGCGGTTCATTGCATTCGAGTGAATTCGGTTACTTTACAAACGACCATAAAAGTACCCGACGTCACTTATTTTCACTACCCCCTGTCCACGGTTAACACATCGTTAACGTTAGCGTTTGGCCCACTCTGCCGCCACGCGTTCGTACCAGGCCTTCAGTTCGGCATAGCGCGCTGCGGAGTCCTGGCCGGGTTTTTGGTCTGACTGGTCAATGACGCCCCGCAAATAGCTGATCTGACCTAACAGCATTGGGGTCATGTAACGCCCGGAGGCGGTCACCAACTGCTCCTGTAGGGTGTCGTACGGGCGGCGTTCCGGGCTGCCTGCCGCCAGGGTTTTGCGCTTTTGCTCGATTTGGTCGCTGAGCTGCTTGGCTTTGCTTTCCAGTTCGACCACCTGCAAGCCCAGGGCTTCCTGCTCCACGAGATCGGCCTCCCGCATCCCGGCTGCTTTCTGGCGTGGGTCCATCAGCAGTTGAAACGGCTGTACCATCGTTTCCCCGTTGACCGTCAGGCGGGCGTAGTAGGTACCGGGAGCGGCCATCGGTGCCCCGCGGGAACTACGCGGCCGGGCGGCGTCCCAAGAGCCCAAGTGGCGCATGTCCCAGGCAAAGCGGTGTAGGCCGGCTGTTTTTTTCAGGTTGTCGCTGTATCCTGCCTCTACAAACCCCGTTGCCATGTTAGGCGGGGTACTGGCCATGCTCTCCCGCGAAGGGCGCTCGCTGGTAAAAGCGCGGATGACCTGCTTTTGCGCGTTGAGGATCTCCAGTTTCAACTCCCCCTGCACGGGTGCGCCCAGGTAATAATCCACCAGCAGGCGGGGCGCCGGGTACTCCGGCGTATCACCAGACGCCCCGTAGCGCAGACGGTATTGGTTGGCAGGCTTGAACAGGTGGCTCCCCTTGCCGACGATTGCCGGGGACATCTGCCGCAGGGCCGACAGGTTGTCGAGCACCCAAAAGCCGCGCCCCATCGTGGACAATACCAAATCGCCGCGCACCAGGGCGATATCCGTGATCGGGGTGATGGGCAGGTTTTGCTGGAAAGAGGCCCAGGTAGCGCCATCGTCGAAGGAAATATAGAGCCCGTACTCGGTGCCGGCATACAGAAGGCCCTCCCGCTCCGGATCCTCGCGCACCACCCGCACCGGATAATCAGCCGGGATGCCGTTCCGCCCGGTAGTGAGCAGCGTCCAGCTCTGCCCGTAGTCGTTGGTTTTGTAGAGGTAGGGTCGCGGGTCGCCCAGTTGGTAGCGCAAGGTGGCAAAATACGCTTTGGACGCTTTGTGGGGCGAAGGCTCCACGCAATCCACGCGCCCGCCACCGGGCATATCTTTCGGACTGACGTTGCTCCACTTTTTGCCCCCGTCGCGGGTCACATGGACCGGGCCGTCGTTGGCTCCTACCCAGATCAAGCCCGCTTGCAGGCGGGATTCGTTGATGTCGTAGATCGTGCTGTAAAATTCTTCCCCCGTGACATCGCGGGTGATCGGCGCACCGGAGATGACCTGCTTGTCGGGCTCGAACGCCGTCAGGTCGGGCGAGATGATCTGCCAGTTGACGCCGTCGTCGGTCGTTTTGTGCAGGTATTGCGAGCCGTAATACACGACATTGGGGTTGTGCGGCGAGACATGGATGGGCGTCACGCGCTGGAAGCGGTACTTGAGGTCTTTGGGGTTGTGCCCGTAGATATTGGCTGCCCCGATGAAGTACTGCCGTTCCTGGCCCGTGCGCTTGTCATATACCCCAAAGCAGCCTTTGCAGTTGGAATACACGATGTTGTGATTGCCCGGCTTCGGTACGGCGGGCCCTGTTTCGCAGCCTCCTACGGCCATCCAGAAGCTTTTGGGGCCTGCCGGCGCATCGTATGGAGGGAGGACGGGCACGGCAATCGTCGTATTATCCTGTTGTCCGGCATACAACCAGTAGGGAAACTGGTCATCCACGGCAATCTGGTACAGCTCGGCCGTGGATTGGTTCTCCTGGGTGGACCAGTTGCGGCCTGCGTCGCGGGTGATGTTCGCTCCGCCGTCGTTGCATTGGATCCATTCTGCGGTATCGCGGGGGTTGATCCAGATTTCATGGGTATCCCCGTGCGGTACCGGCACGCTGGACCAGGTCTTGCCCCCATCGTTCGAGCGCCACAGGTCGGTAGAAGACACGAAGAGGATATCGGCGTTTAAAGGGTTGGCGTCCACGTTGCAGTAGTAGAACGGACGGTCCAGCAACTCTTTGCGGGTGCTCACCAGCGTCCAGTTTTCGCCGAGGTCGTCGGAGCGGTAGAGGCCCCCTTCGCCGGGTAGTGCTTCCACCAAGGCATAGACGCGGCTGGGCGCAGCCGGGGATACCGCCAGGTCAATTTTGCCAATGACGCCCTTGGGCAGGCCAACACTCGCTTTGCGCCAGGTCTTGCCCATATCTTCCGACTTATATACGCCCCCTTCGGTACCACCACTGATGATGGTCCAGGGCTTGCGGTCCACCCGCCAGGCAGCGGCGTACAGCACATTGGGGTTGGAAGGGTGGAATTCCAGGTCGGAAAAGCCCACGGTGTCGCTCAGGAAGAGCACTTTTTCCCAGTTCTCCCCCCCGTCGAGGGTTCTAAACACCCCCCGCTCGGGGTTGGGGGCAAACGCATTGCCGATGGCCGCTACAAAAGCAATATCAGAGTTGTCGGGATGTACTTCCACCGCACCGATATGGCCGGTGTTCACCAGGCCCAGCTCTGCCCAGTGTTCGCCGCCGTCTATGGACTTATACACCCCTTTGCCGGCGATCACATTGCTGCGAATCCCGTCAGAGCCTGTCCCTGCATAGACCACCGAGGGCTCGGAGGGGGCAACCCGGATAGCCCCAATCGAGGGAGAGGCGAGAAAACCATCGGACACGTTTCTCCAGTTCTGTCCGTAATCGCTTGTTTTCCAAATGCCCCCCCCGGTTGCCCCCAGGAAAAAATGGCCCGGTTCGTCCGGATGCCCCGCTACGGTGGTCACACGCCCACCCCGGGCCGGACCGATGTTCCGGAACGACATACCGTCCCAGGCAGCGGAAGGGATACCGCCCGTTTTATCCTGCGCCTGTGCGGCGTTGAATGGCAAGCCGATCCCAAGTACTATGGCGCAACCCAATACAATACCCA
>JBEGMH010000129.1:0-3469 GCA_041183125.1 Bacteroidota bacterium | reverse complement strand
AGGTATCTACCACAGCGCGTACTTTAGCTGCGGTGATGGGCTTTCCAGAAGCCTGTGCATCTTGTAATAATTCACTCCATACTACGCGTTGTTGGTCTGGTTCAAGAGAGGTAAGGGGACGGGCTTGGGATTCCGTAGCTGGTAAAATTTGTGTCCAATTGGACACATTTTCAATCACCTTACTTGCATCCATAAGCCGGTAAGCATGCCTTCGCTCTAAGCTCCACCTTGTACTACAATACTCCTCAAACGTACTAAAATCAGCTCTGTACAAGCGTTTATCCCGGATAATGGCCATAGCCCGGCCTATTTCAAAGAAGGTCTCAAAGCCTCTTTCGATCACTGCCTCGCAGTGGGCCAGCTCTTGTTGTTCTTCTATGAGCAGGAGTTCCGGCATGGATAAGTGATTCAGGGTTAACGGGTTAAGAAATTCAAAGGTAATGTACTATACAGAACCAGGGCTAAGTTACAAAAAAAGGGAAACAAGTAGGTAGAGGGGAAGGGTCTTATTTTCTACCATCCCCGCGTATCCGAAAAGTCTTTTTCCCACCTCGCGGACCCTTCGCAACCAGTCTATTGTTTCGACAATAGGCGATGGGGTCGCGTCAGGGGGCGCATCCATAGGTTTGTCTATCAGGAGGATGCCGTGTACATGGTTGGGCATTACAAAGGCATCCAACGGTTTGAACCGTAACCAACACCCCGGGGCCAAAACCCGTAACCCCACCCCGGACGTCCACCCATACCCCGTACACCGGTACGCACACCATAACAAACCCCGTACCGT
Organism: Bacteroidota bacterium; assembly: GCA_041183125.1. Classification (GTDB taxonomy): domain Bacteria; phylum Bacteroidota; class Bacteroidia; order Chitinophagales; family Saprospiraceae; genus JADJPL01. The sequence goes on along the minus strand of JBEGMH010000129.1, from coordinate 2,682 downwards.
AGGGACAGGGCACGCCCTGTCCTGCCCCACCGAAAATCGTCGGATGGAATGCCCCCACCCCACCGTGAATCGTCGGATATAATGCCCATATATTACGACGCCATTCCCTTGTGACATCGTGGACGGGGCCGGGGAGGACAGGGCATGCCCTGTCCCTACCACACGTTCTACCGCGAACGATCGGATATAATACCCACGTTCCACCGCGAAATCGTCGGATATAATGCCCCCACCCCACCGTGAATGGTCGGGTACCATACCCCTAGGGCCATAACGGTCGTACCCGTAGGGATTCCCCCAAGGGCATTTTTTACCAAAAACAAAAAACCCAAGCACCTGACTATCAGATACTTGGGCATTTTTGGTCGGGATGACAGGATTCGAACCTGCGGCCTCTTCGTCCCGAACGAAGCGCGCTACCGGGCTGCGCTACATCCCGATTCCCGGTTTGGACTGCAAATATATTGTGCGGGTTCCAAATCCGCAACTATTCGGCTGAACTTTTGCTCACCAAGCGGTAGATCATGTAGTATTCGTCGTCTTCTTCGCCGTCCTGGTCCCAGTCGAGTAGGGCGCTGAAGTGGGCTTGTCCTTTCTCTACCAGTAGCTTGTACTGCAGCGTACCCCCTTTTTCAATCATCATCAGGGTGTCGCCAAACGAGTTCCATACGCCGCGCGATTCGCTGATGAGGTGGCCTTGCAGCCCGCGGTAAGCGGTGCGGTACTTCTGGTCAGGGCCAAAGTACGTGCGATAAGGCTTGACCTGGAATTTGGCTTCCCAGTACTCCTCGCTCGCTTCGAACACGCTCGTGCTGTCGCTACCGTTGTGTGTGGGCATCTTGATCTGGAAAAACTTCGTCTCCCAGGTGCCGGGGAGTACTTCTTTGAGGTCCACTTTGGGTGCTTCTGCTGCTTTGGGTTCGCGCTGGCAGGCCCATACCGCCAGGGCGCAGCCTATTGCCAAGCTGATGCTGCTCCGCATATTTTCTCTTTTTAAGGTTATACCGGCTCGTTGTGGGTCCGGGCTGCAAATTTCTGCATTTCAAACGGCAATGCCTTCTTTTTTGCGCTGTTCTTCTATAAATTCTTTTCCGCAGCGCAGTTTTTTCGCCAGGATTTTTTAATAGCCATCACTTCGCAGATTTCGGACGGTCAAAGAATTGGCGCATGAAGAGCAACTGCACCGGCAGTGCCTGCTCCCAGTAGGCCCAGTTGTGCTGACCGGGACGCGTGATGTAGTCGTGGGGGATTTTCCGGTACAGGAGCTCCTGGTGCAGGCGTTCGTTGACGGCGTAGAAGAAGTCTTCCGTGCCGCAATCTATGATCAGCGCCAGGGAGTTGGGCTTGTACAGGTGCAGGAGGTTGATGACGCTGTGTTTTTCCCAGCGCTCCGGAAATTCCGAGTACGCGCCCAGGCGCTTGGCCATGTCCCAGTTGTTGGGGAAAGGCCGGATGTCCACGCCCCCGCTCATGCTGCCTGCCGCACCAAATAGATCGGGATGCCGCAGGCCGAGGTACAAGCCTCCGTGCCCGCCCATGCTCAGGCCCGTGATGCCGCGCCCGGACGGCTGGGCGAGGGTCTTGTAGCGGCTGTCCACCCAAGGGACCAGTTCCCGGCAGATGTACGTCTCGTAGCGGAAGCTCGAGTCGGCGGGGCTGTCCCAGTACCAGCTCCCGTAGCCGCCGTCGGGGCAGACGATGAGGGTTTGGTAGCGGTCGGCCCATTGCGCCAACCCTTTGACCTTGGTGGACCAGTCGCGGTAGCTGCCGCTATACCCGTGCAGCAGATAGACCACCGGCCAGGCCTCGCCTGATTCGTACGCGTCGGGGCGGACGACGACGGCTTTGATTTCTTTTTTCATGGCCGTGCTGTAGGTGAGCACCGTGTCCACAGTGCCTGCCTGCAGGTATAGGGCCGACAGCAGGGCTGCAAAGCCCATTGTCCATGTTCGGATGTTCCAGTTCATATCGTTTTGTTTATTAGACGATTGGAAAAAGTCGCTTCGACGATCCGTTTACCACCCATCTATTTGCTCATCGAATACGGGCGGTCTTCTGTTTTTATCCCGCGCTGCATATTGGGTTGTGCCGACATGCGCAGCGACAGCTTGCCGCCGTTGAGCACGTCTTCGAAGCGCAGGTAGTTTTTGCTGTACGGCACGCCGTTCCAGGCCGCCTCGGAGATATAGACGCGCTCCGGCGCGTTGTCGGGCGCTTCTAACACGAAGGACTTGCCGTTTTCCAGGTGCAGCGTGACTTTGTTGAAAAGCGGGGAGCCCAGGGCGTACTCGTTGACCCCCGGGCAGACCGGGTAAAAGCCCAGGGCGGAGAACACGTACCAGGCGGAGGTCTGCCCGTTGTCTTCATCGCCGCAGAGGCCGTCGGGGTACGGGGTGTAGAGCAGGTCCATGATTTCCCGGACGCGCTGCTGGGCCTTCCAGGGCGTGCCGGCGTAATTGTAGAGATAGACCGCGTGCTGTACCGGCTGGTTGCCGTGGGCGTACTGCCCCATCCCGGCGATGACCATTTCGGTGATTTCGTGGATAGGGAAGCCGTAGTAGGAGTCGTCGAACGTGGGGGGCGCGGTGAATACGGAATCTAACTTCGCCACAAAGCGCGCGTCGCCGCCCATGAGCTGGATCAGGCCCTTGGGGTCGTGGAACACCGACCAGGTGTAGTGCC
>JBEGMH010000128.1:0-6622 GCA_041183125.1 Bacteroidota bacterium | reverse complement strand
CGGGCGTTCTGCCTTGCCAAAACTCTACTGCGGACGCGCCCTGTATGCCGTAACAGAGCACTTCTGCGCGCTCAGCGGTGCGACGGGCCTGCACGGTACGCCCAACGGCCCCGGCCAGGAGCAAGCCCAGGCATATCCACGCCCAGCGTTTGCTAAAAGCCAGGCTTAGCCTGACGGCAGAGGCGAGCAACACATACGCCCAGCAAAGCCCAGCCAACGACAGCCATAGCCCTTCCACGCACTGCCCCGGCAGCCCCGCAATCCACTCCAGCGCGCCGTACATAGCCGCTATGCTCAGCCTCAACAATATCCCCAACCCATCCGAGAGGAACGGGATTTCCCCCAACAGGCCCACGGCCATACCCAGGGCCTGTACCACCGCTCCCAACGGCACAGCCACCCAGCCTGACAACAGGAATCCCAAGGGGAATTGATGGAAGTAATATACGCTCAAAGGGCCGGTAGCGAGTTGGGCTGCAAGCCCCACCGAAGTGAGCTGCCAGAAATAGGCCACCACCCGCCAGGAGGGGGCTATGGCCTTAGCAATCAAAGGCTCTACCAACACAATCCCCCCTACCGCCAGGTAAGAGAGCTGGAAACCGATATCAAAAAGCCATTGTGGTTCGTACAATAAGAGCAGGAAAGCAGTACCAAACCACGCATTCCAGATATTGCCGGGCCGGCCCAGTGTTTTTCCTGCCAAATACCAACTGAACATGAGCCCGGCCCGTACCACCGAGGGGCCGGCCCCACAAATCAGCACATACGCCCAGACCCCGGCAGATTGTACCAGTACGCGCACCAGCGCCCAGCCTTGGCCCGTGCCCGGGAGTTTCAGCAGTATCCAGGTCAGGCACCAGGCCACCATGCCCACGTGCAGACCGGATACCGCCAGCACGTGCATAGCCCCTGTTTTGCTGAACACATCCCGTACCTCTGCCTGCAGCGATTCCCGGTTGCCGATGACCAATGCTGCGGCTATGCTGTATGGTACGGAATCCGGCAGGGCTTCGCGCAGCCGGTCCAGGCTGTATTGACGGCTAAAAAACAGAAAGGACTGCCAGCCCGGTAACGCCGTTGGCGAGGCCCGGCACCACTCCCCTTTTCGGCCATAGACCTCGTGCGTAATCCCGCGCCGCCTCAAAAAACCCGCATAATTAAATGCCTCCGGATTGGGGTTGTCGCGCACCGGGCGCGGCTTGCCTATGATCCACAAGATATCGCCGCCCCGGACAGCCAAAGTGCTGTCCTTTTCGATGTATGCCATAAGCCGTGGCAGGGGCACGCTCGTTTCTATACCGTACACTGCCAGTAGGCGGCCTTGTATGTGCAGGCCCCGCGGTCTTTCCCGGCATTCTTCAACCAGGATGCGGAGCGCGGGGGAAGGGGAAGCAATCCCATTTAGCCATGCTTCCTGCTCCCGTACGGCTCCCTGTCCAACGATGTAGCGCCACTGCCCCAATAAAGCGAACGACAGGCAGCACCAAACCATAAATACCGAACGAAGCCGATAGGCAGAACGGCGCAGGCCTACCCAGGCACTTATGGCGAACGAAAGTATCAGGGAAACGAGGGCAGCGCCTTCGGGCAGCTTGGCCCCGGTGTACAACTCTCCGGCAGCGATGCCGACGACATAGGCGATGGAGAGGGATAAAAATGGAATTTCCCGCCAATACAGCATACTTCTTGGTTTGGCGGGTGTTTACGGGGGTAAATCGGGAGCGGTATAAAAATTTGTTTTTGCTTTCTATGTAAAATTTTATTTCAAAAAAATTCCATCAGAAGCAACGCATATAATTTTTTAGAGCAACCCGAGGCAATGTTACAAAAAAAATGCGGGGCAGACAAGGCAAAGCGTATGTTTTATCATAATCTGGAAATCATGGGAACACTTTGCCTTGTACCCCGTACTTTTGCGAGGGAAACCCAAACCACTTGTATGAAAGAAAGCCTTTTTGATGTAGAAACCGCACTGATCACGCGCCGTACGGTAGTCAGGAGGTTCCGGGAGCGCGAGGGGGCGGCATTTTTTGATTTGTACCATGCGAATGCCTCCGTGTTGAGCAGTTTGCTCCCCGAGGTAGTACCTGCGCTGAGCAGTGCCCTGGAAGCGGAATACTTTGTGCGCAGCCAGTTAGCTGCTTGGTTGCGACAGGAAGGCCTGCCGTTTGCGATATGGGACAAAGAAAATGCGCGCATGATCGGGTATGTATCCCTGAGCCCCTCGACGGCCAACTGGCGCAAGGTGCAAATCACCGGGTTTATGGACAAGGACCTGAACCGCCAGGGCTTGATGACGGAAGTGCTGCAGAGCCTGCTCCAGGTTGCTTTCCGGCAGATTTTGATAGAAAAGATAACGTTGGTCGTCAGTGCGGAAAACACCGCCGGGCAGCGCCTGGCGAAAAAATGCGGCTTTCAGCGCGAAGGGGAGCTGCGGGAGGAATTTCAGCGCAACAGCGGCGAGCCCATAGACGCCGTGTTGTTTGGCATTTTGCGCAGCCAGTACCCATCCATCTGAGGGCTTGCTTCAAGTGAGCCCCGGGAAAAAAGCGTCTCGGATCAAGGTCACGTGACCATCCTTATCGGAAAGCAAGACCGCCGCCACGTCGAAGCGCAGCTCGCCTGTGTGGCCTATCTCAGCGCAGAAAGCAGAAGCGGCGGAGGCTAACATGTGTTGTTTCCGGGGGGATACAAACGCCTCCGGGGGGCCAAACGCTTCGGTTTTTCGCGCTTTGACTTCGATAAAAACCAGGGTTTCGCCCTCTGTGGCGATGATATCTACTTCTGCGCGCTTGTATCTCCAGTTGCGTTGCAGGATGCGGAACCCCTGTTCGATTAAAAAAGCACAAGCCGCTGCTTCCCCGCGGTGGCCTTTTTTGACCTGATTTTCCATACCTGAGGTAAAAAGTTATACCCCCGCAAGATAGTGGGGAAATGCAAGCGATCCAATAGGCTTATTGCGAGGGGATCATCAAGGGGTCAAAAAGGCCATTTTTTTCCCACCTCGCTGACCCCTCGCAACAAGTCTAATAAAAAAAGCAGGGCACCTATGCGGGCCCTGCCTCATTTCCGTCCATAAACAACTATGAAAAGCTTGCTCTTGATTCGGTTTGTGGTCGTCTGGCGGCGTTAGGGACGGGTCAACCGCCGCCGGCAAGGGTCATTTTGCGCGTAGCGGTATATTCCGCTGTGGACAGTTGGTAGATGAACACCCCGGTACCGGGCAGTATGCTTCGGTTGACGGGTACCTGGTTGTATCCCTTGTCAAATTTGCCCCGGTGCTGGAAGACCCTGCGCCCGGCGAGGTCGAAGATGCTGAGCTCTGCCTCCATTTCCTTGGGCAGGGTAAACCCGATGATCGTTTTATCGCCGAAGGGGTTGGGGAAGTTTTGGAACAGGTCGTAACTGCCTTCCGTGAGGATTTTGCCCTGTTCGTCTTCTACATGGAGCAGTATCTGCATCAGTTCGCCCGCTTGGTTATACGCTTCCGATAGGGTCGGTTGATCCGTCACTTTGAGGGCGGTGACGAGGTTGGAGTTTTGTTTCGCCTTGAACGTCAGGCGGAACAGGACGATATCCCCTTCTGGTATAGTCGGTGCGATGCGCATCCAAATCGTGGGCAGCATCCCTTTGTCCACGAGGGTGAACCCAAAATTTTCGAGGCTCACATCCGGCAAAGTACCTGTCTTTGTGTCCACTAGTTCCAATAATCGTTCGTCAAAATCGAGGGTAAACTGGTATCCGATGACATTGGGAAGATCGTTCGACATAAAATCCAGGGTAAACGTTTCCCCTGCTTTGAATTTCAAATCTTTCACCCGAACCACCATATCCCCGCCCGAGCTGCGCGACTCGCTCTTCATCAAGCTATTGGACAGTGCCGATCCGTTGATATCGCCGATTTTGACGGCTACGAAGTTGGCTTCGGCCCCCCGGAGCTTGAAGTTTTGGAATTTTTTCACCTCGGGGAATGTCATCTGTAGGGGATCGTTCCCTTTCGGGAACTGAAAAGCGGCATCTACGAAGCGCCAGGAGGTGTTTCCGTTGGGCAGTTCGGCGTCTTTGCCCAGGATCAGCCGCCGGAGTTTGACCATATCGAGGGTAGAGATGGTACCGGACTTATCCATATCGGCGGCAATCCATTGGTAGGGGGAGGTGAACGGCTGAATTCCGAGCACGTGCTTGGACAAGCGCACCAGGTCGGCGGTACTGACGCCGTTCATCACGTCGTCATTTCGCCTTGGGGTTAGGGTATAATCATATCCAAAAGGTACATTTTTGAGTTGGAAAGACCCGTTCACGCCGGTTGAGGTCAGCAATGGTTTGTCTGCTACGACGGAGATACTCACGTTTTCCACATCGTTGCCATTTTCGGTGACGATGGCCCCGGCTACTGCCCCTGTACCGATATCGGGTGGGCAAAGGCCAAAGTTATCGGTCAGGCGGAGGGTAGTTTGGCAGTTGCTGCTGTTGCCGGCCTGGTCGGTGGCCCATATTTCGACGGGTACTTCGCCGAGGTCGGAACAGTCCAGGGTCAACTGGGTAGTGGAGGGAGGGGTGATCACCGTTCCAATAGCCCGGCGGACGGTCAGGCGGATATCTCCTTTTTCTGTACAGTTATCGGTCGTTCCTGCGTCGAAGGTTTTCGCGTCCACCATCGCCATAACGCCCCCCGGCATTTGCGATAGGGCAGTAGAGAGTCCTTTGATACAAACGACACTGGGGGGTTTGGTATCTTCTACGATTACCTTGACCTGGCAACTGGTCGAGTTGCCACAGCCGTCTGTTATGCGGTAGGTGACCACGGTGGTACCGATGGGGTATGTACCGCTGATGTTCGCCCCCGGCGATGCGGAGAACGGAGAGTTGTTTGCGATATACACGGTAGGGCTGCAATCAGAGGCCGTGAGGGCTGGCATAAGCACCTGGGCCGACTGGCAGCCCACCGAAGCGGACACCACGATATCGGCGGGGCACTGAAACGTCGGGGCGGTACGGTCTTCTACATCAATGATTTGCGAAAACTGAAACCGGCCGGCCGATTGTGGATTGGAAGGGTCATACACACACCAATCAATGACCGACCAGGTGCGCACGACTTTGAAGCAGGCCGGCTGGGCGGCGTCGTAGAGCTTATCTTCGTACATTACCCCGCTCAAGCCGCAGGCCGGCTGGCGCAGTATGGTAGGCTGCTGGTGCCCTAGTGGGAGATGCTGAGGGTCCGTCGAAGCCCCACAAACATCCAGTTTGATACTTTTCGGCCACTGAATATCCGCCGCGCGCAAGTTTTGGTTGTTTTGAACGGTGATGATCTGCGTACAACTGGAAGTAGAGATTCCGTCTGCTTTGGTTGCTTTGAACGTACGCGTGATCGTACCACGGCCACAATCGTTTAAGTTGCGCTGCACCAGGGTATCCAGGGTGTACCCACACAGGGCGATCACCACCGGGTTGCCAAACCTTGCGAGGTTGGAGAGGTCGCTGTTGCACTCGACCGTTGCGTTGTCCGGACAGAATACCTGGGGCAGGATGGGATCTTTTAGGCGTACCATGGACATACACTCGTTGTACCTGCCAAACAGATCCCCGCCCGGCTGCTCCCGCGCTGGGTTGACGGGGCCAACCCCCGGGTTCACGGTATATACCCTGAGCACGACCGGGATGGTTACCGGGCCAACATCACTGCAACAGAACAGCACATTGTCGTCAAACCATTCCTGGATACCCGATGTGGTTGGAGCGTCATCGCCGTTGATATTGTTGCAGGCACCGGTCGTCATACGCCGAACTTTGTAGTACAAGTTCACGACGCAGTTATCGCGGCTACCTTCGTTAAAGGTGCGGGCTGTGACCATGGCCGTCCCGGTTTCGTTGACCGATACCACCAGTTCGTCATCACAAACCGCGATAGGGCGCTCATTGTCGGTAACCGTAACCGTAGTCGTACAGGAGCGGGAGTTACCGCAGGCATCCCAAGCGGTATAGACCACGCTATGGGTACCCAGCGGCACGGAGGGGTGAGGGCCCGTTCCTACCGCGCCATAGGAAGTCCTGACCGTAAAGTAGGGATCCGGGTCGCAATTATCCGATAAAACAGGTGCATCGAGGGTAACGGTCCCTGTACAAACCCCTACGCTCGTACCTTGGGATTTGGGAGCTGGACAAGGAAAAGTAGGGGCTACGTTATCTACGACGGCTATAGTCTGTACCGGTGACACCCGGGTCTCCAAGGTACAGGAGTTGACGACGGTCCAAGTACGCCGGATAGTCCGGCAGATACCATTGGTGCCTGGTTCCGAAATCACCGCGTCTACATACGAGACGTTATAGGCGCATACTGCCGCTGTGGTAGGGAAGGGCAGCCCTCTCCAGAGAGGTGCGCCAGTCACCTCCGGCAGGGTACTGAGGGCAGAGCAACTCAGGGTAGTATCGCGGGGAAACACCACTTCAGACAGCAGAGGGCGAAGGAAGCGGATGGTCTGCACGCTCGTCCGCACATTGTTAAAAGCGTCGCGGGCTGTCCAGGTACGCGTAATGACGGCTGTATAGAAGCTGTCGCAGGGATTGATTCGAACCTGATCCGCATACGTAAGACTATAATTGGGGTCGCAGTTTTCCAAAA
>JBEGMH010000127.1:0-3639 GCA_041183125.1 Bacteroidota bacterium | reverse complement strand
ACTACATGATACTGCACTACATCACCTGGAACGCCTCACCCGAAATAGTATCGCTCGGGCCGATCACCCTGCGCTGGTATGGCTTGCTTTTTGCTTCGGGCTTCTTGATCGGCTTGTTTATGGTCCGAAAAATGTTCTTGGCCGAAAAAGCGCCGGAAGAATGGTTGGACACGGCTTTTGTGTACATCGTCGTAGGTGCCGTGCTCGGGGCGAGGCTGGGGCATGTGTTTTTTTACGATTGGGACTACTATCGGGATAATTTAGCGGAGATACCCAAGATATGGCGGGGCGGATTGGCCAGTCACGGCGGGGCTATCGGTGTCATCTTGGCGCTGTGGCTTTTTTCCCGCTATGTGTCTAAGCGGTCTATACTCTGGATGCTGGACAAAGTAGTCGTGCCCACGGCATTGGCGGCCAGCCTCATCCGCCTGGGCAACCTCATGAACTCGGAAATCCTGGGCCGCAATGCCGATGTTCCCTGGGCATTCTTGTTCGTGCGCGCCGATGGCCCGGATGCGCTGCCGCGGCATCCGGTGCAGTTGTACGAATCTTTTTCCTACCTTATCATTTTTGCTATTCTCTTTTTCACGTATTGGAAAACGAAGTACCGCTTCAAGCCGGGCTTTCTGTTCGGCTTGTTCATGGCGCTGGTATGGGGGGTACGCCTGGTGATGGAGTTGTTCAAGGAGAGCCAGGGCGGGTTTGAATCGGCTTTTGGGAATGTGTTGAGCACGGGGCAGTTGCTCAGCATACCGTTCGTGCTGATTGGGCTGTACTTCATGTTCCGACCCGTGCCGTTCAGCGAGCCGAAGGGATCCCGATAAAAGCGTACTTGAGGCGGGACCCTCGGCTGTGGTGGTTTAGCGCTGGTAAGGCCAGGTGGAAACAGGGTTTGTTGCAGGGCAAATGATACGGGGTAAAAAAGGTAGTTTTTTGAGTACAAAGGGACTCTAACCGGCTTTTCCATAGAAATAGGCCGCGGGTGGAATCGCAGCGGGGCCCGGGCATCGGTTTCCCCCTACATTCCCCGCCACCCTTTAAAAAAACACCGCTATGATAAAAACCGCTACCCTCCTGTTGGGGCTGATAGCTGCCCTTCCGCTCTCCGCCCAGGATTTCCCCGCTGCCCTATACCTTTCCCCGGACGGGCACACGCTGCTGTCGGGCAGGCAGGCCAGCTCCGGGTTCTATGATACGGCAAGTATCGAAAGTGTCTATCTTACTTTTAGCCAGCCCGATTATTGGGCACGGCTGACCAGTAACTACGCGTCAGAGACGCTGCTGGAGGCTACCCTGACGTACAAAGGCGTCACCTACAAAGGCGTGGGGGTTCGTTTTCGGGGCAATACCTCATATACCCAGACCGGGACTTCGCAAAAGAAATCTTTTGAAGTAGAAACGGACTTCATAGACCCCGAGCAGCGCGTATTAGGGTACAAAAACCTGAAATTCAACAATGCCCATACCGATCCGAGCTTTATGCGGGAAGTCTTGTACGGGCGTATGGCCATGCGCTATACGCCTATCGCCAAAACAGGCTACGTCCATCTCTACCTCAACAACCAGGATTGGGGCATTTATCCGAACGTGCAATCTGTTGACAAAACCTTCCTCGAAGAGTGGTTCCTCAGCAACGACGGCGCCCGCTTCCGAGCCACGGTCGAAACGACAGGCCCCGGCCCTGCCCCGGCCCGTTGGGGGGATGGCACTGCGGGCATGAACTACCTAGGTTCCGATACCAACCTCTATAAGCCACACTACAGCCTGAAATCCAGCGATATTGCCAACCCCTGGCAAACTCTGGCGCAGGCCTGCTATGCTCTGAGTACCGCGTCCGTCGCCAACCTGGATACAGTAAGAAAGTACATAGATATAGACCGCGCCCTCTGGTTCCTCGCCGTCGAAAATGTCTTTACAGATGACGATAGCTACACTATGAAAGGGAAAATGGACTACATCACCTATTACGAACCCGAAACAGGCCGTACCCTGCCCCTGGAATACGACGGTAACTCTACGTTTCAAACCGCTTTGGCTACCAGTAGCAGTTGGACGCCCTTCAAAAATGCTACCAACGTCAACTATCCGCTGCTCAATAAGCTGCTGAACATCCCGGAATACCGGCAGCGCTACCTGGCCCATTACCGCAGTATCCTCCGCGAGAGCTTTACCATAGAAAATGCCAATGCGTTAATTGACAAACTCAACGCCCAAATCGCCGGTCTCGTAGCCAACGACCCCAAAAAATTATACACTACGCAGGCCTACACCAACAGCATCCCCGAACTGAAAAACTTCGTAGCCACGCGCCGCAATTTCCTGCTCGGCAACCCCGAAGTAGCCCAAGTAGGGCCGGAAATCCTCTCGGCGCTCCACCTGAATGCCAGTTTGGAGGAGTGGAAAGCCCCCAAAGCCGGGCAGGCAGCAATCGTGCGCGCCAAGCTGGGCACAGGAGTGCCCGTCTCTGCTGTGTACCTCTATTACGCAGGGGGCCTGGTAGGCCATTTCACCAAACAGCGCATGTACGACGACGGAACCCACCAGGACGGTGCCGCCAACGACGGGGTCTATGGCGGCTTGATTCCGGGTTTTGCACCGGGTTCCCCTGTGCGCTACTATATAGAAGCCATTGCCAACAACGCCGCCCTGACCGCGTCTTACCTGCCGGTAGGTGCCGAGCACGACGTGTTCTACTACGCTGTGGCCGCTGGTACCCGAGCTACAGGTGTGGTCATTAACGAACTACTCGCCAGCAACCAGGCGGATGCCAGCGACGAAGCAGGTGACCGCGAGGACTGGGTGGAATTGTACAACAACAACGACTACGCAGTGGATCTCAGCAGTTTTTACCTCTCCGACAACACCGCAAACCTGGGCAAGTGGGCCTTTCCCAAAGGCAGCAGTATCCCTGCCAAGGGCTACCTTGTCGTTTGGTGCGATGAAGAGGGGAGTGAAGGCCCCCTACATGCCTCCTGGAAAATATCGGCTAGTGGAGAGTCGGTAACGCTCTCCGACTCCAGTCTGAACATTGTGGACCAGGTGGTGTTTGGGGCCCAGCAGGCCGATAAAGGCTATGCCCGCGTGCCCAACGGCACAGGGCCTTTCGTAATACAACCCACCACCTTCAAAGGCAGTAATGCCCCCACCTCGGTGACGGAACGGCCATTTGCCGGGGCGGTACGCGTTTTCCCCAACCCTGTATCCGAAATGTTCACCCTTGAGTGGGACGACCCTGCTGATCTGCCGGTTCGAATAAAAGTATTTAACAGCATGGGGCAGCAGGTAGGCCCCACCATCCTGCAGGAAGGTACCCGGCTGGATATTCAGAGTGCCGGCTGGGCACCGGGGAGCTACTGGATACTGGCTACGGGAAGCGAGGGCAAACGCAAGGTGCTGCCCTTGCTAAAGTGGTAAGGGGGGGTGTAAAAAGTATTTCGCCGCTCCAGCCTGAAGAATAAAATAATGAACGAGCGCTTGTTTTTTTGATTTTATACGGCAAAATCAAAAAAACAAGCGCTCGTTCATTAGACTTGTTGCGAGGGGCATCAGGCGAAAAAGGGCTTTTTATACGACCCCATACGGGGCCTATTTCATAGGATCTTCCCGGATTTGCAAGGTTTGGCGCCACGTCTGCTTGCC
>JBEGMH010000126.1:0-3307 GCA_041183125.1 Bacteroidota bacterium | reverse complement strand
CAAGAACACGCCAAGAAAAAACGCCCTTTGCGCCTTTGCGCCTTTGCGTGACATTTTTTATCTCGCAAAGACGCTAAGACGCAAAGAAGAAATGGGCTTCTTGCCTTTGCGTGACATTTTTTATCTCGCTAAAACAAGAACACGCCAAGAAAAAACGCCCTTTGCGCCTTTGCGTCTTTGCGTGCCATTTTTTATCTCGCAAAGACGCTAAGACGCAAAGAAAAAAACGACTTCGTGGCTTTGCCTCTTTGCGTCTTTGCGTCTTTGCGTGCCATTTTTTCGCTCGCTGAAAATCAAAAAATCATGAAAAACACCTTATATATTGCTTTTTTTGTCCTTATCCCCTTCTTGGGCAGTGCGCAGACCCCGACGGATGCGCTGTACATGAACCACCGCCAAGTCTGCTTTGCCGGAATATACGGACGCAGCCAGTGGAGCGAGTACTGGGAAGGACCCCTCCAGCGGGACAATGCCAACCTCGGCACGGTCACGCACCAGAGTGCGACGCTCATGGGGGCCGTAGGCCTGAGCCCCCGCCTCAACCTGCTCGCCGTGCTGCCGTATATAGCTTCCCAGGCGAGCCAGGGGCAGCTCGCGGGGCAAAGAGGGGTACAAGACCTTTCTATATGGTTGAAATACAGGGCTATAGACCTACCCTTGGGCCCGGGCAAGCTCAAGGTGTTCGCCTTAGGAGGGGCATCGGCCCCGCTCAGCGACTACGTGCCCGACTTCCTGCCGATGTGCATAGGGCTACAGGCTAAAACCGCTACGGCGCGGGCGGTGCTGGACTACCGGTTGCAGCAGGGGTTTTACCTCACGCTGCGGGCCGGCCACACCTGGCGCAGCAATATCTTCATTGACCGGGACGCATATCAGTACGACGGCAAGCTGTACTACACCAACGAGGTGCCCCTGCCCAACGTCCTAGACGCGGGCGCCCTGCTCGGCTGGCGCAAAGGTCCCTGGGTAAGCGCCCTCACCCTGGACCACTCCCACTGCTTGTCGGGCGACGATATCCGGCCCAACGACATGCCCTTTCCCACCAACCGCATGCGCGTGAGCTCCGCCGGCATCATGGGGAAATACCAGGGGAAACACTGGGGCCTCACCGCCTCCGCTAACCGGGCCTTCGCCGGCAGGAACGCGGGGCGGCATACCGCCCTGCAGGCCGGGCTGTTGTACCTTTTCCAGTACAAAGCCGCCGAATGAGTGCCTCAGGCGCGCGCCCATCTTTTTCACCTTTCATGGAACCTTCCAAAAAAATCATCATGAAAAATACCGGTATTTTTCCCTTCATTTCTTTCCTCTTCAGGGCCCTTCCCCTGCTGCTTCTCTTTGCCGCTTGCGACAAAGAAATCGAGAATCCCCGTTTGGAAGCGCTGGCCCCTGCGGGCAGCGACGCGACCGGGGGGACATGGAAACCTTTCCTAATACCCGATGTCACGGCCCTCAAGGTCCCGGTGCCGTCCGCCCTTGGTTCCGCCGCCTACTTAGCCGAGTTGGCGGCGGTACGGGCTGCGCAGGCCGGGGCAGGGACAGGCGAAAAAGAAGCCCTTGCCTGGTGGTCGGCTGGTGCAGTGTACCGGTGGCAGGAAATCGCCCGGGAGCTCGCGGCGCGGTACAACCTGCCCCCCAAGAGCAACCCGGACGGCAGCTATCCCTCTCCCGATGCCACGCGGCCCTGCGACTACCCCAAGTTCCCCTTTGCCAACCCCCCGTATGCTTCCCGTGCGTTTGCGTATTTGAGCGTTGCCCAGTACGATGCCCTGGTGGCGGCCTGGCATTTCAAGTTTCTGCACCGGAGGCCGGCGGCTTACCGCACCGATACCCGTATTCAAAACCTGAAGCCCGCCACGGAGCTCCCCGCCTACCCCTCGGAGGATGCGGTCGTAGCAGGCGCCTCGGTGGAGATCCTGAAAGCGATGTTCCCCTGCGAAGCCGGCAGCCTGGAGGAACGGGCAACGGAGCACCTCGAAAGCCTCCTGCTGAGCGGCCATTTCACCCGCAGCGACCTCGACGCGGGTTCGGCCCTGGGGCGGCAGGTAGCGCTCACTGCGCTGACCCGCTCGCGCAACGACGGCATGCGCAACGCCGGCAACCAGGCCGTAGTGGCCCAATACACCGAGCAGGCGAAGGCCCGCGGACTGAGCACGCCCTGGACGAGCCAGGAAATACCTGCCCGCCCGGGGATGCTGCCCGGCTTTGGGGCGCTGAGCCCCTGGAATTTCGACCCAGCCATGCTGCCTTCCCTGCGCCCTGCCGCCCCGCCCGCCGTGGGCAGTGACGCGTTTCGCAAG
The DNA here is from genome assembly GCA_041183125.1 of Bacteroidota bacterium. Taxonomy (GTDB): domain Bacteria; phylum Bacteroidota; class Bacteroidia; order Chitinophagales; family Saprospiraceae; genus JADJPL01. Next base: position 1,010 of record JBEGMH010000126.1, on the reverse strand, counting down.
GATATGGACGAGCTGTTAGGCTATGCCCGCCACCTCACCCGCGAACAACAGCGCATCGCCAACTTCTGGTCGGACGGCCCGGGGAGCTATACCCCGCCCGGCCACTGGAACCGCATCGCCGCCGACCTGGCCCGCTCCCAAAAGCTGAGCGAGCTGCGCAGCGCCCGCGTCATGGCCCTGACCAGCACCGCCGTAGCCGACGCCGGCATCGCCTGCTGGGAAGCAAAATATTACTACATGTACCCGCGCCCTTTCCAGATGAACCCGCGCATCAAAACCGTGGTCGGGCTGCCCAATTTCCCGGCTTACACCTCGGGGCATTCCACGTTCTCCAGCGCTGCCGCTACCGTATTGTCCTATCTCTTCCCCGAAAAAACAATCGAGTTGGAAAGCATGGCAAAAGAAGCCTCCGAGTCCCGGATCTACGGCTGCATCCACTACCGCTTCGATTGCGAAGCGGGCCTGTTGGCCGGCAGGGAAATCGGCAAGCTCGCCGCGGGGAGGGGCAGGGCTGACGGATCGCCCCAATGACCTGGCTGCGGGGTTGTATAAAAAGACCTTTTTCGCCTGATGCCACCAAAAAATATTTTGAACGAGCGCTTGTTTTTTCGATTTTACGCGGCAAAATCGAAAAAACAAGCGCTCGTTCATTATTTTATTCTTCGGGCTGGGGCAGCAAAATGCTTTTACACAACCCCGCAATTCTCTCTTTTTCAATTTATTAAAAATTCGTATTTTGGCGACAAATAGCCGCTTATGTCCGTCCTCGCCCGTTTTTCCCGCCTATACGACCGTTTGTTCACCCCGGCACTCATCCATTGGGTGGAGAAGGTGACCCTGTACATCGCCATTGCCGGGTTCCTGGTGCACCTCGCGATCCTTTACCTCGAGAACCACTTCGATATGTTCCGGGTAGCGAACGCGCACCCGCCCTCTTATCTACAGGCCATTTATACGCCCTTCAGCTTTCTGCTGTTTTTTGAAGTATTCCTGCTCGTGACCATCATCCC
>JBEGMH010000125.1:0-4714 GCA_041183125.1 Bacteroidota bacterium | reverse complement strand
CGGCGGAACTGCTGGTCGCCGTAGTTCGGCTGGAAGTGGCCGATTTTGACGCGGAAGTTTTTGGCGTACCAATCCGGGTTGCCCAGCATCGGGAGCTTGTCAATTTGGATGTAGCCGCCTTTGACCCAGAACTCGTTGTGGTGGCGGGCAGACATATAGTTTTCCAGGCAGACGCGGATGCCATCTTCGATTTGGAAGTCGAAGTTCAGGTTGGCCATGGCGAGGCTAAAGCCGTTGAGGTCGGCGGAATTCGTTTCGTTTTCAGACGCGATGGTGCCGTACAGGTAGTTTTTGCCGTTCGGCTCATTCTGGTGGTGCATGCGCTGGTAGTACTGCGTGAACGCACCGCCTATGCGCAATTTGAAGCCTTCGTATTTCGGCTGTTCTGTTTTTTTAGCTGGTTCGAAGACGTTGATGCCGTCTTTGTTCCAGGGCCGATAGAATTGCAGTTCGGATTGTTGTGCGAAACTCGCTGCGGCAAACAGGACCAGAGCAAGGGCGAGGAAGTTTCTTGTCGTTTTCATAATCGTCGAGATTTTTTAGATTAGACATAAGGAGGGCTGTACAGGAGGGTGTAGGTATCTATTTGGGCCAAACTCCCCCTGCAAGCAGGTTCATGTATAAGAAAAGGAATATTTGCTGTCGAGGGGCCTCCGGGTTACAGGGCAGGAGGCGTCAGGGTCACTTCAAAGCCGACCTCTACTTCCGGTCCTACTTTGATGGTACCGGCGAGGGCTTTGGGGGGTGTCATACCGTATTCCAGCATGTCTATTTTTTTGCTCCCCTTAAAGGTGATGGCACCGGTGGAGGCGATTTGGGCGGTCACGGTCATCGCGACTGCTTTTTTCACGCCGGCGATGGTCAGGTTGCCTTTTGCTTTGACGGAATAGCCCGTCCCGGCCGGGGCGATGCTTTCGACATCGGTCAATTGGAAGCTGATGTTCGGGTGGGCGTCTGCTTTGAGGGCTTCATAGGTTTTGTCGTCCATAATCTTGCCTTTATCGCTTTTGAGCGATTTGGCCGCTACGGTGACGGTGAGGCTGGTGATATCTTCCAGTTTACCGGCGGTCACTTTCATCTTGGCATCAGCGGCTACTTTGGACACCTGCATCTCCCATTCGTGGAGGGAGGAAGTCCCGGATACGCTCATTTTACTGCTTTTCACCGAGTAAGCCGCCTGTGCACTCAGGTCGAAAGCCGTCAGCGTGATCAGGATACAGGTGGATAAAAACAACATCAGATTTTTCATGGCTTGGTTGGTTTGTTGGTTCAAAATTACGCACGCCCCGAGCCTGCAAAGATGAAATTCGTCAGCAGGGCCCGTGATTTATATCACCCGGGGGCAGGTAGCGCCAATATTGGGGTGCAACCTATCTATCTTTCGATAGAAAAGCATATATTTGTGCTATGAGAACCACTGCTTGGATAGTAGCCTGTTACCTGGGGATAGGAAGCCTGTTCCCGGGGTCTGACTTCAGCCAGTTGCCCCGGCTGGTGCAGGCGTATCAGCATTTTGCGCTGCACGTACAGGAAGCGAAGGCAGAGGGAAATTTTTTCACGGCCCTGGAGTTTTTGCGCATTCACTTTTTGAAGCCCTCCGCACACCGGAAAACAAACCACAACCACCACAACCTGCCGTTCCAGTCGCTGGACCACATAGTAGTCTCCTTGCTGGGCATCCCAGAGAGCCGGGACTTGCCCGAATTAGGGCAACCCGATATCCTTCGGAAATCGCTGTTTTCTTTTCTGCCGCTCATCGGGCAGGCATTTAAACTTCCCATCCTGCAGCCTCCTGTTTTTTCGTAGAGGTGTCCTTGAACGCCCTATCCCGGGGGGGAAGAAGGTTTTTTTTCAAAGAATGGATAAAAAAAGATGCCCATCCCGGAAGATGGTTGCTCATGAGAGGCCGTTGCCGCGCCCTATGCGGGCCTTGGGGGACACGGTGTACCCCTTTTCACCTAATTTATTCTAAGGTAAGCCCTGGTGACCGTTTCAGGAATCCGGGGATAAAAACAGGCAGTGCCCTTTTCTTGTGGGCTAGTAGCCTTTTAAACCATTTTTCATGATCTATTCGCTCATACAGTTCTCTGTCCGGCAGAAATTGCTCGTCGCGTTGTTCGTCGCGGGCCTGGTGATTGCCGGCATCATGGCCTTGCAGCAGCTCCCTGTGGATGCTGTGCCCGACATCACGAACAACCAGGTACAGGTAGTGACCGTTTCCCCTTCGTTAGCGCCCCAGGAAGTGGAGCAGTTCATCACGCTTCCTATAGAAGTGGCGTTGGCCAATTTGCCCAAGCGGCAGGAGATCCGCTCTATTTCCCGTTTTGGGCTATCGGTGGTCACGGTGGTGTTCGAAGAACAGGTTCCGGTGCTCGAAGCCCGGCAATTGGTGCGGGAGCTCCTCGAGGAAGCGACCGCTAATATCCCGGAAGGGCTGGGCACGCCGGAGTTGATGCCGATCACGACGGGCCTGGGGGAAATCTACCAGTACGTACTGCGGGTGAAACCCGGTTATGAAGGGCGCTACGACGATATGGAGCTGCGCACGATACAAGACTGGATCGTCAAGCGCCAGTTGGCCGGGATACCGGGCATCATCGAAATCAGCAGTTTCGGAGGTAGGCTAAAACAGTACGAAGTGGCGATAGACCCCGTACTGCTGCAAAGTTTCGACCTCTCCCTGGCCGAGGTGTTTGATGCGCTGGCCCGCAACAACCAAAACAGCGGCGGCAGCTACATCGAAAAAAACGCGAATGCTTTCTACATCCGAACGGAAGGCATGGTGAAGAACACGGAGGAAATAGGTCGCATCGTGGTGGGCAAGCGCGGGGGAACCCCTGTGCTGATCCGCGATATCGCCCAGGTTCGGCTGGGCAGCCCCAACCGTTTCGGGGCGATGACCATGGACGGCAAAGGCGAAGCGGTGGGGGGCATCACGCTCATGCTCAAAGGCGCCAACTCATCGGAGGCCATTGCCAATGTACGGGAGCGGATCGAGGAAGTGCGGAAATCCCTGCCGGAGGGGGTTAGCCTATATCCCTATCTAGACCGGGCCACCCTGGTCGCTAAAACCATCCACACCGTAAAAACCAACCTGCTCGAAGGCGGGATCATCGTGATCTTGGTACTCATCCTGCTGTTGGGAAATGTCCGTGCCGGCTTGATTGTGGCCTCTGTCATCCCCTTGGCCATGTTGTTCGGCATCATCCTGATGAACGCCTTCGGGGTTTCGGCCAACCTGATGTCATTAGGCGCCATAGATTTTGGCATTGTCGTGGACGGCGCCGTCATTGTCATAGAAGGCGTATTGCACGCCCTGACAGCGTATTACGCGGGGAAAACCCTCAGCAGGTCGGAGATGGACAACGTAGTGGTCAAGTCTTCGGCCGAGCTCTTCCGCTCGGCTGTTTTCGGGGTCATCATCATCCTGGTGGTCTTTGTACCGGTCATGACGCTGACCGGGGTAGAGGGGAAAATGTTCCGCCCGATGGCCCTTTCGTTTTCATTTGTCATCCTCGGTGCGCTGATCCTTTCCCTGACCTATGTACCGATGATGGCTTCGCTGGCCTTGTCTAAAACCATCCGCTCCAGGCCCACGTTTGCCGACCGCCTCATCCAGTCTTTGCGCAACCTGTACCAGCCCGTTCTGGAGAAAGCGCTGCGATGGCCCAAAGCGATCCTTGGGGCATCTGTGTTGCTGTTGGCCCTTTCCTTGTTCGTGTTTTCCCGCATGGGGTCCGAGTTTATCCCCACGCTGGAAGAGGGCGACCTGGCCATGCAGATGACCATCCAACCGGGCAGCTCGCTCAGCGAAAGCGTGCGCACGTCCACGAAAGCGGAGAAGATCCTGCTCGACCACTTCCCCGAAGTGCGGCATGTCGTTTCAAAAATCGGCACCGCCGAAGTGCCTACGGATCCGATGGCCGTAGAAGACGCGGATATCATGATCGTCATGAAGCCCCGCGAAGAATGGACCAGTGCCCAAACCCGGGAGGAGCTGGTAGCCAAAATGAAAGCCAGGTTAGCGGTAGTGCCGGGGGCTTCGTTTGAGTTCACCCAGCCCATCCAGCTCCGCTTCAACGAGCTCATGACGGGTGCCAAAACGGATATTGCCGTGAAAATTTTCGGGGAAGACACGGAAGTCTTGAAAGAATTAGCCGATCGGGCCGGCGAGCTCGTGTCCAAAATCCCTGGTGCCGGGGATGTGAAAGTGGAGCAAACAGAGGGCTTCCCCCAGTTGCAGGTCCGCTTCGACCGGGAGAAAGTCGCTGAGTACGGGCTCGACATAGAAAGCCTGAACACGCTCGTGCGCACTGCGTTCGCCGGCTCCGCGGCAGGGGTAGTATTCGAAAACGAACGGCAGTTCGAGCTCGTCGTACGCCTCCAGGAATCTTATCGGGAGAACGTGGACCTCGCGCTGCTCTTCGCACACCTTCCCGACGGGCGCTCTATTCCCTTGAGCGAGGTGGCCACGCTGGAATACCAGGAAGGGCCGATGATGATTTCCCGGGAACAGGCACGCCGGCGCATCAACGTAGGCATCAACGTGCGCAACCGCGATGTAGCCAGCCTGGTCGCCGATATCCAACAGACGCTGGACGAGAAATTAGCCCTGCCCGCGGGGTACTCCATCCGCTACGGCGGGCAGTTTGAAAACCTGGAGGCAGCCCGCGCACGCTTGAGCGTCGCCGTGCCCATCGCGCTGGGCCTCATT